>NZ_CP104694.1:5542133-5847642 GCF_025398735.1 Tahibacter amnicola
GCCGTCGGTCTGGGGCGAGAAGTCGCCGTAGCCGATCGTCGCCGCGGTCACCATATAGAAATAGAACCAGATCGTCGGCGTGACGAGCTTTTCCTCGCCCGCCATCACCATCAGCTGCCAGCTGATCAGGCAATGGGCGACCACGACCAGCAGCAACACGCTCCAGCTCATGAGAGCCAGGTGTCGCCGGAACAAGCGCATGAGACGGACGAATACCGGCATGCCATCCCTCCCTTTCCGGATCGCCGCGCCGGAGGCCGATTCCCGGCCTCCGGCGCGTCATGCCTCTTTCACGGCCCGTCGGCCGATGGATGTCAGTTGGGCTTTGGCAGAACCGGCGACGGCCCCGCCTCATGCCCCAGCGCCGGGCGCTGTTCGCGCTCGAAGCGGGCCAGGATCGAATCGGCCGAGGACTCGCCCGGCATGATGCCGGCCTGGGCGAGACGCCGGTGCAGGTCGCCATCGCCACTGGTGTCGGCCAGTTCCTGCGCCACTTCCAGCTGCGCCGCGCGTTCTGTCTGCCGCTGCTTGATCCGTTCGAGCGAATCAAGGGCGGTACCCAGTTTCGCGCCGGTGCCCACGTGCGCGGCAGCCAGTGCCGCCTGTGCGCGCTGGACGCTTTCGGTCGCCTTTACCGTATCGATCTGCTGCTTCAGTCGCGAGATCACGGTCTCGGCCTGGCGCGCGGAGGCCTGGAGCTTGGAGATGCTGGCGTCGTACTCGCCGATGATCTTCGTTTCCTGGGCGATATCGGCTTCCAGCTGGGCGAGCTTGGTCGCCACTTCCTGCGCCAGTTCGCGGTTGTTGCGGCTGAGCGCCTCGCGGATGTAGTTGGTGTACTCGGCCTGCTTGGCTTGCTTGTCGCCGACCTTGTCCGCTGTGATCTTGCGCTGCGCCATGATCTTGGCGAGGTCTTCACGCGAACGCACCAGGGCGTTCTGGGCGTCACGCACTTCCTGGTCAAGGATGCGCATCGCGTTGGCGTCGACGACGGCGGTGCCGGCCTCATGAGCGGCGCCGCGGAACAGGGTAATGATCTTGGTCCAGATGCTGGCCATGGCACTCACTTCAGATGTTCGGCAAAGGCCTCGGCGGCCTGGAGGGTGTTGTCGGCGAGGACACGGATTTCCTCGACGACGGCTTGCAGCGGCGAACGCGCCGACAGCTCGCCGAAGACGATGTAGAGATCTTCCCCGTCGATGCTCTGCAGACCGAGGTTGGAGAGCGGATTGAGCGGATTGAGACGCAGGCAGGCCTCGTTGAAGGCCGGACGGTCCTTGACCTGGCTGCCCAGGCACAGCGGCGCGGAGACGAAGATCTGCTCGCCGGACACGGCCATCTGCAGAGCAAGGTCGCCATGCTCGCGCATCAGGATGCTCAACGTCGGATCCACACCGCCGACGAGGGACAGATCGATGCCGGACAAGTCAATGCTCGCGTCTGAGTGGAGCGCCTCGTAAAGGGATTCGGTGGTCCAGGGATTGTTCACGACGATCGTAGCCTCCTGCGCAAGATTCGTGGTCGGTCACCACGGGGTTATGCCAGACGGAAACGCGCCGACGGGAAAGACTCGAACAGCATCCACTGCCCTCCCCCGCCCGCGACCGCCGGCCCGGGCTGATCTTATGGCTGACCTGCGGCCACACAAGACCTATCCAATGGGTCTTGACCTTAGGCGAAATTGCCGTCCGTGACCAGTCTGCAGTACCAGCGCGGATCCTGCCGCCGGCCGGGCGCATACAAAAAAGCCCGGCTTTCGCCGGGCTTTCGAGTACAGATGTATTGCCTGTTGCTTACTGCACGTCAAGTTCGGTGCGGCGGTTACGCGCGCGGCCTTCCTTGGTGTCGTTCGTGTCGATCGGCTTGGACTCACCGAAACCGACCGGGCCGCTCAGGCGGCTGGCGTCGATACCGTGCGAGGTCAGGTAGTCGTACACGATGCGGGCGCGGCGCTCGGACAGGCCCTGGTTGTACTCGTCGGTACCGACGGCGTCGGTGTGGCCGGCGACTTCAACGCGGACGTCCGGGTTACGCTGCAGCGCGTCAACGGCCTGGTCGAGGATCGCGATCGACTCGGCGGTCGGCTCCTGCAGGGTCGGGGCGATGTTCTTCTCACCCTTCTTCGGACGGTCGAACTTGAAGTTCACGCCGCGCAGGTCGATCACGACCTTGAGCGGGCAGCCATCCGGGCCGACGTTGGTGCCGGCCGAGGTGCCCGGGCAACGGTCGTCGCAATTGTTGACGCCGTCCTTGTCATCGTCGAGGTCACGGCACGACGTCGGCGGCTTGCCCGGTTCGTCCTGCTTGATCGGCTTATCCGGCGGAGCGGTTTCACCACCACCGAAGTTGATCACCAGACCACCGGTGACCAGCACGTCGGTAAAGCCCATGCGGTGTTCCGGGGTGTAGTACTGGCGCGAGTTGTTGTCGCGGTCATAGCGGGCGGCGATTTCGCCGCGGAACGCCACGCGCTCACCGAAGTTGTACTGGATGCCGCCGCCGGCGGTGACCATCGGATCCCAGCCATGGGTGCGGCCTTCCGGCAGCTGGCTCTGGGAAATGTTGGCGTGACGCAGCGCGCCGATGCCGCCCATCACGTACGGACGCCACGCGGTGCCGGCTTCGCCGAAGAAGTAGCGGGCCGAGACGCCGAGACCGACGCTTTCCCACTCATGGCCGTTGCGCGCGGAATCGTTCTCGAAATCCGCATCATTCAGGGACCACTCGAAATCCACTGCCAGGTTCGGCGTGGACCACCAGCCAAGGCCAAGACCCGTGAACAGGGACGAATCGGTTTCACGGTCGCTATCGGGGATCACCGCGCCGACGCGGGGCGCAATGTACCAGTTGCTGTAGTCCTCGGCCTGGGCGGCCGTGGCGGTCATGCCACCGAGCGCCAGAGCGATCAGCGCAAACAAGCCATTACGTTTCATTCGGAGTTCTCCTCATTGGTGTTATCGCACGCGTCCACTCCACCCCGTCAGGACGCAAAGCTCGTTCACTTTATCAAGTTTCAACAGGAAAAGTGACGACGGCGCGGCTTAACAATTCTAGCCCGGTCCTCGGGCGGCGGCAGTCTAGCAAAATCAAAGACCTGTAACCAACCGACCCCCAACTCGTTCATCTTCCGCTCAGGGGCATTTAACACTTGCGGACTACACCGCGAATAGCGTCAAGTGCTCGTGAACGGCGCAAATCGGAGTACGAACGGTATCGTCGAAGCGGCCAATTTTCGGGGCCCGGCGGCGGCGGCGGAGGGCATCCGGGGACTTCGCAGACCCGCCCGTGAGCGGCACGGCGGATGATGCGATGCCGCGCCACTGCCCCCCGGAAGGCCCGCAATCGGCCGCGTCCCCGGCCGGGCAGGCTTGACCTTGGACGCTCGCGCCGTTACTTATTCGCGTATCGAAGGGGAGTAGCTCCTCGCGCGCGGATCGTCATCACGGGCTCTACTGCCCCGGTCCCGCGGCTGTCGTCACTGGCCCAGCCCAGTTTCGCAGTGAGCAAGACCTTCGCCGGGCACGGCGAAGTCTTGACTGCGATTTCGTTTCCCCACACCCCCTCCAGACGCCAGCCAGACAGGTTTTTTTCCATGGAATTGTTTTCCACCGCCTTCTTTACCGCACTGCTCGCCATCATCGTCATTGACCTCGTCCTTGCCGGCGACAATGCGATCGTCATTGCACTGGCTGCACGCAGCCTTCCCAAAGACCTGCAGAAGAAGGCGATCCTCTGGGGCACCGTCGGTGCGATCGTGGTGCGCACACTCATGACCCTGGTTGTCGTGTGGCTGCTCAAGCTGCCCGGCCTGCTGCTGGCGGGCGGCCTGTTGCTGATACCGATCGCGCTGAAACTCCTGACCGAGGACAAATCAGACGACGCCCACGAGATCAGCAAGGTGAACGGCTTCTGGGGCGCAATGCGCACGATCATCGTGGCCGACGCGCTGATGGGTCTTGATAACGTCCTGGCCGTCGCCGGCGCGGCACATGGCCAGTTCACCCTGGTGGTGCTGGGGCTTTTGATCTCGGTGCCGATCGTCGTCTGGGGCAGCACGCTGATCCTGCGCCTGGTGGAGCGTTACCCGGTGGTGGTTTATATCGGCGCCGGCGCCCTGCTCTGGACGGCCGCGAAGATGATGCTGCACGAAGGTTTCGTGATCCGGTTTATCGACGGGCGCGTGTGGATGGAGGTCATCGTCTACGCCCTGGTCATCGGTGGCGGCCTCGCCGTGGGCTGGTGGCGCGAGCAGCGCCTGAAAGCCGCGCGGCCGGCGGCGTAAGAACTGCGCCCCCTGACCGGCCGTTCCTGCGGGAACGGCCGGTTTTAGACTTGCCCGCTCCAGGGCATCCGTGCATGGTGCGGCCCTGCTTCCGGCACGGGTCCACCTCATGAGTCAGTACCCTCACCTTCTCGCACCGCTGGATCTGGGATTCGTCACGCTCGCCAACCGCGTGCTGATGGGATCGATGCACACGGGCCTGGAAGACCATGCCCGCGACTTCGACAAGCTCGCCCGCTACTTCGCCGAGAGAGCCCGCGGTGGCGTGGGATTGATCGTGACCGGCGGTATTTCGCCGAGCATCCGCGGCTGGCTCAAGCCGTTTTCCGGGCGGCTGTCGATGCCATGGCACGTGGCGCGGCACCGCAAGATCGCCGACGCCGTGCATGCCGAAGGCGGTCGCGTATGCATGCAGATCCTGCATGCGGGCCGCTACGCCTACCATCCCTTCTCCCTCGCCCCGTCGCGGATCAAGTCGCCGATCTCGCCGTTCACACCGCGCGCGATGTCGTCGCGCCAGGTGGAACGCAGCATCGGCGATTTCGTCAATTCCGCGCGCCTGGCCAAGGAAGCCGGCTACGACGGCGTCGAGGTCATGGGCTCGGAGGGCTACCTGATCAATCAGTTCCTGGTCGAGCGCACCAACCAGCGGCGCGACGGCTGGGGCGGTAGCGTCCAGAACCGCCACCGTTTCCCGCTGGAGATCATCCGGCGTACGCGCGAGGCGGTCGGTCGCGACTTCATCATCATCTACCGCCTGTCCATGCTGGACCTGGTCGAAAAAGGCCAGACCTGGGACGAAGTCGTCACCCTGGCCAAGGCCATCGAAGCGGCCGGCGCCACGTTGATCAATACCGGCATCGGCTGGCACGAGGCGCGCGTGCCGACCATCGTCACCAGCGTGCCCCGCGGCGCGTTCACCTGGGTGACGCGCAAGCTCAAGGGCGAAGTCTCGCTCCCGCTGATCACCACCAACCGGATCAACATGCCGGATGTGGCCGAACGCATCCTCGCCTCCGGCGACGCGGACATGGTTTCGATGGCCCGCCCACTGCTGGCTGATCCCCAATGGGTGGCCAAGGCCCGCGAGGGCCGCAGCGCCGAGATCAATACCTGCATCGCCTGCAACCAGGCCTGCCTGGATCACGTCTTCGAAAACCGTCGCGCCACCTGCATGGTCAATCCGCGCGCCTGCCATGAAACCGAACTGGAGATCCGTCCGGCCACCACGCGCAAGCGCATCGCCGTCGTTGGCGCCGGACCCGCGGGATTGTCCTGCGCAACCACGCTGGCCGAACGTGGCCACGCAGTGGTTCTGTTCGACCAGGCGAGCGAGATCGGCGGCCAGTTCAACATGGCCAAGCGCATTCCCGGCAAAGAAGAGTTCCACGAGACGCTGCGCTACTACGGCGCGCGCATCGCCGCAGTCGGCGTGGAGCTACGCCTTGGTACGCGGGTCGACGCGGCATTGTTGCAATCGGAACGATTCGACGAAGTGGTTTTCGCCACCGGCGTGCACCCGCGCCGACCGCCCATTCCTGGACTGGATCACCCCAAGGTGCTGAGCTATCTCGATGTGCTGCGCCATGGCAAGCCGGTTGGCGCCAAGGTCGCGCTCATCGGCGCCGGCGGTATCGGCTTTGACATGGCCGAGTTCCTGACCCAGCCCCATCCCTCGCCCACGACCGACATCACGCGCTGGTCGCACGAGTGGGGCGTGGACCTTGACTACACCACCCGTGGCGCCGTGACCAAGCCCCAGCCAGAAGCCTCCGAGCGGCAGGTGTGGCTGCTCCAGCGTACCGCTGGCAAGCCCGGCGAACGCCTCAACAAGACCACCGGATGGGTGCACCGCGCCGCGCTCAAGTCCAAGGGCGTGACGATGCTGGCCGGCGTGAGCTACGACCGCATCGACGACGCCGGACTGCACATCAGTCGCGACGGCAAGACCGAAATCCTGCCGGTCGATCACGTCGTGCTGTGCGCCGGCCAGGAGCCCAACCGGGACTGTCACGCCGAAGCCAGCGCGCTGGGCATCAAGACACACCTGATCGGCGGCGCGGACGTGGCGGCGGAACTGGACGCCAAGCGCGCCATTGCCCAGGGAACCCGGCTGGCGGCCAGCCTGTGACGTAGCAATGGTGGCGCATCGCGACCTTGCGGCGCGCCACCATCGGCGAATGTCACAACCGCCACGTATTGGCGCTGCGACCGCTCCTGGCCCCGATACGGCGTGTAGAATCGCGCGAATTTTGCCGATCTGCCGCGCCAGGAGCGCATGTCGACCGATCTTGCCAACGACCGTCTGGCCTTGGCCCTGTTCCGTCAGCTCCTCGAATCGGAGCCGATCCACCCGACGACCGTCGAAGACGTCCTGAAGGACAGCGCGCCGGACGTCGCCGCGCGTGTGCGCCGCATGCTCGATCGGCACCTGAGCGACACGCAGCGGCTGGAAAAGGTCTGGCACGACGCGCCACTTGAGCCAACCTTTCCCTCGCGGCTGGGCCCCTTCGACATCGTACGCCCGCTGGGACGCGGCGGCATGGGCATGGTGGTGCTCGGCCGGCGACAGTCGTCGGATTTCACCCAGAACGTCGCCATCAAGCTGATTCCCGGCTGGATGCTCGATGCCTCGCAGCGCGCCCGTTTCCTGTTCGAACGCGAAGTGGTGGCACGCCTGCGCCATCCGCATATCGCCCATCTCATTGATGGCGGCAATGGCCCCAGTGGGGAGTTGTGGTATGCGATGGAACTGGTCGAGGGCAACACGCTCATCCGCTATTGTGATGAGCGCAAGATGCCGCTGCGCGAACGCCTGCTGCTTCTGCTCGATCTGTGCGACGCACTCAGCCACGCTCACCGTAGCCTGATCGTCCATCGTGACATCAAGCCCGGCAATGTGATGGTCACGAGCGACGGGCAGGTGAAACTGATCGACTTCGGTATCGCCAAGTCCCTCGACTCCGCCGCGTCGACGCATACGCGTGAAGCCGCGCCGATGACGCCGCAATACGCTTCGCCCGAGCAGTTGCGGCACGAACGCATCACGACTGCGTCGGACATCTGGCAGCTGGCGGCACTGGCCTACGAACTCCTCATCGGCGTTACGGCCCGCACAGATACCGCAGCGATCATCGAGCGGCCATCGCTGCGCGCGGCGACTATCGATGACGCCGTAGCAGTCACACGTCGCACCAGTCCCGCTGCACTCGCCGCCCAGCTGCGTGGCGACATCGATTCGATCCTGCAGAAAGCGCTGCGTGACGATCCACAGGAACGCTACGACAGCGTCGCCGCGTTCGCCGCCGATCTGCGCGCCTACCTTGCCGGACGCCCCGTTTCGGCGCGCCAGGGCGAGCAGTGGTACGCACTACGCCGGGCGGTCGCCAAGCATCGCTGGGCGGTGGGCTTCGCCGCGGCTGCCGCGGTGGCACTGGTCAGCGGCACGGTCGTGTCCGTGCTGTTCGCGCATCGCGCGAGCGAAGAAGCGCAGCTGGCCACCGATACCAGCGAACTCTTGTCGAAGGTACTGCTGGCGCGTGACAGCGGCGCTTCACCGACGATGAACCTGTCCGAATATTTCACGCACGCCATCGACACCATCCGCAGGGACACGTCCCTGCCACCGGCACGTCGCTACGGGCTCCTCAACGAGGTCATGATGCGCGGCGTCGAGGTGGGGGCAAAGGACGCGATCCTTCGCGCCGGGCCGGAAATGGTACGTCTGGCTGGACAGTCGTTCCCCGCCGGCGACCACCGCCAGGCCGAAGCCTTGACGATGCACGCGCTCGCGCTGGCCATCCAGGGCGCACAGAATGCCGGGCAGGTGAACTCCCTGCTTGCGCAGAGCGAGGCGATCGTCGCCAAGCTGCCGCGTCGCGAGGCCGACGGGCAGATGCTCCTCGTCTACATGGCGCGACTGTTCCTGGCCAACGCCGCAGGCGACAGCGACGCCCTGATCACCTATTCGCGTCACAACGCCGAGTTGGCGCGTACCAGCACCACGTTGTCGGCGCAGAGCCGGCTCAATGCCCGCATGTCGCTGGTCAACGCGCTGGAGAACACCCAGCAGGTGGATGAAGCGCTGCGGGAAATCGACAGCCTGCTGGCCGACCTGCCGGAATACGCCAGGACCGACCATATTCTCGAAGGCACGCAGGAATGGGTCCGCACTACCGGTTGCCAGATGCGCTCGCGCGTCAAGGTCGCAGACGCGCTGCAGGATTGCAGCCGGCAAGTCGGCGAGCTGGAAAAAGCCGGGCGCATCGACACCATGAATGGCTACTACGCCCTGCTGGGCCTCGGGCGTTCTCTGGCCAAGAGCGATCGCTCAGCAGAGGCCGTCGATGCCTACCGGCGTGCCGAGCAATCGCTGGTTGCAGTACAAGGTGCAAATGCCACTTCCGGACAAATGGCCAATGTGAAGCGCATGCTGGGCACCCGGCTGTACGCCCTCAAGCGGTTCGACGAGGCCGAAATCGCGCAGCGCCGCGCGCTCGACATCGTTGCCCTGTCGTTTGCGGCTACCCATCCCGGCCGCCTGGGCATTCAGCTGGAGCTGGCCGAAAGCATCGCCGCGCAGGACAAGAAAGACGCGCTCGCGCCCCTGTTGCTGGCCGATGAGGTCGTAGCTGGCCTGGACGCCGCGTCCCAGGCGCGCTGGAAAACCCTGCACGCCCTCGTCAACACGTCGAAGAAAACGCCATGAACGCCACTTCCGCGCTCAACACCGCCGTCGACCAGGAACTGTTCGTCCAGATCTACGACGATCTGCGACGCCGCGCCCATGCTTTGCGCTGGAACCAGGGCACAGCCACGCTCGACACCACCGCGCTCGTACACGAGTCCTATCTCAAGCTCATCGAGAACCGCGCCAATTTCAACGACAAGACGCATGTCTTTCGCCTGGCGGCGCTGGCGATGCGCCAGATCCTGATCGACCACCTGCGCGCTCACCAGTCGGCCAAGCGCGGCGGCGGCATGGAGCGGGTTGCCCTGCCGGATATCGAGATTCCCGTTGACGATCCCGCGATCAGCTTGTCGATCGTGGTGGATGCCCTGGATCGCCTGCGCGATGTCGACGCCCGCCTGGCGGATGTCTTTTCGTTGCACGCATTCGCCGGCCTCGCGTTCCACGAGATCGGCGAGATGCTGGAAATTTCGCGCTCGACCGCCCAGCGTGACTTCGAGGCGGCCCGCGCGTTTCTGCTCAGCGTCACCTGAGAGTCGCCGGAATCCGCTATCGCGAATTCCGGCGGGGAATCCTCATTCCTTCGGCGAGCGCAGGATGTCGCCCAAAGCCCGGCGCGCGTCGTCCAGCATCAGTCGTTGCGCCGCGGTGGGAAGCCGTTCGGCGCTTTCCGCATCCACCGCAATGGCGGCCAGGATGTCGGCCCAGGCTTGCAGGCCGCGCGGCTCAATCCCTTCAAGTCGCGCCGTCAGCGCCTCGATCCGGGGTTTGTCCTGCTCCGCCGGCGGCAGCTTCTGCAGCGCGGTACGCTCCTCGCTCAGCTGCTTGACCGCCGCCACCAACGGCTTGAGTACACGCGCAAGATCGAGGTTGAAGGCGAGAATCTGCTGGTAGTCATCCTGTGTCAGCGCAAGGCGCGGATCCGGCTTGAGTGTCAGTGGGCGGGTCAGCTTGCGGCCATCCACGTCCAGCGTCAGCGTGTAGTCGCCCGGAATCGCGAGCGGGCCCTCCGGCAGGGCCGAGGTTTCCACGCCCGATACTGCGGCGATGGAAAACTCATACGCCATTGCCGCCGGTCGCGGGTGGCGCAGATCCCACAGGAAGCGATGCGCTCCGGCGGATGCGGGGAGCGGCATGGCGGGTTTGCGATACTGGTCGTTGAAATACTGGTCGACAACCAGCGCCTCGGGCTTGTCGTCACTGGCGTACCGGCGGATCACGCGCCCCGACGCATCAGTGACCGTGAGCACGACATGCCGGGCCGCGCGCGGCAGGAAGTATTCGATCATGGCGCCCGCCGGCGGGTTTTCGCCCAGCGGCACCTCGGAAGCCAGCGGCGTGTCCTTGTTCTGGTTCTTGCGATAGCGATAGGTCGCCGGCGGCGCGAAGAGTGTCGGCTGGGTGAAGGTCGACGCCTGGGCGAATTCGCGCAGGCGCGAGATGTTGTCCAGGATCCACAACGCTCGCCCTTGCGTGGCGATCGCGACGTCATCACCGATGACCAGCATGTCGCGCACCCAGGCATTGGGCAGGTTGCGCTTGAGCGGATGCCAGTTCTCGCCGTCATCCCAGGAGGTGTAGACGCTGCGGTCTGTCGCCGCGAACAGCAAGCCCGCCTTGACCGAATCGGAACGGATGACACTGGTGAATTCACCCGCCGGAAGGCCATTGCTGATGACGGACCAGGTCGCGCCGCCGTCCGTCGATCGCAGCAACAGCGGCTCGAACACGTTTGCCCGGTGCTGATCCACGGCGAGGTAGATCCGATTGCGATCGACCCGTGAAATGTCGATGCGGGCCACCGTCGCCCACTCGGGTATCTGTCTTGGCGTGACGTCCTGCCAGCTCTTGCCACCGTCCCGCGTGCGCTGCACCAGGCCGCTGTCCGTGCCGACCCAGATCTCATCCGCATCGTGCGGTGATGGCGCAATATGGAAGATGACACCAAATCCACAGGCCTTGGCGCGCTCCTGAGGTATCGTTCCCGGACATTCGGCGGCACTCGCCGTACGCCCGGTGAGGTCAGGACTGATCGGCACCCAGTGGTCGCCGCGGTCGTCGCTGCGGAACAGTACCTGCGAGCCCAGGTAGAGGGCATGTGGCGCCACCGGGGAGATCGTCAACGGCGTGATCCAGCTCCAGCGGTGCTCGATGGTGCGCGGATCCTTGCCGTAGGTATTGATCAGCACGGGCGTGATGTTCTGCACGTCGCCCGTACGCCGGTCGAACCGGCTGATACGGCCGCCCAGACCGCTGCCGTAGACGATGTTCGGATCGGTCGGATCCGGCACATCGCAATCGCGCTCGTCGGCGCCCACGGGATGCCAGTCGCGAAAACTGATCGCACCGTAATCGGAACGACTGGTAATGGCGATGGTGCCGTTGTCCTGCTGGCCCGCGTACAGCCAGTACGGCACGCGCTTGTCGGCGTGCAGGCAGTAGAACTGCCCCGTCGGTTGGTTGTACCAGTCGCTCCAGCTGGCGCCGCCGTTGGTGGTCACCACGGCGCCCTGGTCGCTGCCGGTGATACGACGGTCCGGATTGGCCGGATCGATCCACAGGAAGTGGTAGTCGTCGCCACCGGGCGAGCCGCGGACGATTTCCAGTGTCCTTCCGGCGTCCGTCGAGCGTTTCATCGACCGCCCCATGATGAAGACGGTGTCCGGATCCTTCGGATGAGCGGTGATACGCGAAAAGTAGCGGCTGGCGAGCGAGCCATCCTTGTGGACCAGCTGCCAGTGCTCGCCCGCATCATCGCTGCGATACAGCCCCCCTTCCTTGGCGTGATCGATCACCGCGTACACACGGTCCTTGCCGCGCGCCGACGTCGCGGCAATACCGATGCGGCCCACCACGCCTCCCGGCAATCCGTTCTGCAGACGCTGCCAGTGCTGCCCGCCGTCGGTGGAACGGTAGATACCACCCGTTTCGCTCGACATCGGGGTGAAATAGCTCATCCAGGGATAATTGCGCGCCGTCCAGGCCGCGGCGTACACGAGCTGCGGATTGGCCGGATCGGCGGCCAGGTCGACCACACCGGTCGCGTCATCGATGGCGAGGGTGCGGGTCCAGGTCTTGCCACCGTCGGTGCTGCGGAAAACACCGCGGTCGGCGCTTTCCGCGTAATAGGGCCCGAGGGCGCCGACCAGCAGGGTGTTGGCATCCTTGGGGTCAACCAGTATGGCGCCGATATGGCGCGTCTTGCCCAGGCCCAGGTGCTGCCAGGTCTTGCCGCCGTCGCGGCTGCCGTAGACGCCATCCCCGGCCGCGGTGTCGTAACGGGCCTGTGGCTGGCCGCTGCCCACATAGATGACATTCGAATCGCTCGGTGCCACCGCCAGCGCGCCGATCGAAGGCGCCTGCTGGTCGAAGACGGAGAACCAGTTGTGCCCGCCGTCGGTCGTCTTCCACACACCACCGCCGGCAGCACCGAAGTAGTACACCGAGGCTGCCCGCGGATCGCCCGCTGCCACCGTGCTCCAGCCGGCGCGGAATGGCCCGACCAGGCGCCAGCGCAGGTCATCGAATGCGGATTCCGGAACGGTCGAGGCCGCCGCCCAGCTACTGAAAAGGAAACAACCCACCAGCCATGAAGCGCGCACGATGCATCCCCGTCGTTGACGAACCGTCCGAGCGTAACGCCGGCGGAAAGATGGGGAAACTGCTGGAAGGGGTGTTTGGAGGATTTCGCTGCAAAGGCAGCCGGAGTTGCCGAAGCGGGAATCAGAAATGCCGGCGAATCGACATCGCCGTGCGCAAAGATGGGCGGCGCGGTGCGTCCAGGGCCCTTCTGCGAAGCACGCAGCGCCGGGTTGTTCTGGGCCCTTCTGCGAAGGGCGCAGCGCGGGTTATTCAGGGCCCTTCTGCGAAGGGCGCAGCGCGGGTTATTCAGGGCCCTTCTGCGAAGGGCCCTGGCACACCCTCTTCAGCGCTGGTCGATCGCGACGAAGGAGCGGTCTTCCGGGCCGACGTAGTTTGCACTGGGACGGATGATCTTGCCGTCGATGCGCTGCTCGATGATGTGCGCGCTCCAGCCGGAGGTGCGCGAGATCACGAACAGCGGCGTGAACATCGCCGTGGGGACACCCATCATGTGGTAGCTCGACGCCGAGAACCAGTCGAGGTTGGGGAACATTTTCTTCAGATCCCACATCAGGGTTTCGATGCGTTCGCTCACGTCGAACAACGTGCGATTGCCGCCTTCGGTGCACAGCTCGCGGCTGATCTCCTTGATGATGGGATTGCGCGGATCGCCGATCGTGTAGACCGGATGTCCGAAGCCGATGATGATTTCCTTCTTCTCCATGCGCGCGCGGATATCCGCTTCGGCCTCGTCCGCACTGCGGTAGCGCGCGATGATGTCCATCGCCACTTCGTTGGCGCCGCCGTGCTTGGGTCCACGCAACGCACCGATCGCGCCGGTGATGGCCGAGTAGAAGTCACTGTTCGTGCCGGCGATGACGCGCGCGGTAAAGGTCGAGGCGTTGAACTCGTGCTCGGCGTAGAGGATCAGCGATTTGTCCAGCGCGCGGGTATGCAGTGCGCTGGGCACCTTCCCGTGGAGCAGGTGCAGGAAGTGGCCGGCGATCGACTCGTCGTCGGTTTGCGTTTCGATGCGACGGCCGTTGTGGCTGTAGTGGTACCAGTACAGCAGCATCGAACCGAAACTGGCCATCAGGCGATCGGCGATATCACGCGCCTCGGAAATCGGATGCGATTCCTTTTCCGGCAGCACGGTGCCCAGCACCGAGGCACCGGTGCGCATCACGTCCATCGGATGGGTCGACGCCGGCAACAGCTCCAACGCCGCCTTCACTGGCTGCGGCAGCCCGCGCAGGCGCTTGAGCTTGGTGCGGTACGCCGCCAGTTCAGATGCGGTCGGCAGATGCTCATGAACCAGCAGGTAGGCTACTTCTTCAAACGTAGCCTTTTCGGCGAGCTCGGCGATGTCGTAGCCACGATAGTGCAGGTCATTGCCACTACGGCCGACCGTGCAGACCGCGGTATTGCCGGCCGCAACGCCCGACAGGGCCACGGATTTCTTCGCCTTCGGTAGGACTTGCACGCCCGATTCGCTCATGGTCACTCCTTCAGGGCAGCCCGCTCGGCAGGCGGCCGGTTGTTGATTCAGTCGTGGAACTCGTCGCTGTCGTGGCGTTCACAGCGATCCACTGCCATGTAGGCCTCTTCGCGACGCTTTGCCAGCTGGTCGATCTGCCAGCATTCGTCGAGGGTGGAACAGAAACACACGCGCTGGCGCAGCCGGTTGAGCTGCGGACGCAACCGCTTCCAGGCAGCCGCGTCTTCCAGGTGCAACAGGGGAATTTCCTCGCCGGTGGAAACGACCATGTCCGACAGCGATGACTGTCCGAGTTCCGGCAGATTGTCGGGGCCAAGCAAACTGCCCATCGCGGCACGCCAGTCGCGCTGCGGCACGTCGTCGACGTACACGCGGCGGCTCTTCACGATGGCAGGTCCCACGCCCTTGTTGATGGCGAGCAGTGATTGGCGCGAATTGGAACTGACCAGGCTCAGCCTGGGCCAGACCTGGGCGCGCACCTGCTGGTTCTGCAGGTACGCCGTATACGCCGACACGCACAGCGCCAGCAGACCAATCAGCGCCGCGATGATGGCAGTGACCTCACCGGCACCCCGGGGCATCTTCGGCGGCGGCGAGGCCGTGACCGGTACCTGCGTCACCGTCAGCCCTGCTCGGATCCCTTGGCGAACAGCGCGTCGAGCTTCTGCTCGTAGGCGTGATAGCCGAGGTAGTCGTAGAGCTCCATGCGCGGCTGCATCGTATCCACGACGGCGCGCTGGTGGCCATCACGCCGAATGGCGCCGTAGACCTCCAGTGCGGCCCGCGCCATGGCGCGGAATGCGGACAGCGGATAGAGCACCATGTCGACGCCGACCTCAGCCAGTTCCTGCGTGCTCCACAACGGCGTTTTGCCGAACTCGGTGATGTTGGCCAGGATCGGCACGCCCACGGCGTCCTTGAACTGGCGGTACATGGGCAGGTCCGTCACGGCTTCGGCAAAGATCATGTCGGCGCCGGCGGCAACGCACAGGCGGGCGCGGTCGATGGCCGCGTCCAGACCTTCCACCGCAATGGCGTCGGTGCGGGCCATGATGACGAACTGGCTGTCGTGACGCGCGTCGACGGCTGCTTTCACGCGATCTGCCATCTCCTGCGCCGGCACGATGGCCTTGCCCGGACGATGGCCACAGCGCTTGGCCATCACCTGGTCTTCGATATGCACCGCACCGGCACCGGCGCGTTCCATGGAGCGGATCGTCCGGGCGATATTGAAGGCACTGCCCCAGCCAGTATCGATATCCACCAGGATCGGTTGCTCGACCACGCTGGCGAGGCGTTCGACGTCGATCGCGACATCTTCGGCGGTGGTGATTCCCAGGTCCGGAATGCCACGGCTGGAAGCGGCCACGCCGCCACCGGACACGTACAGCGCCTTGAACCCGGCGGAAGCGGCAAGGATGCCGGCGTAGGCATTGATCGCGCCGACGATCTGCAGCGGCTTTTCAGCCGCGGCGGCGGCACGGAAACGCGCCCCCGGGCTCAGGTTCTGGCTCATGGAAGGTCTCCGGAAAAAACGGGATTTTACGGCGGATTCGCACCGGAGAGCGAATTCCGTCGCCGACAAGCCGTATTCCGTCAAATCACCGCACGGCTACCCGTCACCGCCGCTGCAGCCCTCGTCGCCAACCGCTGCAATCAGCCACCGGCGCTGTCCATCGCACACTGGCCTCGCCCCAGAGCCCGACGGATGCGGCCAAGGCCAAGCGCGCATGAAAAAACCCGCGTTACCGCGGGTTTTTTGCTGCGCAGGAAGTGCGGACTACGGCATTACTTCTTGGCGAACAGGTGTTCCACGCCGGCGCGCTCTTCGCGCAGTTCCTTGTCGGTGGCATCCATGCGGGCGCGCGAGAATTCGTTGATCGCCAGGCCCTGCACGATTTCGTACTGGCCGTTCTTGCACACGCAGGGGTAGCCGTAGATCACGCCCGGGGCGATGCCGTAGCTGCCGTCGGACGGCACGGCCATCGAGGCCCAGTCACCTTCCGCGGTACCCAGCGCCCAGTCACGCATGTGATCGATCGCTGCGGACGCCGCCGAGGCGGCCGACGAGGCGCCACGCGCCTTGATGATGGCCGCGCCGCGCTGCTGCACGGTCGGGATGAAGGTGCCTTCGTACCAGGCCTGGTCGACCTGATCCAGCGCCGGCTTGCCCTTGACCAGCGTGTTGTGGATGTCCGGATACTGGGTCGAGCTGTGGTTGCCCCAGATCAGGACCTTGCTGATATCCGTGTTGAGCGCACCCGTCTTCTCGGCCAGCTGGCTGATGGCGCGGTTATGGTCCAGGCGCACCATCGCGGTGAAGCAGCGCGGATCCAGGTCCGGCGCATTCTGCTGGGCGATCAGTGCATTGGTGTTGGCCGGGTTGCCGACCACGAGCACCTTGACGTTGCGCTTGGCGTGATCGTTCAGGGCCTTGCCCTGCGGCGCGAAGATGGCGCCGTTGGCTTCGAGCAGGTCCTTGCGTTCCATGCCGGGGCCGCGCGGACGCGCGCCGACCAGCAGGGCGAAATCCACGTCCTTGAAGGCGACGTTCGGATCATCCGTCGCGACGACGCCGTGCAGCGTCGGGAACGCGCAGTCATTGAGTTCCATCACCACGCCCTGCAGGGCCGGCAGGGCCGGCGTGATTTCCAGCAGATGCAGGATGACCGGCTGATCCGGGCCGAGCATGTCGCCGGCGGCGATGCGGAACAGCAGGGCGTAACCGATCTGGCCGGCAGCGCCGGTAACGGCAACACGGACGGGGGCTTTCATGATGACTCCTGGTTATTGTCAGGCGGGCAGTCCCGCCGCTTGTACAAGGGCAGGCTGGCCTGCCCCGATCGGTCGCCGGGACGGAAACGGCCCGTCCCGAATTGCGCCGGCCAGGTGACACCTGCCCGGCGCGCTGTCACTGAACGAACTATTTTAGCCGGACCCGGTAGCCCCGGTCGGCCAGCAGACGGGTGATGCGGTCGGCGTCATAGCCGTAGACGACCTCCTGGCCGACGACCGTCACCGGCACGCCGCGGGCGCCAAGGGCGAAATAGGCATCCTCGGCCGCTTCCGATTCCTCGATATCCATCAACGTGTACGGGACGCTTGCCTCATCGAGGCCAGCGCGCAGCTTCGTGCAGTAGCCGCACCATTCGGCACTGAGCATCACGATGCCGTCGTTGCCGGTCTGGCGTCGTGGATCGTGCTGCATGATCTCGCGGTAGCTGCTGTACGACACGCCCAACAGCAGCAGGACCCCTGCCGCGATGAACAGCTGGAGAGGTCCTATGCGCATGGCTGCAGGTCAGGCCAGTTCGGCGAAGAATTCGCGGAACCGCTTCAGTCCTTCGGGCAACTGGGCGGTCGGGCACGTGTAGGAGATCCGCAGCGCCTTGGGTTCGCCGAACGCCGAGCCGGGCACGCAGGCCACGCCCTTGGCATCAAGCAGCGCGTTGCAGAAATCCACGTCGTTCTCGATCTTCTTCCCGCTGTGGCTCTTGCCGAACGCGCAGGAGATATCGGGGAACACATAGAACGCCCCCTGGGGGCGCGGGCATTTCACGCCCGGGATGCTGTCGAGCATCGCCAGCACCTGGTCGCGCTTGGACTGGAACTCGACGTTCTTCTGGGCCGGGACGTCCTGCGGGCCGGTCAGCGCGGCAATGGCCGCGGCGGTGACGATTTCCGGCACGTTGGTGATGTGGTTGGAATTGAGGTTCACCAGCGCCTGCGCCACCGCTTCAGGACCGGCCATGAAGCCGACGCGCCAGCCGGGCATGCCGTAGGTCTTGGAGAGCGAATCGACGAAAATGGTGCGCTCACGCAGTTCCGGGCGGCACTGGATGAAATTCTTGTAGCCGACACCGTCGAACACCATGCGGTGATAGATATCGTCGGTGATGATCCACACGTTCGGGTGGCGCACCAGCACTTCGGCGAGCGCGGCGACTTCATCCGGGGTGTAGACCATGCCCGTCGGGTTCGACGGATTGTTGAACAGGAACACCTTGGCGCCCGGCAGCGCGGCGTCGAGCTGCGCGGGAGTGAGCTTGTAGTTCTGCTCGGCCGGGCACGGCAGCAGGCGGACCTTGGCATCGACGATGTCGGCGATGTCGAGGTAGCTGGTCCAGTACGGCGTCGGGAAGACCAGGGTGTCGCCCGGGTCGAGCAACGCTTCGGCCAGGTTGTACAGCACATGCTTGGCGCCGATGCCGGTGGCGATGTTCTTGCGCGAGAAGCCCGTCAGGCCCGCTTTTTCCAGGTGCGCGAGGAAGGCATCGAGCAGCGCGTCCGCACCGCGATTGGAGCCGTATTGGCCCGAATCCTTGGCCAGGGCGTCCTTGACGGCCGCGTAGACGTGGTCACCGGGCAGGAAATTCGGTACGCCGATCGAGAAGCTGATGATGTCGCGGCCTTCGGCCTTGAGCTTCTTCGCCTTTTCGGCAACCAGCATGATCGCGCTCGGTTTGGCGCGCCCCATGCGCTCGGCTAGCTTGAGCATGTGTCTTCTCGCGGAGTCGGAAAAAATCGGCAAGATCCTAGCACATTGCGCCGCAGCATCCGCTGGACTTATGGCGAAACACCATGCCTGCAACGCCGGTGCACAGCTCGTCGCCGCCGCGAACGTCACGCCCCATCCCGCAGGCCGGATGCGCTACAGTGGCCGCCGCATTCCCGTCACAAGGAGCGGACCATGGGCTGGTTGTGGGCGTTTATCGTGGGCCTGGTCATCGGCGTCATTGCCAAGTGGCTGATGCCGGGGAAAGATCCGGGCGGATTCATCATCACCGGCCTGCTGGGCGTCGCCGGATCACTCACGGCGACCTGGCTGGGCCAGGCCATCGGGCTCTACCGCCCGGGACAGGCCGCCGGCTTCCTCTTCTCGGTCATCGGCGCCATGCTGCTGCTGGGCCTGTACCGCGCCTTCGCGAAGAAGGAAGGGTGAGCCTCGCCCGGGCCGCCCTGATCGGGGCGGCCCGGGAACGTCTTACTTGGCCTTGAAGCCGCTGGCATCCAGGGTGGCGTTCCACTGGTCGACACGCGCCTTCTGGCCGGCCAGGAGGGCGGACGCATCGCCTTCGATCCGGATCGAGCCGATCTTGTCGCCGCCGCGGACGCTGTCGACCACCTTCTGGTCATCGGCCGAGATCACCTCGCCGAAGACGGTGTGCTTGCCGTCAAGCCACGGGGTGGCCACATGGGTGACGAAGAACTGGCTGCCGTTGGTGCCGGGGCCGGCATTGGCCATCGACAGGATGCCCGGCTTGTTGTGCTTGAGGTCTGCACGGCACTCGTCCTCGAAACGGTAGCCCGGGCCGCCCGTGCCGCTGCCGTGAGGGCAACCGCCCTGGATCATGAAATCAGGGATGACGCGGTGGAAATTGAGGTCGTCGTAGTAGCCGCGCTGCGCCAGGTTCACGAAGTTGGCGACGGTGACCGGCGCCTTGTCGGCGAACAGGCGGATACGGATATTGCCGCGACCGGTGGCGATGGTGGCGATCAGGTCATTGCTCATGGGGCTCTCCAGGCTTGGGGGCCGCATGATACCGGACCAGGCCCGCCACGCTCACCTGCGCTGCGGCAGGCGGATCCGGCAGAGCGGCGCCGCTCGCGATTTGAGAGAAATACAAAGCTCCACTAAGATGCCTTCCGTCACGACGGCCGGGGGCGGACCATGAGTGCGAGCGAGACGGGCGGGCAACCGGCCAGCGTCAATGAAGTCCTGCGTGCGGAGCTTCATCGCCTGCGCCCCGCGGCACTGGCACACTTCCGCCCGACACCCCAGGACGGCGACAAGGGCGAACGCGCCGACAACCTGCGCGAGATCTACCGGGCGATCGGCACGCTGGATACCAATACCGCGCTGCCGTCCGAACAACGGCGCGGACTGTCCGCGCTGTGCTTCTCCGGCGGCGGCATCCGCAGCGCCACCTTCAATCTCGGCGTGATCCAGGGGCTGGCCCGCCTGGGTCTGCTGAACCAGTTTGACTATCTTTCCAGCGTTTCCGGCGGTGGCTACATCGCCAGCTGGCTGCGCGCCTGGATGCACCGGGAGGGCGCCAGCGCCGTCGAGGAGCAACTGGGTTCCTACCACAAGCCGCGCAATCCGCTGGCGCCCGAACCCAATGCGGTCGACCGGCTGCGCGAATACAGCAACTACCTGACGCCGCGGCTGGGCATCGCCTCGCCCGATACCTGGACGGCCGCCGCCCTCGTCATCCGCAACCTGGTGCTCAACTGGCTGGTCGTGCTGCCTATCCTGGCAATCCTCACCACCGCGCCGCAGTTCGTCCTCCTGGTCGTGCTCAACCACGAATTCGACGACCGGATCGGTCGTCCGCTGCTGGGGCTGGCCGTCGGCGTGGCCCTGTTCGCCAGCATTGCCACGCACTGGTTGCGACGATTCTCCACGCTGGAAACGCGCCCATCGACCTATGTGGCCCTCTGCGTGATACCGACAGCAGCGGCGGCGTCCCTGCTATCCACGGCGGTGCTGGGCCTGGACCTGCCCTGGCACAGCGAAAATCCGGTCGCCACGCCGATCGACAATGTCAATTTATGGACTTTTTCCCTGCTGTGGTGCGTAGGGATTCCCTTTGCCGGTTGGCTGGCCTCGGAAGTCCACCTGCTCGCGCTGGCCAGGCGCAACGGTCGCAAGAGCGTCTCGCCGCTGATCGAGCTGACCGCCCTCGTCGTATCGGGCGTGATCGCCGCCGGATTGCTGGTCATCGCAGCACATGTGCTGCTGCCGTTCTTCTACAAGTACCCGGCCTTCTTCGTGATCCTGGCGATGCCCTCGCTGCTGGGTGTCTATTTGCTGTCACGGATGCTTTTCGTCGCCTTCGCCAGCCTGAGCGAAAGCGTACGCGGCGCCCCCCGCCTGGACGCCAGCGACGACGCTGACCGCGAATGGTGGGCGCGCCTGTCGGGCTGGATCCTGCTGATTGCCGTGTCCTGGGCCGTCGCCAGCGCCCTGTGCCTGCTCGGCGGGCACGCGCTGGAACTGCTGGAACAACGCTATGCCACGCACGCAACAGCCCTGATGGGCGGCGCCTCGGGCCTTGCCGCTGCGCTGCTGCAGCAGCGCGCCGGCTCGGACGCGCACACGGATGCCCCCAAGGGCAAGCGCAGCATCAAGGACTGGCTGTTCGCCATCGCCGCGCCCTTGTTCGTCGTCTGTGTCTTCATCGTGATCTCGCGCGGCACCGCGGAGCTGGGCGCACTGCTGGTCGGAACCCAGGACCTCCTGGCCATGCCGCGCGACCTGCACCGGGAGGAGAAAGTCCTGCCGATGACCTATGCGCTGCGCTTCCTGACAGTCCCGCTCCTGCTCGCAGCCGTCGTGCTGATCATGGGGCGCGTGGTCAACGTAAACCGGTTTTCGCTGCACGGCCTGTACCGCAACCGCCTCGTCCGCGCCTACCTGGGAGCCTCGAATGCGGCGCGCAAGCCCGACCCCTTCACGGGCTTTTGCACCAGCGACGATTTGCGCCTGCACGAGCTGTCGGCATCGCCGTCTTTCCGGCCCATGCCACTGATCAACACCACCCTGAACCTGGTCAAGTCCGGCGACAAACTGGCCTGGCAACAGCGCAAGGCCGAGTCGTTCTCCATGACGCCGCTGTACTGCGGCAATTTCCACGAAGGCTACCGGCCTTCCAGCGAATACGGCGGCCGCGAGGGCGTCTCGCTCGGCACGGCCGTTTCGATCTCCGGCGCCGCCGCCAATCCCAGCATGGGATCGAGTTCCTCACCGACGGTGGGCTTCCTGCTCGCCCTGTTCAACGTGCGGCTGGGCGCCTGGCTGGGCAATACCAACCAGCACGGCGAGAAAACCTACCGCCTGCCCGGGCCGCGTTTTGCGCCATTTCCCCTGCTCGCCGAACTGTTCGGGCTGACGACGTCCAAGAGCAGCTATGTCAACCTTTCCGACGGCGGCCACTTTGACAATCTCGGTCTCTACGAGGTCGTACTGCGGCGCTGCCGCTACGTTGTTTGTAGCGACGCCGGCCAGGATCCCACGTTTGGTTTTGGCGACCTGGGTAACGCCATCCGCAAGATCCGCATCGATTTCGGCGTGCCGATCGAATTTGACCAGGCGATCAAGATCCTTCCCCGCAGCGGGGCGATGGGCGGTCTCTACTGCGCGACCGCCAGAATCCGCTACAGCGTCGTCGACGGCGCCGACGTCCCCGATGGCATCCTCATTTACCTCAAGCCTACCTTGCGCGCCGGTGGTCGGCCGATTCCCTACGACGTCTACAGCTACGCCGAGTCCGTGGCGCTGTTCCCACACGAATCGACCGCGGACCAGTGGTTCAGCGAATCGCAGTTTGAAAGCTACCGTGCGCTTGGCATGCACGCGGTCGCGGAGATCGGGCAAGGCAAAGACGTCAAGGACCTTGCCGCGCTGATTGAGCTGGCCACGCAGTACGTCGACCAGGCCCAGGAACACGCCAAGGGCAAGGTGGAGACAATTGGCCGCGACGAAGAAGTAAAGCTACTCGGCGACTTCCTGGAATGGCTGTCCGGGCACGTCAAGCTCACACCGGAGCCACCGCAGCCGAGCGAGCCCGTGGCCGCAAAGGTGCCCCCGGTCGGATGACAGGAGCCCACCGCGGTTACCATTCCAGGACCGGCGGCGTACCACCGCCGACTGACTGGAAAGGAGAGACCGTTGCCTGCCGTGACTGCACGCCTGTTGTTGCTGCTGATGCTGGCCGCCCCCGTCATGCACGCCGAGGAAGCGCCCGCCACGCCCAATGCGGCGGCCATTGCCGGCCTGACGCAGCGCTACGCCGAACAGCCGCATTCGCATGACCTTGCGTATTTTCTCGCCCGGTTTGCCGCCGATGACGGTCTGACAGAGCAGTCCGTCCAATGGCTGGCCAAGCTCGGTGAATCCGGCTGGACGCTCGGCATCAATCCACACGATTTCGACACGCTTGCCGGAAAACCCGGCTATGACGACGCTGCCGGCCGACTGCACCGGCAATTCGTCCGTCGCTCATCGGGACAGCGCCACCAGCTCGTGAAGGCACCGGATTTCCTGGCCGAAGGCACAGCCTACGACGCAAAGCGCCAGCGCATCCTTCTCGGCAGCTTCACCACCGCGCAGATCCTCTCCGTCGACGCGCGTGGAAAAACCCGGCGGCTGTGGTCAGCCGCAGGCTCGCACTACGTCCTCGGCATGGCCATCCATCCGGATGGGGAATCCGTGCTGGCCGCGGTCAATCCCAAGGCGGCTCAACGCGCGTCTGGCGAACGTCCCTTCGTCATCCGGCTTCGACTGAGTGACGGAAAAGCGCTGTCGCGCACACCGGCGCCGGAGGGCATGGTGCTCAATGACCTGTGCCTCATGCCGGACGGCAGTCTGTACGCGACCGACAGCGAGCAAAGCCGTCTCTTCAGGGCCGACCCGGCTCTGGAGAACCTGACACCCTGGGAGCAGGCCGGCAACCCGATTGCCGCCAACGGTATTGCGTGCGATGCGACAAGAAGGGCCGTGTATGTTGCCGTCTACAACGGCATCCGCCGCATCGACACGGGCGACGCCAGCACACGCCTGCTGGCGACACCCGCGGGCGAATTCGTCGGCGGCGGCGACGGCTTGTACCTGGATGGCGACCGCATGCTGTCGGTGCAGAATGGCATCGGTGCCGGACGCATCTGGCGTGCACAGCTGGATGCCGCCGGCAACGCGCTGAGCAACGTGCAGACACTCGACGCCGGCGCCGATGACATGGACGAACCCACTACCGGCGCCTTCGTGCCCGGTGGATTCGTGTACATCGCCAATAGCCAGATCTGGAAATGGAACGACGCGGAAGATCGTCTGCGCACGGGGCTCGCGATCCATCCTATCGTGCTGCGGCGGATTGCGTTGGAATAGGTGCCGCACGCGATTCAGCGAGGCGCCAGTTCCATCTTCGGCTTGTCCATAGGCAGGCGCCTTGCGGCAGCTTTCCTCCAGTCGCGGGCCACGGAGAGGCCATTCGCTTCGGTCAGCTCACGCAGCAATGCGACCAGCCCGTCGGGACGGCGCGAGCCGTTGGCACTCCAACGTAGTTGCGCGCACGAGAAGCATATCTCCATGGCGCTGACCCGCCGCCCGCCCTCGAAGAAATCCAGGGTGTGATGCGGTGAAAACAGGCACATCGGCTCCGCACCACCCTCCTCTGGCAATTGCCGCACGTTCGCCAGGAACGCGTCGCGGTGCGCGCCCGTGAATCGACGCACGGCATATACCGGCGGATCTACCCCCTCAAGCCGGCTCATGGGATCGAGATCGAACATGTTGGCATGTTCAGTCAGCTCCAGGTAGTCGGCGGTCGCAACAGCGGCGGCCAAGGCATCGCGAAAGGCCGTCGCGTCGACAGGATCATCCGATGACACGACCACCTCGCTGCCACGCGCCTCGAACGCCTGGACCGTGGCGGGCCCCATCGCGCCGGACATCGCCAGGATGATCGCAACGGAAAGGAAAATACATCATCACGCCCCTTCGCTGCGCGCCATCCGCACCCGCTGAACACGCTGGTCCCGTTCGTTGACTCGTCACCGCCGCCGACGCAACCCGGCAAGCAGCAACCCCACTGCGCCAAGCATCGCAATACCGACACTGACGAAGCCCACCGTGACCGCGATCTCTTGCCAAGGCAACGCCTGTCGCCCCGCCGCGGCGAGTGGCGTCATCGAGCCAGTCCCGAAGACAGCCGCCACCAACGTCACCAGCCAATTGGCGTAGGCGCCATACACCACGAGCCAGCGGGCGAGCGTTTTCCAACGCCGGGGCAACCGGACATCCTCCCACACCAGGCCCACGGCGAGCAGGAACAGGCCATTCAATATCCCTTCCAGGTGCGCCGACAGACCCATGCGCGGATTGACCAGGTTCGCCTGGAACAATCCCGTCACCTGGCCCAGGAAGAACAGCAGCATACCGTGCCAGAGCAGACGCCGACGCTCGTCATTCATGGGACTGCCGTCATGTGGAAGCCGGGTTCCCCGCAAGCTACCGTTCCAACCGGCGCCCGCCAAGTCCGGGCGCGCAGCGCTACTCGCGAGCGCCAGTTCGGCGTTGCTACGGAGTGATCACTTTCCTGCCCCCATTCCGAATACATCGGGCGAGCGATACACCCCTTACGCAGCCTATTACTGTGGCCGCCAGAACAACGGAGTTGCATGACGTGACCGTTACGGACGAGTCCTTTGCCCGCCTGCGGACGTGGTTCGACCACGCCCTGGAATTGGACGACGCGGCACGCGATGTATTCCTGGCCCGATGCGCTGAGCAGGATGCGACCGTCGCCCATCAGCTGGCCTGTATGCTGCGCTCCCATGCGGAACTGGAACGGCTGCGCACTCCCCTCGCCCGGTAATGCCCAAGGCAGCATCAGGCCCCGCGTCACCGCCCCGCCCGCGCATCCGTCGCAATCACATCCGCGGCCTTCTCGCCAATCATGTACACGGCGCTGACGATGAAAAATCCGGGAATGCGCGGAAATACGGAGGCATCCGCCACGCGCAGCCCTTTTACGCCGTAGACCCGGAAACGACTGTCGAGCACACCGCCCTGCTCGCGGGGGCCGATGGCGCAGGTGCACGAGGCGTGATGGCCCCAGGACTGGTTGCGGACGAAGTCGCGCAGATCATTGTCGGTCTGAACGGCTTCACCGGGTAGTTCCTCCTCCGCAATCAGGCCGCGGGTTTTCAGCGGCTTGGTCAGGGTACGAACGAACTTGATGCCGGCCACCACCGATTCGAGGTCTTCGCCGGTGGCGTCGGTCCCTTCCTCGAAGTAGTGGAAGTTGATATCCGGTGGGTCGCGCGGGTCGGTGGTGCGCAGCGTGATTCGCCCGCCGCGATTATTGGTGTGCGCCTTGAGGATGCACCAGGTCAGGTAATTCAGATGCTCGGGGAACAGCTTGGAATAGCCCGGAAAGTAGCCGCGGAAGAGCCCGAGCAGACCAAAGCAGAACAGATCCGGCAGCGGACGATCCGGGTAGGACCGCTTGATCAGTGCCAATACAGCGCCATTGGTGGTGTAGACGCCGGAACGGTCCTTCTCCCACTGCTGGTACTGAGGGTCGCCCTTGGCAAACTTCGCGCCCTCCAGCGCCCACCAGTGGTCGAAATTCATGCGATTGACAACGCCGACCTCGTAGCGGTCCTGCAGATTCCGGCCGACACCAGGAAGATCGACACGGACAGGAATGCCATGCTTCTGCAACTCGTCCGCAGGGCCAATGCCCGACAGCATCAGCAGCTGCGGCGTATTGAACGCGCCGCCGCAGAGAATGACTTCCCGCGCGGCGAAAATCTGACGCATCTCACCGGCGCCGCCGGCATTGCCACCGTGGGCGCGGTAGAGGCGCTCACCCTTGAGGTATTCAACGCCAATGGCCTGCTCGCCGTCGAACAGGACACGCGTGGCCAGGGCGTCGAGTTCGATCCGAAGGCGATCCGGGTGGCGCTGCGCGACGTCGAGCACGCGCTCGCGCGTGCCCATGCGCTGGTGGCCGCGTGTGGCCAGCGGCGTATAGCGAACGCCCTCGGCGTTACCGACCACCAGCCGCCAGTCGTTCGGGTCACCCTTGCTCTGGATGAATGCGCCCAGGCGTTCGATCTCGTTCCCGCTGGTGCGGAAGGCCGTCACGGCCGACTCGGCGATGACCTTGTCGAGGTCTTCGTCTTCCAGCGCCGCCTTGGGAATGGCGACCTCAGTCTGCAACCAGCCGTCAAAGCCGTGCCTGGTGGGATTGACTCCCAGGAGCTTCTTCAACCAGCGGTATAGCGGCCGATGGTGGCAGTTCTCCAGCTTCTGGAAGTACTGCCGCATGCACTGGGAGCTCCAGCTGGAATCGCCCGTCAGCTGCGCGATGCCGTCCCAGTCTTCGTTGTGCGGATACACCATGATCATGGCGTTGTGCGCCGTGCACCCGCCCAGGGTGCCGGCACGCGGATAGAAAATGCCGTCGACCTTGGTGCCGTCCACCGTCTCGACAAACTTCGGATCGCGTCGCTGCTGCGCGTCATCCGCGTAGTGGCGCACGTAGTAGTCCCACTTCATCGCGTTGTTTTCGGTCGAGATGGCGTGGAACACGGGCACGTCGTAGTCGTCGGGCAGGCGGTTGCCCGTCGGGTCGATGGCGTCGCCTCCGTGCAGCCGACGCGGATCGCCGCCGGCTTCAAGCAGGATGACGCGGAACCCTTCCTCGGCGAGGCGCGCCGCTACCGTGCCGCCTCCGGCCCCCGAGCCCACGACGATGTAATCGCAATCTGCGTGACGTTCGTTCATGGGAGCCGGCGCCTAGAAGGTCTTCACAAATTCGATCAGTGCGCGTTTGTCGTCATCCGAAAGGCCGGGTTCTTCGGCGAACTTGTCGGTGCCGAAGTAGTGGCCACGATTGACGATGTAGTCGGGACAGGCGCTCAGTTCCATGAGCGGATCGACCAGATTGGCGAAGACGCGCTTGGCATCGTCGTCACTGGCATTGCGCGGCAGCGCCTTGAGATCTTTCTTGATCTTGAGCAGGAGCTTGAGCACCTTCACCCCGTGTGTGGCCCGCTCCACCGGTTCGCGGCTTTCCGCCACCAGCTGCAGATTCGATAGCAGCGATACTGGCGTGCCAGCCGGAATCGGCCCCAGCTGAATGCCGCCGTCACCGAACAGCCACGGCAGATAGCGGTCCAGCGGCCCCATCAGCGGGCGCAGGAAGTCGGGCAGGTAGCCGGCGGGAACCCGCAGGTAGCTGGTTGTCGTGGTACGGTCCATCAGTCCCGGGATTTTCTCGCCAAGGAGCAGATCCTTGGTGCGTTTCTCCGGCCATAGCATCTGCTCGATCGAGCTCTGGAAACTGCGCATGCGCGCTTCGACCGACGGGCTGGGGTCGAAATCACCCACAGTGTTGTTGAGCAGGAACGGCGCCGTGGACCACAGGCTGATCAGCGACGCCGGGCGCGTATAGCCGCGACCGCCCGCCGGCATCTTGAACGCGCGCGGCTCACCGGTATACGGATGGTAGACGGTGACGGAACCGACCGAGGGGAGATCCTTGTAGGTCTGCGAGCTGAAGTTGTCCCAGATGCTGCCGCCGATGGCATTGCTGGCCAACGGGCTGCAGGCGTTGGTCTCCAGCAGCGTCACCGGCACGCGCAGTTCCGTTGACAGGTAGTTGCCGTCGAGGAAATCGTCCGCGAGCACGATGTCCCGCATCTGCTGCTTGAAGGTGTCGGTCTTGGTCCAGGCCCAGTAGTCGGCCCAGCACTTGGCGTAACCCGAACCGGAACAACCGCCCGGGTCAACACCCGGCGCTGGACTGGGCACTTTGCTGGAGTGGCAACGGGCGCAACGCTCGGCGAACACTTCCTTGCCGCGCGTGAGCTGTTCGGGTGTGGCCGTCAGGTAGGCAGCACCACCGGGCGCATCCTTGAGCTTGTGCGCATCCGTTGTCTTCAGGAAAAACAGGGCCAGGTTCGGTGTCTGCGATTCGGTCGCCTGCCAGTAGACGGAGTTCTTGCGTGCCACCGCAATCTCGATCGGCGTCGTCGGCTTGCCGCCGGTCAGCGCATTGAAATGCAGCAGCCATTCCTCGCTGAACAATCCGATATTGAGGAACACACGGTTGAGTGCACCGAGGGCGCCCACGGAGTCGGCACCATCCTTGAGTACCCGCGGCGAAAAGACGGTGTCGGGCTTGACGAAGAATTCGGTCAGCGGCCCTTCCTTGACGTAGTCGTTGAACTGGGCATTGTTGAGCGAACCGCCGGCCAGCGTTTCCTTGCCCCAGCGCTTGGCGATGTCCAGCCGCGATCCAAGGCCATAGACCGCGTTCATCGTGCGCGGATTGTTGATGTAGTCGGTGGAGACCAGCGAAGTGTCGAGCGCACCCGGACGCGCCGAGTGAAACAACTGGAACGGGAAGCTGGACGTGTCGGCTTCCCACGCGAAGATGCGATCCACCCAGAAATACTGCGCCCCCACGTTCGAGGTGAGGTTTTCCCATTTGGGATTTTCCGGATCAGCCGGCGGGTTGGTCGGGCTGGGCCCGACATGGCAGAAGCCGCAGGACATGCCGACGCGGTAGGGCTTGACCAGCGATTTGGACAGGTAGTAGTCCGGGTCTTCGTAGAAACGCTTTGCGTCCCAGGCTTTGGCAGCCGCCTCGTCGAATTCCGGATTCGGGAACAGCCGCAGCCCCACGATACCCGTGGGCCATCCGTAGAACGAACCGACCGGCATGTTCTTGCCGCGCGCGCCGAGCTTCACGCCCGGGTACTTCTTTTCGTTCTCAAAAGGATCGGGCGGACAGTCGGCCCGGCGTTTGTCCAGCCACAGGCCGAAGCGCTGCGGATCCGGACCGGTGGCTTTTTCAAAGCAGGGCTCGTTGACCAGGCCCAGGTAGTTCCAGCGGTTGTCGCGATTGAACTTCAGGCCTGGATGGGAGGAGATCGTCTTGAGGAAATCCAGCGTACCCACGCTGTTCTTCGAGATCTGGTCCCAGAAGCGATCATTGCCGGCGGTCCAGACGATCCAGGTGTTGCGTCCCTGGACTTCCTCCGTCGTCAGCGTGACGCCGCCGTCCATATCACGGAAGTAGTCCTCGTCAGCCGCGGGGAAGTTCTTCACCGTCAGGCCGACCTGCTTGGCTTCGTCGAGCACCGTGCCAGGCTCGGGCGGTTTCTCGGAACAGCCGGCCAGCGCAACAGCCGCCAGCCACGCGACCAACCCCGTGATTCGTGATGCGACTGCATTCATGACTACGTGCCTCCCCGGCCGTGCTGGCTTTCGCCGGCGCAGCACGCCGACCGGAGCTGCCGATGCGTCGTCGCGCCATGCCTCTAGTGACTGTCGACCTTCGCAAGAGACGACGCGCGGCGCATCAGATGCACCGTTCACATCGCTCTCGCCCGCTTCCCCGAATACCGCACCGACATCGCCCGCTCAGCGCGGGGCGCGCAAGACCACCATATCGACCAACGTATACCTTGGCAACTGTATCGTGTTTGCCATTGATAATGATGACTTTTCCTCAATGCCCGGACGGACGGGTTTCCGCGCTCCGTACCCGGCGCGCGAAGCACCCATCGACCGCTGTCGCGGACGGGACGAACCTCTCACCAGCGAGAACGGCGCCGCAGTCCGTGTCGCAGTCGACACCCGCGCGTGCAGGCATGCCACGGTTCGCCGGCGCACGGATCCGTTAGCATTGGTGGCCTGGTTGCCTACGGGGGTACGCGCGGCCGGCTGGGAATTCCCGCGCTGTCTCCCGTTCTTTCTGGATTTGATCGCTCAAGGAGACCCCGATGACCTTCCCCCGCCGCCTGGCCTTGGCCAGCGCCATTGCCGCTGCAACTCTGCTAGCCGCCTGTGATCGCCAATCGACACCGACCGCGTCCAGCGCCGTGGATATCAGCCGCGCCGCCGAGGCCATCTCGCAGCCCGCCTGGCTGCGCTCGCACCTGCCGGACCACACCGTCGCCTATGCCCGCCTGCCCTCTCCGTGGGGCCTGGCATCAGCGCCGAACGGGCGCGGCCTGGACGCCGCCCTTGCCAGCGAGGCGCACGCAAAGATCGTCAAGGACCTGCGCGACGCCATCCGCAAGGACAAGCTCCTGGCAGACAGCGGCATCGCCCCGGCGCTGATCTTCTTCTTCGACGACCTGGCCGGCCCGGTTGAAATGGCCGTGGTCGATACCAGCGACATCGTCAATCCAGCCAGCAGCATCCTGGTCGCGCTGCCGCTGCGGCTGCGCGAGGTGAAGGACCTCAACGATCGCGTGACGGCACTGGGCGGCGCGGCCCTGCTCAAGGCGCCGTTCAATGACGAAGGCAAGGCGGAACTCACCGGCGGTGGCTTCCTGCGCTTTGACAAGGCCAGCGGCCGCCTCTTCGCGCTCTATGGCATGACGGCCAACGCGCTGGCACTGGAAAACCTGGTCAAGCAGACCGAACAGCCGCGCCCGGCGCACGCGATGGCCGCGACCGAGCAGGCAACGGACGCATCGGGCCAGGGCCTGTTCGTCTGGATGAGCCTCAAGGGCGTGACCGGCATGGCCGCCAGCCAGCTGCCCAAGGATCTCGCCGACGGCATCGTCAAGGATGCGCTGGACCGCAGCCAGAGCGTGTCCATGGGCTGGGGCACCAGCGGCCAGCGCGGTCGCCTCCAGCTGCAGGTACAGGCGCCGGAAGCCCGGCTGTTGTCGTATTTCGCCCCCACCGAGTTCAAGGCGGCCGTGAAAACCGTCGGGACTCCGTCCTGGGCCGCCACCGTGTCGCTGCCCACGGCCGCGCAGCTCACGGCGCTGGAAGCCAACCTCGACAAGGATTTCGGCGCCGGTAGCGCCGACGCCTTCAAGAAGAGCATGGCCGAGATGAAAGCCAAGCTCGGCCTGGACCTGAAAGACATCCTTGGCGTGCTGTCGACGGAAATGGTGGGCTTTGAAGACAAGGCGGGCCTGTACTCCGCCGTGCGCACGACCGACAAAGCCGCGCTCTACAAACTCATCGAACAGCTCGGCACACGCTTTGGCTGGAAGCACGAAACGCTCAAGACCGGTGGCCTGACCGTGCACCACCTGTCGATTGCGGGCATGGATCTTTCCCAGTTCGGCAAGCCCGCCGACGCGACGGCCAGTGATGCCACTGCCTCGGGCGGCGGCAGTGACGATGCTGCCGCGGCAGCGGCGATCAGCCAGGATCCGGCGACGCCCGGCCCGGCCGATACCTGGCTGAAGCTGTACTCACGCTTCGGCACGCACCTGTACTGGGTGGAGGAAGGCGACTATCTCGTGTTCGGCGAAGTGCCCCAGGCCCTGGTGGACCGCCACGCCGGCAAGCCCGATCGCGACCTCGGCGACTGGCTGCGCCAGAACCAGTCGGTGGACCCGGCCACGACCCTGTTCAGCCTCACCGGTACCACCCACCACGCGCAGCGCAAGATCTACTACGCCTATCTGCGCGGCCTGCAGACCTTCGGCGACGCCGTCGGCCACCCGGTTGACCTCAGCCCGCTGCCGAACGCCGCGGCGCTGCAGCTGCCGGCCGAAGGCGCCATCGGCATTTCCCTGGACATGACCAAGGATCGCCTCGGACTGAGCATGGTCTACGAGCAGAACCCGGCCGAGGTGCTGTTCGCGGGCGGCGGATCCATGGCGACCGTGGCGGCCCTGGGCATCATGTCCGCGATTGCCATCCCGGCGTACCAGGACTACACCGTCCGGGCGCAGGTCAGCTCGGTGCTGGCCGAAACCGCCATGGTCAAGCTCACCATCGCCGAGTACTACCAGGACAACAACGCCCTGCCGTCGGGCGATGCGGAAATCGGCGGCTTCACGCTGGATACCGCCGACAAGTACCTGTCCAGCTACTACATCGACGAGGGCGCCATCGTCCTGGAGTTCGGTGACCAGGCCAACAAATCCGTCGCCGGCCAGGCCCTCGTGCTGCGGCCGTACCTGCTGGACGGCCAGATCGTCTGGCAGTGCGGTGACGGCGCCATCGCCGACACCGCCGAACCGCTGAGCTCGTCAGAGGCGGTCACCACCGTACTGGCCAAGCACCTGCCAGGTTCCTGCAAGTAAGCGTCCGCGCCGGGCCGGGCCACCGGCCCGGCGCACCCGCCCATACCGGTTGGCGGCCCAGACCGGGCGCCCGGCGACCCGGATCGCCGATGGCGTGCTGCGTCGCGGCATTGCGCCGCATAACCGGCTATACTGTGCCCCTCTTTTTCCAAAGCCAGAGTCCCTCCGGAAACCGGGGGCGCATCGCCATGTCCATCGAAAAGCTCCGCAATATCGCCATCGTCGCCCACGTCGACCATGGCAAAACGACCCTCGTCGACCAGTTGCTCAAGCAGTCCAACACCCTGGCCGACCGCGCCGTACTGGCCGATCGCGCGATGGACTCCAACGACCTGGAAAAGGAACGCGGCATCACCATCCTGGCCAAGAACACGGCCATCCGCTGGGGTGACTACCGCATCAACATCGTCGATACCCCAGGCCACGCGGACTTCGGTGGCGAAGTCGAGCGCGTGCTGTCGATGGTCGACTCGGTCCTGGTGCTGGTCGACGCCTTCGACGGCCCGATGCCGCAGACGCGCTTCGTTACCCAGAAGGCGTTCCAGATGGGCTTCAAGCCCATCGTCGTGATCAACAAGGTGGACCGCCCGGGCGCCCGCCCGGACTACGTCCTCAACGCCACCTTCGACCTGTTCGACCGTCTCGGTGCGACCGACGAACAGCTCGACTTCCCGGTTGTCTACGCCTCGGGCCTGCAGGGCTACGCCGGCATGGACGAATCGGTCCGCGAAGGCGACATGACGCCGCTGTTCCAGGCCATTGTCGACAAGGTGAAAATCCCCGATGTGGATCCGGAAGGTTCCTTCCAGATGCGCATCAGTCAGCTCGATTACAACAGCTACGTGGGCGTGATCGGCATCGGTCGCATCCAGCGTGGCAAGGTCAAGCCGAACCAGAGCGTGGTCGTGATCGACCGCGAAGGCAAGAAGAAGCAAGGTCGTATCCTGCAGGTGCTCGGCTTCATGGGCCTTGAGCGGCACGAAGTGGCCGAAGCCGTGGCCGGCGATATCGTCGCCATCAGCGGTATCGAAGGACTGGGCATCTCCGACACGGTCTGTGCGCCGGACGCCGTCGAGGCGCTTCCCGCGCTGACCGTGGACGAGCCCACCATCAGCATGACGTTCCAGGTCAACAACTCGCCGTTTGCCGGCAAGAAGGAACACTCCGGCGGCAAGTTCCTCACCAGCCGCCAGATCCGCGATCGCCTGCACCGCGAATTGCTGCACAACGTGGCGCTGAAGGTGGAAGACACGGCCGAGGCGGAAAAATTCAAAGTTTCCGGACGCGGCGAATTGCACTTGTCCATCCTGATCGAGACGATGCGCCGCGAGGGCTATGAACTGGCCGTTTCGCGTCCGGAAGTGATCATCAAGGAAATCGACGGCCAGATGATGGAGCCGTTCGAACAGCTGGTCGTCGACCTGGAAGAACAGTTCCAGGGTGGCGTGATGCAGCGCCTGGGCGAGCGCAAGGCGCAGCTGAAGAACATCGAACCGGATGGTCGCGGCCGTGTCCGCATGGAATACCTGATCCCGGCCCGCGGCCTGATCGGCTTCCAGACGGAATTCCGCACCATCACGGCCGGCACCGGCCTGCTGTTCCATGTGTTCGACCACTACGGCCCGAAGTCCGAAGGCGCCATCGCCGCGCGACCGAATGGCGTGATGATCTCCAACGGCACCGGCCCGTCGCCCGCCTACGCCCAGTTCGCGATGCAGGAACGCGGCCGCCTGCTGATCGAAGCCGGTGAAGAAGTCTATGAAGGCCAGCTGGTCGGTATCCACGCCAAGGACAACGACCTCACCGTCAACGCCCTGCGCGCCAAGCAGCTGACCAACTTCCGCGCCGCTGGCAAGGACGACGCCCTCGCCCTGACCCCGCCGATCAAGATGACGCTCGAACAGGCGCTGGAATTCATCGAAGACGACGAACTGGTCGAAGTGACGCCGCTGGCCATCCGCCTGCGCAAGAAGCACCTGACCGAAAACGACCGCAAGAAGCACTCGCGCGCGGCCTGATTCGGCACATCGGTTCTGACGAAAAACCCCAGGATGCGAGTCCTGGGGTTTTTTTGTTGTTTGCGAATGTCACCGCTGTCGCCGTGCGGCGTGCAGATCGGAACGACAAACAGGGGTTCATCCGTCCACGCTGGACTACCCGCTCGCTCTGTACAACGACACGCCCGTCCGCGCCCATTGGCTCCGGAAAGCACGCTCCGGCTATAGTTGCCCGGGTTTGCCGATGGGATCAGGGGACATGGCACAGCATCCGCATTTCGAATCCTTCAAGGCCGCATGGCAGGCCGGAAACTACGCCCAGGCACTGGGACACATCGACACGGTGATCGTCGATCATCCACAGGTCGCGTCGCTGCATTGGTATCGTGCCAACTGCCTGGAAAAGCTCGACAGCCGCCACGAGGCACTGGCGGCGCTGGCCGATGTGCTGACGCTCAAACCGGACCACGCAGCGGCGCTGGTCAAGCAGGTGGAGCTGGACTGGGGCGATGATGTCGACGACGAAGATGAGGAAGACCACCTCACGCCGGCGCAACTGCAGGCCCGTGAGCGGGAGGCCGCGCAACGGGTGCAGCGTCACACCGCGCAATTGCGGCGCGCGATCGACAGCGATCCTCACTTTGCCGAGGCCTATTTCGCCCTGTCGAACCTGATTCGCCACAGCGCGAACGAGGAAGATCTCAGCCAGGCGTCAAAGGCCGATGCCCTGCTTGAGCGCGCCATCACGCTGGCGCCGGAACGGCTCGAATTTCGCGATGCGCGCGCCAATGTCCACCGCGGGCGCGCACTGCTGGTCCCGGAAGGCACGCCGCCGGAAGACTGCGTCACCACGTTCAGCGGCCTGCAGTATCTGCGGCGGGAACTGGAAGCCGCGCTGCACGAATTCGAGCACTGCGCCCGGCTGGACGGTACGCACCGCTACTACGTGCGGATTGCCTCCATCCTTCACGATCTCGGACGCTTTGACGAGGCGCTGGCACAGTATGACCACGCGCTTGCTCTGCTGCCGTCCGATTCACCGCAGCGGGACTTCATTCTGGAAATGCGCGCCCGCTCGGAAGGCAATGGCGCCGGTGAGCGTGACCAGATGGCACGCATGCTGGAGAACGTCGTGGGAAAAGGCGAGCGTAACCAGGTCGATGACATGGTGGCGACCGCCCTGCTCGGCGCCGCCGGCGCCGTCCGCAAGGGCCGCTCGCTGGGCGATGCGATCGCGGCGAGGATGCCCGAGTCACCCGACGACCTGATGGCCGCCAACATCGCAGAGCAGATCCTCGGGGTAGCGCACGAGCCACAGCCGGGGTTGGTGGAGGCCGATGCGAAATCCTTTCCCGGATACCAGAGGAGCCACGCCGCACAGCAAAAGAAGGCGCTGCTGGCGATCGGTATGCGCCATATCGGCGACGCCGAGGCGACGGGACTGATGCAGACGCTCGGCCAGCGCGTGCTGCTGGGACTGTATGCCGATGCCACGGGTGAAGTGGGGGTCGCCACCTTCGCGCTGAAACCGAAGTGGCCGGGCCTGGTGGGGTTCGTCTTGCTGCTCGTCACGGGCAAATGGAAGGTGCACCGGATGACCGAATGCGTCTCGCACTTTGACGACGGGACGCATATCTCGACGCAATACGAGAGCATTTCGCCCTTCGCGTACGGCGGTCCGATCGATATCGAGCGTATTCCGCGCAACCAGACGGTGCAGGCGCTCGTCGCGCGACACCGTGAGCGGGTGGATGCCTATAAGCAGCAACGCCCGTATTCCCGGCCACTGCTTGCCACCGACCTGGAAGGAGTGGAGGAACGCTGGTGCGCGGGCCAGGACGCCAAGCGCAACTACCGCCGCTCGATTGGCTACGCCACTGATAGCGAACTGCGCGGACTCCTGGGCGCGCACTACGGGCAGCTGGGTGACAAGGTAAAGGCCAAGCTCGTCGAACTCGCGGCGGACCGCGACGGCGACTAATGCCGGCAGAGCCCGCGCAGGATCGCAGCGGCACCGGCTTCGGCGCCGCTGACTGCGGCACGGCACGAGCCGGCGGGGAGCCGTCACCGTTGCGGCACGGCGGATACGTCGTGACGGTCAGTCGACCGAGAAGGATTGCAGGCTGACCGAAACCGGCTCGACCTGGATCTCGCCAATCATCCCGCTGCCGGGCGAGCCGTGCGCGGAACAGTAGTAGCCGATCTTGCCGGGCGTGTTGAAGGTGAGCGTGAAACTCCAGAACGCATTGCTGGGCGCGCCACTGCCACCGTCCCCTTCGCAGCCATTGGCACACCGGAACGAATTGTCGTCCGCAATCACATTGTGGAAACCGCCAACATTGATAAACCGCACGCGATCACCGGCACGAATGGTCAGAACCGGCGGTTCGTAGATCAACTCGCCGCGGGCACCGACCAGCACCGTGTACAGGGCTGACGGTCGCGTTTCGGCCTTGGCGATTCCCGTCTGGGCCGATGCGACCAGCGCGGCGATCCCGCCGACCAGCGCAAGGCCGACCGCGCGGAAAGCGGTAGACTTGTCGTTTGACGCCGTTGCAGTTGCCATACCAGGGATGCGCCGAGAACCAGATGCCTATGCTAACCCGGGATTCGGCGCCCCATCCGTGAGCCCGTGCAATGTCCGCTAGCCGACCACGCCGGTCCGTCGCCGACCGGGCGGCACTGGAGCGTCACGGATCCGGCAGCGAACCGCTGGCATACGATGCCGCGGCCTACGGCGAGCGCTGCGCGCTGTTCTATGACGAGATCTACCCGAAAGCCCCACGCCAGGCGATCGATCGCCTCACGACATTGGCCGGGGACCGCGCGGTCCTGGAGGCTGGCGTAGGCACCGGGCGCTTCGCCATCGCGCTGGCGCAACGCGGGCTGTCCGTCACCGGCGTCGATGCGTCGGCCGCCATGCTGGCCGCACTGCACCAGAAGCCGGGTGCGGCAGGCATTCAGACAGTGCTCGGCGATTTCACGACGTTGCAATGGCCAGCGCGGTTCGGCCTGGTGACGTGCCTGGTCGACACCCTGGCCCTGCTGCCCGATGCCGCGCGCCAGGCGGCTGCCATCAATCGGCTCGCCGCGGCACTGGAGCCAGGGGGCTTCCTGGTCGTGGAAACGATGGTGATCGATTCGCTGGCACCGTCATCGCTTCACGCCGACATTCCCGTAGATAGCCGCCACGGCCGTCATCGCTACCGGGTTGACCTGTGCCCCGTCGCGTACGACGCACTGGATGCGTGGGTGGCCGCAGCTGGTCTGGCGCTTTCAGTGCGTTGGTGCGACTGGAACGGTCGGCCCTGGCAAGGTCAACAGGGTAATCTGATCTCGATCTTCACCAAGCCACAGCGCGACGGCACCGAACCGTCGCGCTGACAGGTTCTATTGCTTGGCCTTGCCTTCGTATTTGCCCCGGTACTTGTCGTACAGGCGCGTCTGCGAATTGGCCATGTCGATCTCGTGCCCGCGAATCCAGGCACGCTCGACCTGGGTGGCGTTTTCCAGCGCATCGCCATTGGCGACGAAGAGCGTGGCGTCCTTGCCCACGTCCAGCGAACCGAGGCGGTCGGCGACACCGAGGATTTCCGCCGGTCCCAGCGTAATGGCGCGCAGCGCCTTCTCCGCCCCAAGCCCGAACGCCGCGTAGGTGGCCGCCTGGAAGGGTAGATTGCGCTCGTTCGAAGCAGAACCGGCGTCGTTGGCGATGGCCAGACGCACACCGGCCTCCGCCAGCTTGCCGGCAGCGGCGAACACGGTGTCGTAGGCCTCCCAGCGACGCATCGGCAGGTTGTGCGACGAACCGAGGATCACCGGTATGTCGCGCGCCTTGAGCGTGGCGGCGAAACGCCACGCATCAAATGCGCCAACCAGCACAATGCGAAGATTCTCTTTCTTTGCAAAATCCAATGCGTCGCGGATCTGCACGGCGTCATCCGCATGAATAAACAACGGACGCGACCCTTCCAGCACCGGCAGCATGGCTTCCCAGCGCACATCGGTGCGAGTCTTCGGATCTGACGCACGCGCCGCCTGGTAGGCACGCGCATCGCGGAACGCCTGCTCGATTGCCGCTAGCTTGGTCTTGACGGCTTCGGCGGCTTTCTCCTGCGCCTGCTGCGGCATCCACGTCGGCATGCGCGACTGCGGCCAGGACAGATGCACGCCGACCGGGTCTTTGATGGTCATCGATTCCCAGGTCCAGCCGTCCAGCTGCACCAGTGACGACTGCCCGCTCAGCAGGCCCTCGTCCGAGGGCTGCGGCACGACCAGTACGCTCAGCACGCCGTTGGAGCGGGCGACGGGGATCAATTTGCTGTCGGCGTCTACCGCGACCAGGGCGCGCGCATTCGGATTGATGGCTCCGGTTTCCGCCAGATCGACCGTGGCGCGCACGGCCTCGACCTCGGTCAGGCCAATCGTGCTGTTGGCCGCGATGTAACCGGGATAGACCCGCTTGCCGGTGACGTCAATCCGTTCGGCACCGGCCGGTGCTTCCACGCGGGCGCCGACCGCCGCGATCTTGCCATCGACGATCAGCAGCTCGCCACGCGGAATCACTCCGTGGCTGACGGTATACACGTCGCCGCCGACCAGTACGACCGGTTTGTCCGCCGCCTGGGCCGCTACGGCACCCAGCAGCACAAGAAGGGGCATCAGGTACTTCATCAATGGGACTCCTGTGCCGAGCAGCTGTTGACCGGCTCACTGTTGTGATACGGACCGCGGATGTTGGCGTGGTGGATCAACGACAGGTCAGCCGATTCATCGTGTGCGTCGCGCGGCGCGGTCGGTGCAACCTTTCCATCCTTCTTGTCGGTGTCTTTCTTGGCCAGTGCCTTGATGCGTTCGGGCAGGGCCTTGCCGATCAAGCGCTGGCGCTCGGCGTCGATGCGCTCGCGTTCCTTGAGGTCATCACGGCGGTCGAAGTATTTGCGTCCATCAATCCAGGTCTGCTCCACCCGCGACAGCGACGAGAGCGGGCTGCCGGACCACAGCACCAGGTCCGCATCCTTTCCTGTTTCGAGCGAGCCGACGCGGTGATCGATACGCAACTGGCGCGCGGCGTTGAGCGTCACCAGGTTGAGTGCGTCGACCTCCGCCATGCCGCCGTACTTCACGGCCTTGGCCGCTTCGGTGTTCAGGCGGCGGCCCATTTCGTCGGAATCGGAATTGAACGTGACGACCACGCCCTGCTGCGCCATCAGGGTACCGTTGTGCGGAATGGCATCGGCGACCTCCATCTTGTACGCCCACCAGTCGCTGAACGTGGACGCGCCAGCTCCCAGCGAGGCCAGTACGTCGGCCACCTTGTAGCCTTCCAGGATGTGCTGGAACACCGGCACGAACTGGAAGCGCTGCGCCGTACGCGCAAACGCGAGGATCTCGTCCTGGCGATAGCTGTGCACGTGTACAAAACGCTTCTTCTGCAGAATTTCCAGCAGTGCTTCCAGGCGAAGGTCGCGCCGCACGGGTTCACGATCCTTGCCGCTCGCGGCGAGCTTCTCGCCGTATTGCTGCGCGGCGAGGAAACTGTCGACGTGCACCTGCTCCACGCCCATGCGGGTCTGCGGATAGCGCTTGTTGAACTGTGGCCCCCAGTTGGCCTGCTTGACGTTTTCGCCCAGCGCGAACTTGATGGAGCGCGGCGCGTCGGTCATCCGCAGAGCCTCGGCGTCCTCGCCCCAACGCAGCTTGATCACCTGGGCCTGGCCGCCGATAGGATTGGCGGAACCATGCAGCAGGTGCGCCGCGGTGACGCCGCCGGCCAGCTGGCGATAGATCGTCATGTCGGTGGGGTCGAGCACGTCACCAATTCGCACTTCGCTGGTGATGGCGTGGGTCCCCTCGTTGACGCCCTTGGCGACCGCCATGTGCGAATGCGGGTCGATAATGCCTGGCGCAATATGCTTGCCGCGCGCGTCGACTTCCTCGGCGTCCCTGGGTGCTTTCAGGTTCTGGCCAACGGCCACGATTCGGCCGCCGGCGATCGCCACGTCGGCGTCGTCCAGGCGACCCTGCGGGCCCTGGGTCCACACCGTGGCGTGCCGGAACACGACGGTGCGCGAGATCGCCGGTTCAGTGCGACCGAATTCGCCGGCCGGGAACCGGCCTTGATCGGCCGGCAGGGCCGGCTTGGCCTTGGGCGCCTCGGCAATACGCGGCTTGGCCGTGGTGAGATCGCCTTCGACCAGGAATTCCGCGCCACCGGCCAGCTGCCCGCGACCTTCGATGTGTTGCCGGCGGAATGTCACGGTCATCGGCAGGCGCTCGTCCTTGAGGCCGAGCAATGCACCTGGCGGGTACAGCGTCATTCGCTGATCGCCGAGCACGACCGGGAAGGTCGTATCGCCCGCCTTGGCCGTGAGTTCATTGAGTTCGCCGCTGATTTCCACGCTGGCCGGGCCGTTGACGCCGTTCCAGCGCAGGGTCCAGGTGCCGCGGGGATCCGGCGTGGCAATGCTTGCGAAGGCGTAGCGCTTGCCGTCGATCCAGGACTCGTAGATGCGCGCCTTGTCCGAACGGAACAGGTCCGCGTCGGCGATGGTGATCTGCGCCAGCTTGCCTGCTTCGAGCGTGCCCAGTTTGTCGGCAACGCCGAACATCGTGGCAGGCTGGATGGTCAGTGCCGCCAGGGCGGCCTGTTCGTCCAGCCCGCTGGAGACGGCCTTGCGCAGGTTGGCCCAGTACTGTTCATCCAACTTCTTGATGCCAGCGCCGGTGAAGGCAAACGGCACGCCGGCCTCGGCCAGCACGCGCGCGTTGAAGGGTGCCCACTCCCAGTGGGAGAGGTCCGACAGCGGCACGTCGAGCGCGCGCTCCGGATCGTCGATCGCGGGCACCTCGACGAAATTCAACGGCACGATCACCGGTACGCCGGCCGCCTTGAGTCGCGCGACTTCGCGGTACTCACGACCGTTACCGCTGATCACGGTGCGCAGCTTGAACTCGTCGGCGATGGCCAGCGCACGGCCGTAGTCAAGTTCATCCTCCGCGACGAACACGACCGGCTGCGCGCCGGACATCGGCCCCTGCAGTGCGTCCAGGGCCAGATTGGCCGCGACACGCTCGGCGTTCCGGTGCTTCGCCTGCCAGGCGATGCGGTCGTGCTGCCAACGGGCGTCGTGGAAGGTCTGCCGGATCAGCGCGATCGCGCCCATCAGGGAGCCAGGGTATTCCGTCGACGGAAAGCTCGAATTTTCGAAGGACAGGTGCTGGCCGACGCGGGGTTTGATCAGTGCGTCATTGACGCGCGGCGTATCGGCCAGCGATATCACAGCGCTCTGTCCGCGGAAAATACCTTTCTCCGGCGTGCTGACCACGGACGTGAAGCCCAGCTTGCGCAGGCTTTCGGCCTTCTTCGCATCCGGCTTGAGTGATTCGCTGAGATCGCGCTCGGGCCGAACCCGGGCATTCCAGTGCCGGGCACCCTGCTGCGGTACGGGTGAATAAGGCATCGCCACGGCGGGCGCGGGTGCAGCGGCGGCCGGATCAGCGACTTGCGCGTAATCCGACTGTGCCTCGATAAAGCCGGCAAAAATGGTTTTCCCGGCCACGTCGAGCTCGAGCGCCCCTTTGGGCGCCGCGCCCCTGCCGGCGGAGACAATGACCCCGTCACGCATGACCAGCGTGCCGTCCTCGACGACCTGCCCTGGGCGGATGACCAGCCGAGCGTGCGTCAGCGCTACCCAGCGCGGTGTGTTGTCACGGATTCCCTCCTGCGGAACCGTGCCAACCTGTGCCGAAACTGGACTGGCCCCCAGCCAGGCCACCGCGAATCCCAATAGCCATGTAGGCCTTTTCGGTCGAAAAGACGACGAGCGCATCCACGGCTCCCCATGCCAGATAAAGAGGAGCAGCATAGCGAGCGCTGGCACAGGCGGGAGTAGACAAAAGTCATGGGCCGTCCACGCTTTGGCGTATCAGGCCCGGACGGCCATGCACGTTACCCGGTATCAGTGTGCGGGCGTGTGAACCACGATGCCGGTGTATCCCGGCCGGGCGCCGCGGCGATCAACCGCCGGGCGCCGGTAGAGATCAGTTCGGCCCTGCAGCCACGGGAGCCGCAGCTGCCTGCTTGCGCACGATCAGCATGGCCAGTTCCAGCGATTGCTCGTAATTCAGGCGCGGATCGACGTTGGTCTTGTAGGCGCGCGACAGGTCCGTCTCGGTGAGGTCGCGGGCACCGCCCAGGCACTCGGTGACGTTCTCGCCGGTCAGCTCCAGATGGACGCCACCCAGACGCGTACCGGCGGCGGCATGGATGTCGAACGCGTGTTCGAGTTCGGCGCAGATGTTTTCGAAACGTCGGGTCTTTACGCCGGTGGAAGTCGATTCCGTATTGCCGTGCATCGGATCGCAGCTCCACAGCACACGGGCACCCTCGGCTTTCACGGCCTCGACCAGGGGCGGCAGGTTCTGGGTGATCTTGTCGCCCATGCGATGCAACAGCGTCAGGCGACCGGGCTCGTTGTCCGGATTGAGTGTCGCGACCAGACGCTTGAGCTGGTCGGGCTTGACCGACGGCCCCACCTTCACGGCAATCGGATTGCGGATACCGCGGAAATATTCCACATGGGCGCCATCCACATCGGCGGTGCGCATTCCGATCCAGGGGAAATGCGTCGACAGGTTGAACCAGCCCCACTGGCGCGGAACCTGGCGCGTCTGCGCCTGCTCGTAGTGCAGCACCAGCGCTTCGTGCGAGGTGTAGAAATCGACGCGGGAGAAGCTGCCGATCGGCGCACCGTGAAGGGTTTCCATGAAGCGCAGGGAATCGCCGATCGATTCCACCATGCGCTGATACTCATTCTGTAGCGGCGAGAGTTTGACCCAGTCCAGATCCCAGTATTCCGGGTGATGGAGGTCGGCAAAGCCACCGTCGATCAGTGCGCGGACGAAGTTCATCGTGAGCGCCGAATGCGAATGTCCGTCGATCAGGCGTTGCGGATCCGGGCGACGGGCCTCGGGGGTGAATTCGACGGCGTTGACGATATCGCCGCGATAGCACGGCAGGGTGACGCCGTCGCGGGTTTCGACATCCGCCGAACGCGGCTTGGCATACTGGCCGGCAAAGCGTCCCACCCGCACGACCGGCAGTTTCAACCCGTGGGTCAGCACCAGGCTCATCTGCAACAACACCTTGAGCCGGTTCGAAATCAGCGCGGAGGAGCAGTCGTCAAAGCTCTCGGCGCAATCACCGCCCTGGAGGAGGAACCGCTTGCCTTCCTGGGCTTCGGCAATCTGGCGGCGCAGGGCCATGACTTCCCAGGAAGTGACCAGGGGCGGCAGCTCACGCAGCTTGGCCAGAGCACGATCGAGTTCGGCCGCGTTCGTATAGTTCGGCTGCTGCACCGCGGGGCGTGACTGCCAGGACGACGGGGTCCAATCCTTGGCTTCGCGGACAGGACCGATACTGCGCTCGCTCAAACTCATGACACACAACCTTGCTGCAATGCGGAAACTGATCTTGCCACAGCAGTCGTCGCACGCAAGCGAATGAGCACGGCATAGCGCGCATATGGCGAATTATCGTATCGCCGCCGCGGTTTGGCGGCGTGCGGCACGCGGCCGCACGCCTGGAATCAACGGTTTCGCGAGAAACTTTTTAGCGGGCTGGACTTTTGCGCGTCGCCGCAACAATGGCCAGCAGCGTAAGAGCGACGTACCAGACCAGGCACCAGGCCGGCATCGACAGGCCGAGGAACTGCCAGTTCACTTCCGCGCATTCGCCCGAGCCGGTGAACACCATCTTGAAGGTGCGGCTGAGCGGGAAGGTTTCGAGCATGTATTCAAGGCCAGGTCCACAGGCGGGCACCTGGTCCTTTGGCAAGTTCTGGAGCCAGATGTGGCGCCAGGCGATCAGCGCGCCGACGATGCCGAAGAGGCTGACCAGTGTCGCGTAGATCCAGCGGCCCCAGCCGCGTGGGCCGTGCAGCGCAGCGACCAGGAAGGCAATGCCCATGCCCAGGAATGCGGCGCGTTGCAGCAGGCACAGCGGGCAAGGATCCTTGCCAAGCTGGTACTGGGCGAACAGGGCATAGCCGAGCAATGCAAAACAGGCCAGTCCCCCAACCAGTGTCTGCAAGCGGAACGGCCAAAGAAACGGATTCAGTCGCATAGGATCATCATCTCCAATACCAGATGGGCCCGGTCACAGATACCAGAGGCCCGACATCATTCCCCAGAATAGAAAGACCGCAAGGCACAGCCAAAGTGTCGCTGTCGCCACCTCCACTTGCGCCGCAAGGGGCTTACGCCACGCCAGGAAGAGTGCGAACGGAATCAGGTAGTAGCGCTGCTCGACCAGCCACGACAGCATCACGAACAGCGTCGATACCGGAAAGATCCACCACCCCGCCCGGTTCACCAGCGGCTGCATCGCAAGACCCACGCCGGCCAGCGACGCAACGATGACGAAAAACGCCTTGAATCCCGGCGAACTCATCGTCAGCTGCAACACGCGGTTGCGCCAGGACGCGGCGTTCTCGATCAGGTTGTACGGGTGATCGACCGCGTACACGGCGTAGAAGATCCCGACCAGCAGCACGGGTGCGACAAGTAGCCACGGTTCGGCGCCCAGTCGGCGTGCAAACCGGATCAATCCGTCCACCACGTGCAGCGGCATCAGGATCGCGGCGCAGAACAGCATGAAATAGAGATTCTCGACATGGACGCTGCCATCCGGATGCATCGCCGCCTGCGTGCCGGAGTACGACACCGATCCGTTCCAGATCCAATAGCCCACGAACGCCAGCGACGGCACCAGGTAGGGCACGCCCTGCAGCGTAGCTTCCTTCCAGCCGTTCCACTGCTTCGATTCCCATATCGGCACTACGACAATGACAGCCAGGAAGGCCAGCCACAGTACGTTGTTCTGGCGCAACGCGATGGCACCAACCAGCAGGCAGGCTGCACGCCAGTGGTGGCCGCGGACGGCGGCGTTGAATGTCCACAACATCGCGGCAAGCGAGGCGATATCCGTGTAGATCAGAAATACGAAGGGCGCCGCCACCGGCAGCCAGGCGAACTGCAGAACCGCGGTTGAATCCGGGCGCTGGTGCAGCGCGCGATAAAGGCGATCGAAACCGAGGACGGCGACGATTGCCCACATGCCAGAGACGGCTCGCGCCGCACCAAGGGAATCCGCGCCCGTCACACGCAGGACGGCAGCGAGCAGGTGGTGATAGCCCGGGATGGTCGTCAGCGCGTCGCGCATGACCCGGTAGTCTCCCCCCAGGAACTGCTTGATCTGCGCAAAGTGGACGTACTCGTCCCCCCGCAACTCACCGGCCACGGCGTAGGCGAGCGCGGCGAGCCACAGCACCCAGAGCATCAGGTTCCGCCACGATACGGACGAAGACGCCACCGCCATCATGGGAAGTGCGCTCCGGCGACGATGCCGGCCATCAGCCAGGCGCTCAGCGCGCACCACCACAGCGCTGTCGCAAACTCGACGCAGTCGGAGCTCAGCTGGCGAAATGCCAGCCAGAATACGGCCGGAATCAGCTGGTAACGAACATCAATCATCCATTGCGTTCCCAGGAACAGCAGTGCGAAAGCCGGCCACACCCAGCGCGCATCGGCGTGAAGGCGATTGAAGGCCAATCCGCAGATGCCCGCGACCGCTATCACCCCAACGCCGCCGCGCACCAGCCAATGTGCGTCCATCGCCTTGAACAGCCGCGCCCGCAGGAACAGTTCGTGCCCTTCCGCGACAGGCGCATTGAGGGGATGGTCCGCACGGAACAGCAACAGGAACGCCACCATAAGCGCCAGCGGCACCAACCACAGCCAGGGCCGGGAACGGGCCTCGCGCGTCATGGCCCTCCACCCCAAAGCCGTATGTAGCGGAAGCAGCAGGGCGCCCGCGGCAGGCAACAGGAAGAGGTTGCCAAAGTCAAAGCGACCTGGAGGCGCCAACGCAGCCAGGGCCGGCGCTGCAGTGACACCGCCGTAGATGACGAACACGGCCACGAACACCGCCACAGGCAGAACATAGGCCCAGAAGCGCGGCAACAGCACAGGAATCCATCGGCCGGCGGGCGTCACCGCCAACGTCGGCCATGCGGCCACGACGGCGATGAACGCGGAAGTGACCACGTTATTCTGGCGCACCACCGTCGCTGCAGCCAGCACGACACCGGCCACGACATGCCATGACCGCAGCGCAGCCCACGCCCCCACCAGAGCGAGGCTGGCCGAAAGCACGTCCGTGTACGCCAGGAAGTAGAACGGAAAGATCAGCGGAAGGATCAGCAACTGCGCCGTCGCCAGCAGCGCCCGGCCATCGCCGTGCTGCCGCCGGATACCAAGGAAGGCCAGCGCACCGACGAGTCCAAAGAACACGCTGACCAGGCGTACGGTCGTCAGTGACTCGCTGCCCGTCACACGCATCACGGACGACGCAAGCACGTGGTAGCCCGGAGGCATCGGTGTGTACTCGGCAAAGACGGTGGAGTCGCCCCGCGCGAAGCCCACCGCGCGCGGATAGTGGGCGTGCTCATCCGTCACGACACCCACGCCGGAAATCCACACCGCAGCCCAGGCAAACAGGGCCAGTGCCAGCACCATGCTGACCCACTGCAGCCGGCTGTCCCGCGCAATGTCCATTCCGATCATCCGGCTGGCGGTTTCGTGGGGATCCGGGACCGCAAAAACTGTCGATCACCGGGACCCATAAGCAAAAACCCCGGCAGAACCGGGGTTTTTGTAGAACGATGCCGCAGACGACTTACTCTTCGTCGGCAACCGGCGCAGCGCGCGGACGATCGACCAGCTCGACATACGCCATCGGGGCGTTGTCACCGGCGCGGAAGCCGCACTTGAGGATACGCAGGTAGCCACCCTTGCGCTCGCGGTAACGGGGGCCGAGGTCGACAAACAGCTTGCCGACGGCCACCTTGTCACGCAGGCGGGCGAACGCCAGACGACGATTGGCAACGCCATCGGTCTTGGCCAGGGTGATCAGCGGTTCAGCGACGCGACGCAGTTCCTTGGCCTTCGGCAAGGTCGTCTTGATCAGCTCATGCTTGAACAGCGAGGAGGCCATGTTCTTGAACATGGCTTCGCGATGGCTGCTGGTGCGGTTGAGCTTGCGTCCGGATTTCATGTGGCGCATGGTCGTGTTTCCTTCGTGTTCTCTGCCGCGCTCAGCCCATCATGCCGTGGGTCAGACCCATCGGCGGCCAGTTTTCGAGCTTCATTCCGAGCGACAAGCCACGCGCGCCAAGCACGTCCTTGATCTCGGTGAGCGACTTTTTGCCCAGGTTCGGCGTCTTGAGCAGCTCGACTTCCGTCTTCTGCACCAGGTCGCCAATGTAGTAGATGCTTTCGGCCTTCAAGCAGTTGGCCGAGCGCACGGTCAGTTCCAGATCGTCGATCGGACGGAGGAGCAGCGGATCGACGCCACCCTTCTCGGCCTTGGTATCGGCGCTCTCACGACGCGTGAAGTCACCGAACACCGACAGCTGATCCTGCACGATTTCGGCGGCCTTGCGGACGGCGTCTTCGGCGTCGATCGTGCCGTTGGTCTCGACATCAAGTACGAGCTTGTCCAGGTCGGTGCGCTGCTCGACGCGGGCGGCGTCCACTTCATACGCCACGCGGCGAACCGGGCAGAACGACGCGTCCAGCTGCAGACGGCCGATCGGACGGGTTTCCTCTTCCGGCAGGCGACGCGCGGTCGCCGGCTGGTAGCCAACACCCCGGACGATCTTGAGCCGCATGTTGACGGCGATGTCCTTGGTCAGGTGGCAGATCACGTGATCGGGATTCACGATCTCGACGTTGTGATCGACCTTGATGTCGCCGGCGAGGACAACGCCCTTGCCTTTCTTGCTCAGGCTCAGCGTCGCCTCGTCCTGGTTGTGCATGCGAATCGCGACGTCCTTGAGGTTCAGCAGGACTTCGATCACGTCCTCCTGCAGACCTTCAAGGGTCGTGTACTCATGCAGCACGCCGTCGATCTCGACTTCCGTGATCGCCGCGCCGGGGATGGACGACAGCAGCACGCGGCGCAGGGCGTTGCCGAGGGTGTGGCCGAAACCGCGTTCCAGCGGCTCGACGATCACCTTGGCGCGATTGGCGCCGATGCGCTCGACACCAATACCGCGTGCGCGCAAGACGGTGGTAGACGATTGGGCCATGTACCCGACTCTCCAGAATTACTTCGAATAAAGTTCGACGATCAGCGCTTCGTTGATGTCGGAGGGCAGATCGGAACGCTCCGGTACCGCCTTGAACATACCGCTGAACTTCTTGGCGTCGACTTCAACCCAGGACGGAGCCAGATCCATCTCCTGCGAGAGGGTCAGGGCTTCCTGGATGCGCAGCTGGCTGCGCGAATTCTCCGTGATGGAGACCTGGTCGCCGGCCTTGACCTGGAACGAAGCCAGGTTGACCTTCTTGCCGTTGACTTCAATCGCCTTGTGCGAGACCAGCTGACGGGCCTGCGTACGGGTCACCGCGAAACCCATGCGGTAGACGACGTTGTCCAGACGCTGTTCGAGCATCTGCAGCAGCGATTCGCCGGTATTGCCCTTCTTGCGCGACGCCTTGGCGTAGTAGCTGCGGAACTGGCGCTCCAGCAGACCGTAGATACGCTTGACCTTCTGCTTCTCACGCAGCTGCACGGCGTAGTCAGACAGCTTGCCCTTGCGGGCGGCGCCGTGCTGGCCGGGCTTCTGCTCAAGCTTGCACTTGGAATCGACCGCGCGGGCCGGGCTCTTGAGGCTCAGGTCAGCGCCTTCACGGCGCGCCAGCTTGCAGGTGGGACCGATATAACGTGCCATGTCGGGACTCCTTACACGCGGCGACGCTTGGGCGGACGGCAGCCGTTATGCGGAATCGGCGTGACGTCAATGATATTGGTGACCTTGTAACCAAGGGCGTTGAGCGAGCGGACGGCCGACTCGCGGCCCGGGCCCGGGCCCTTGATGCGGACTTCGAGGGTCTTCAGACCGTAGTCCAGCGCCGCACGGCCGGCCTTCTCCGCCGCCACCTGGGCAGCGAACGGGGTCGACTTGCGCGAACCGCGGAATCCGGCGCCGCCGGAGGTGGCCCAGGACAGGGCATTACCTTGACGGTCGGTAATCGTGATGACGGTGTTATTGAAGGAAGCCTGCACGTGAACGATACCGTCGGTAACGACGCGCTTGACTTTCTTCTTGGTCTTGGCAGCTGCCGGCTTATTCATGGTTTCTGTCCAGATCCATTACTTCTTGATCGCGCGACGCGGGCCCTTGCGGGTACGTGCATTGGTGCGGGTACGCTGGCCGCGCACCGGCAGACCGCGACGATGACGCAGGCCGCGATAGCAGCCGAGGTCGATCAGGCGCTTGATGCTCATGCCGACTTCGCGGCGCAGGTCGCCTTCGACGGTGAACTTGGCGATCTCATGGCGCAGCTTTTCAACTTCCGCCTCGGTGAGATCCTTGATTTTGTTGGCCGGATTGACGCCTGCGACCTCGCAGACCTTCTTCGACCGCGAGCGGCCGATGCCATAAATGCTCTGCAAACCGACCCACACATGCTTGTGGACCGGCAGGTTGACACCTGCAATGCGCGCCATGTAAATCTCTCCGAAACGGGCTTAAAGCGCAGTGAACTGAAAATTGTACCTTGGTTTGCGGGAAATACCAAATCCCGCCCCGGAGAACCTCCGGAGGTAACCCCAAACCCGGGCCATCCGGCCCGGGGTTGCGCGGCTCAACGGCCGCGCAGATTCGATTTCTTCAACAAGCTGCCGTACTGGTGCGATACCAGGTGGGCCTGGACCTGGGCCGTGAAATCCATCACCACGACCACCACGATCAACAGGGAGGTTCCGCCGAAATAGAAGGGAACACTCCAGGCGTTGCGCAGGATATCCGGAATCAGGCAGACAGCGACCAGATAGATCGCGCCGGCACCGGTCAGCTTGGTCAGGACGTCATCGATGTAGTCTGCGGTGGCCTTGCCCGGGCGGATACCCGGAATCAGCGCGCCGGACTTCTTCAGATTGTCCGCCGTTTCCTGCGAGTTGAACACCAGCGCCGTGTAGAAGAAGGCGAAGATGATGATCAACGCGGCGAAGACAATCATGTACACCGGCTCACCCGGAGTCAGCGCCGTCGTCAGAATCTGCAGCCAACGCATGTCGTTGGACTGGCTGAACCACGTCGCGGCCGTGGCCGGGAACATGATCAGCGACGAAGCGAAGATGGCCGGAATGACGCCCGCCATGTTGAGCTTCAACGGCAGGTGCGAACTCTGGTTCATGTAGGCCTTGGCGCCGCCCATCCGACGAGCGTAGTTCACCGTGATTCGACGCTGGCCACGCTCGACAAAGACCACGAAAGCAGTCACGAAGAGCACGATAGCGACGATGGTGACCACCATCAGCGGATTGAGCTGGCCTTCCACCGCCATGTTCAGCGTCTGCACCACCGCCCCTGGCAAGCCCGCGACAATACCCGCGAAAATCAGGAGCGAAATGCCGTTGCCAATGCCGCGCTCGGTGATCTGCTCACCGAGCCACATCAGAAACATCGTGCCTGCAGTCAAACCGACCACGGAGCAAAAGATGAACCCTGCACCCGGGTTGTAGACCACGCCAGCCTGCGAGGACAGGGCCATCGAGACGCTGAACGCCTGCACCGCCGCAAGCACCACCGCGCCAATGCGAGTGTACTTGGTCAGAGTCCGGCGACCGGACTCACCTTCCTTGCGCAGGGCCTGGAGGCTCGGCACAACGGTGGCAAACAGCTGGACGATGATCGATGCCGAGATGTACGGCACGACATTGAGCGCGAAGATCGAGAAGCGACTAAGGGCACCACCCGAGAACATGTTGAACATGTCAATGATGCCGCCCTGATTCTTCATCAGCTGCGCCATCTGCTCGGGATTCACGCCCGGCACGGGAATGAACGAGCCCAATCGATAAACGATCAACGCACCTACGACAAACAAGATGCGCTGCTTGAGCTCGGTCAACTTCCCGAGCGAGGCGAGCATATTGGCCTGGTTAGCCGCCATGCATTACTCCACGCTGCCGCCAGCTGCCTCGATCGCGGCCTTGGCACCGGCGGTGACCGCCAGTCCCTTCAGCTTGACCGCGCGCGTGATCTCACCCTTCTTCACGATCTTGGCGCGTTCAGCGCGGGCTTCGATCAGACCGGCCGCCTGGAGCGCGGCGAAATCAATGACATCGCCCTGTACAGCGTCAAGCTTGTACAGTAGCACTTCGCTGACTTCGTGCGCTTTCTTGGAACGGAAGCCGACCTTCGGCAGACGGCGCTGCAGCGGCATCTGGCCGCCTTCGAAGCCCGCCTTGACCTTGCCCTTACCAGTACGGGCGTACTGACCCTTGTGGCCACGGCCGGCTGTCTTGCCGAGACCGGAACCAATACCGCGACCGACGCGAACGCGATCCTTGCGGGCGCCGTCAGCGGGCTTGAGCGTATTGAGACGCATGATGTACTCCGAATTCCTTGTGGGCTCAGGCCTGATCTTCAACGGCTACGAGATAGTAGACCGTGTTGATCAGTCCACGCACTTGCGGGCTGTCTTTCAGCTCGCGCACGTCGTTGAGCTTGTTCAGGCCCAGCGCCTTGACGCTGAGACGATGACGGGCCTGCACGCCGCGCAGTCCCTTGACCAGGCGCACGCGCACGGTCTTCGTGGTGTTATTCGCCATGACCAGTCACCTCTTCGACGGTCTTGCCACGCTTGGCCGCAATGCGGTCCGGCGAGGCCATCGCCACCAGGCCCTTGATCGTCGCGCGGACCAGGTTGATCGGGTTGCGCGAACCAACGGCCTTCGCCAGCACGTTCTTCACGCCGACAACTTCCAGCACCGCGCGCATCGCGCCGCCGGCGATGACGCCGGTACCAGCCGAGGCGGGCTGCATGAAGACGCGGGCAGCGCCGTGGTTGGCCTTCACGGCATGCCACAGCGTGCCTTCGTTGAGCTTGACCGACGTCATGTTGCGACGGGCGCGCTCCATGGCCTTCTGGATGGCAACCGGCACTTCGCGCGCCTTGCCATAACCGAAGCCGACCTTGCCATCGCCGTCACCGACGACAGTCAACGCGGTGAAGCTCATCTGCCGACCGCCCTTGACCGTCTTGGCCACGCGGTTCACGGCGATCAGCTTCTCCAGCATGCCATCGCTATTTTCACGTTCGTTAGTGGACATTTCGCACCTTGGGGCCCCGCGGTGCGGGGCACTTTACTTACGGCTGATTGCCGCTTGGAGTTGTTTGGCTTACTGATTAGAACTTCAGGCCAGCCTCACGCGCCGCCTCGGCGAGCGCCTGAATGCGGCCGTGATACTTGAAGCCGGAACGGTCAAAAGCAACCGCTTCGATACCGGCAGCCTTCGCACGCTCGGCAATCGCCTTGCCGACAGCGGCTGCAGCGGCCTTGTTCTTCGTGCCCTTCAGACCGGCAGCTACCGATTCCTGCAGGGTGGAAGCCGCAGCAATCACCTTGTCGCCCGACGGCGCGATGACCTGGGCGTAGATGTGCTGGCCGGTACGGTGCACGGTGAGACGCGCAACCGCGAGCTTGCGGATGTGCGCGCGCGTGGATTTGGCACGGCGCAGGCGGGAAACGTTCTTGTCCATCGTCATTCTCCGAAGCTGAAGCGCCTAGATTAGGCCTTCTTGGCTTCCTTCAAGGTGATCTTCTCGCCCGAGTAACGCACGCCCTTGCCCTTGTAGGGTTCCGGCGGACGGAAACCACGGATCTTGGCGGCAGCCTGGCCGACGACCTGCTTGTCAGCGCCCTTGATCAGGATTTCGGTCTGGCTGGGGGTTTCCAGCGTGACACCTTCCGGCGCCTTGAACACGACCGGATGCGAGAAGCCGAGGGTCAGGCTGAGGTCCTTGCCCTGCATGGCGGCGCGATAACCGACGCCGACCAGTTCCAGCTTGCGCTGATAGCCTTCGCTGACACCCTTGACCATGTTGCTGATCACGGCGCGCGCAGTACCGGCAAGCTTGGTGTTGGCCGCATCAGCAGCGCTGCACTTGAGCTCACCACCTTCCACGGCGACATTGACGCCGGGAAACGCGACGGACTTCAACGTGCCCTTCGGGCCCTTGACGGTGACGCCATCGGCGGCCACCTGGCATTCGACGCCCTTCGGAAGGGCGATTGGCATTTTTGCTACGCGAGACATTGGTTATCTCCTTAGGCGACCAGGCCGATGACTTCGCCGCCCAGACCCTTCGCGCGAGCCTGCGCGTCGGTCATGATGCCGCTCGAGGTCGAGACGATGGAGATACCCAGGCCGCCGAGGACCTTGGGAAGTTCATCCTTGCCGCGGTACACGCGCAGACCCGAGCGCGAGACGCGCTCCAGGCGTTCGATGACCGGCTTGCCTTCGTAGTACTTGAGTGCAATTTCGAGTTCCGCCTTGCCTTCGACCGTGTTGGTCTGGGCATCGCGGATGTAGCCTTCGTCCTTCAGCAGCTTGGCGAGCGCCTGCTTGATTTTGGAGGACGGCATGCGCACCGTCGCTTTGCCCGTGAGTTGGGCATTGCGAATGCGGGTGAACATGTCGGCGATGGGATCAGTCATGCTCATATCAATAAATCCTAGGAGTTAGCACCGATATCCGCTGGTTTCTTACCAGCTGGCCTTGCGAAGGCCCGGTACGTCGCCACGCATCGTGGCTTCACGCAGTTTGTTGCGACCGAGGCCGAACTTCCGGTAGACGCCACGCGAGCGGCCGGTCAGTTCACAACGATTACGCTGGCGCGACGGCGAAGAGTCACGCGGAAGCTTCTGCAGCTTGGCGGATGCTTCCATCTTTTCTTCGTACGAAGCCGTCGGGCTGCTGATGATCTTCTTCAGGTCATCGCGCTTGGCGCTGTGCTTCTTGGCCAGCTTCTCGCGCTTGACTTCGCGATTCACCATGCAGGTCTTAGCCATTTCAGAATTCCTCGCGAATCAATTGCGGAACGGGAAGGCGAAACCTTCCAGCAGGGCGCGGGCTTCTTCGTCGGACCGGGCGGTGGTCGCGATGGAGATGTCCATACCGCGGATCGCATCGACCTGGTCGAAATCGATTTCCGGGAAGATGATCTGCTCCTTGACGCCCATGTTGTAGTTGCCGCGGCCGTCGAACGCACGACCGGACACACCACGGAAGTCACGCACGCGCGGCAGCGCAATGCTGACCAGGCGGTCAAGGAATTCGTACATGTGATGGCGGCGCAGGGTCACCTTGCAGCCAATCGGCCAGCCCTCGCGAATCTTGAAGGTGGCGACCGAGACGCGGGCCTTGGTGGAGACCGGCTTCTGACCGGCGATCTTCGCCATGTCTTCCAGCGCGTTTTCCAGCACCTTCTTGTTGCCGACGGCTTCGCCAACACCCATGTTGAGGGTGATCTTGGTCAGGCGCGGCACCTGCATAACATTGGCGTAACCGAAACGCTGCATCAGCTTCGGCACGACAACTTCTTTATAGTGTTTTTCAAAGCGAGTCATTGCGACGGTCCTCAGATGTCAATCACTTCGCCCGACTTGCGGAACACGCGCACCTTGCGGCCGTCCTGGAGGACCTTGAAGCCGATGCGCTCGCCCTTGCCGGAAGCGGGATTGACCAACTGCACGTTGGAGATGTGAATGGACGCCTCACGCTCGATGATGCCACCCGGCTGGTTGGCCTGGGGGTTCGGCTTGGTGTGGCGCTTGACCAGGTTCATGTTCTGCACGAACACGCGGTCGCCCGCGACGCGCAGCACTTCACCCTTCTGGCCTTTGTTCTTGCCGGTGATCACGGTGACCTGATCACCCTTGCGGATACGGTTCATGACGATACCCCGTTACAGCACTTCGGGCGCCAGCGACACGATCTTCATGAACTTCTCACCGCGCAGTTCGCGGGTGACCGGTCCAAAGATGCGCGTGCCGATCGGCTCGAGCTTGTTGTTGAGCAGCACGGCGGCGTTGCCATCGAAGCGGATCAACGAACCGTCGGCACGACGCACACCCTTCTTGGTGCGCACGACCACGGCGTCATAGACCTCGCCCTTCTTGACCTTGCCACGCGGAATCGCGTCCTTCACCGTGACCTTGATGATGTCGCCAATCGCGGCGTAACGGCGCTTGGAGCCGCCGAGCACCTTGATGCACATCAGTTCGCGAGCGCCCGAGTTGTCGGCAGCGGCGAGATAGGTCTGCATCTGAATCATGGTTTTACTCTCCTCAGACCTGTCTTACTGCGCCGCGCGCGTCACGATCTCGACCACGCGGAAATTCTTGGTCTTCGACAGCGGCGCGCACTCTTGGATACGCACGACGTCGCCTTCCTGGCACTCGCTCTTCTCGTCGTGGGCGTGATATTTGGTGGAACGGCGGATGATCTTGCCGTACAGCTCGTGCTGCACCTGCCGCTCAACCAGCACGGTCACCGTCTTGTTCATCTTGTTGCTGACTACACGCCCTTGGATGGTGCGGACAGTCTTCTCTGTATTGGTCATGGCCGTCGGTCCTTACTTCTTCTCGCCGAGCAGCATCTTGACCTGCGCGATTTCGCGCTTGACGCGACGAATCTGGTGCGTCTGGGTCAGCTGGCCGGAGCCCTTTTGCATGCGCAGCTTGAACTGCTCGTTGTGGAGCTCGCCGAGATGGGCGGTCAGGTCCTGCGCGGACTTGGTACGAAGTTCTTTCAGTTCCATCACAGCACCGTACGGGTCACGAATTGAGTCTTGACCGACAGTTTCGCGGCCGCCAGACGGAAGGCTTCGCGGGCACTGGCTTCGTCGACGCCTTCGATCTCATAAAGCATGCGGCCCGGCTGAATCGGGGCCACCCAGAATTCGACGTTACCCTTACCGCTACCCATACGCACTTCGATCGGCTTCTTGGTGATCGGCTTGTCGGGGAACACGCGGATCCAGAGCTTGCCGCCGCGCTTCACGAAACGGGTGATGCAGCGACGGGCGGCTTCGATCTGGCGGGAAGTCAGCGCACCGAACTCGGTGGCCTTGAGGCCGTACTCGCCGAAGCTGACCTTCGTAGCGACGAAGGAGAGACCTTCATTGCGGCCCTTGAATACCTTTCGGTACTTGGTTCGCTTGGGTTGCAACATGATTAGGCTCCTTGCTTCGGCGCGCGGCGCTGCGGACGCTCTTCGCTGGCCTCGTTCTTGGCAGCTTCAGCCGCCTGGGCCAGATCAAAGATTTCGCCCTTGTACACCCACACCTTGATACCGATGATGCCGTAGGTGGTGGTGGCTTCAGCGAAGCCATAGTCGATGTCCGCACGCAGGGTGTGCAGCGGCACGCGGCCTTCGCGATACCACTCCGAACGCGCGATTTCAGCGCCGTTCAAGCGGCCAGCGACGTTGACCTTGATGCCGAGCGCACCGATGCGCATCGCGTTCTGCACCGCGCGCTTCATCGCGCGACGGAACATGATGCGGCGCTCCAGCTGCTGGGCGATCGATTCAGCGACCAGCTGGGCATCGAGTTCCGGCTTACGCACTTCCGTCACGTTGATGTGGGCGGGAACGCCCATCACCTGCGAGACTTCCTTGCGCAGCTTCTCGATGTCCTCGCCCTTCTTGCCGATCACCACGCCCGGACGGGCGGTGTGGATCGTGACACGGGCAGTCTTCGCAGGACGCTCGATCGAGATCTTGCTGATGCCGGCCTGGGCGAGCTTCTTCTTCAGAAGCTGACGCACCTTGAGATCGGCAGCCAGATAGTCAGCGAATTCGCGCTTGTTGGCATACCACTTGGAGTTCCACTCCTTGGCGATGCCAAGGCGGATACCGGTAGGATGAACTTTGTGACCCATCGTTCCTGTCCTTCGCTTAACGGCCGGTACCGACAACCACGGTGATGTGGCTGGTCCGCTTGATGATGCGCGTACCACGGCCCTTGGCGCGGGCAGCGAAACGCTTGAGAGTCGGGCCCTCGTCGACGAAGATCTTGGCGACCTTCAGTTCGTCGACGTCGGCACCGTCGTTGTTTTCGGCGTTGGCGATAGCCGACAGCAGCACCTTCTTGACCAGGTGTGCGGCCTTCTTGTCGCTGAACGTCAGCAGGTTGGTGGCGCGATCCACAGCCAGGCCACGGACCTGGTCAGCGACCAGGCGAACCTTCTGCGGAGAGATGCGCGCGCTGCGCAGGATTGCTTTGGTTTCCATCGCAGTGCCCCTTACTTCTTCGCGTCGGCTTTCTTGTCGCCAGCGTGACCCTTGAACGTACGGGTCACGGCGAACTCGCCGAGCTTGTGGCCGACCATGTTTTCGTTGACCAGCACCGGGATATGAGCCTTACCGTTGTGAACGGCGATCGTGAGACCGACCATTTCCGGAAGAATCATCGAACGGCGCGACCAAGTCTTGATCGGGCGCTTGTTGTTGGCGGCGACAGCGGCCTCCACCTTCTTTTGGAGGTGCAGGTCGATGAACGGTCCTTTCTTGAGTGAACGAGCCATGATAAGTACCTATCAGCCGCGACGGTCGCGCACGATGAACTGCGTGGTGCGCTTATTCTTACGAGTCTTGTAACCCTTGGTCGGCATGCCCCACGGGCTGACCGGATGCGGGTTACCCTGGCCGGCACGGGCCTCACCACCGCCGTGCGGATGGTCGACCGGGTTCATGGCAGCGCCGCGAACCGTCGGACGAACACCGCGCCAGCGCTGAGCGCCCGCCTTGCCGATGTTTTCCAGGTTGTGTTCCGAGTTGCCAACTTCGCCGAGCGTGGCGGTGCAGTCAGCGGGAACCTTGCGCATTTCGCCGGAGCGCAGGCGCAGCGTGGCATAGCCACCTTCGCGAGCGACCAGCTGCGCCGAACCACCGGCGGCACGCGCAATCTGCGCACCCTTGCCCGGCTTCATCTCGATGCAGTGAACCGTCGAACCGACCGGGATGTTGCGCAGCGGCAGCGCGTTGCCCACCTTGATGGGGGCGTCACGGCCGGCCATCAGCTGGTCGCCTTCCTTCACGCCCTTCGGGGCGATGATGTAGCGGCGCTCGCCGTCGGCGTAGCACAGCAGGGCGATATGCGCCGTGCGGTTAGGATCGTATTCCAGACGTTCGACACGGGCGGGGATGCCTTCCTTGTCACGCTTGAAATCGATGATGCGGTAATGCTGCTTGTGACCGCCGCCCTTGTGACGGGTGGTGATGCGACCGTTGTTATTACGGCCGCCGGTCTTGTTCTGCGCCTCGGTCAGGGCGGCGTAAGGTGCGCCCTTGTGCAGGCCAGGGGTCACCACGCGAACCATTGCGCGGCGGCCAGCAGATGTCGGCTTGTAGTCAATCAGTGCCATGGGTATCCCACCTTAGGCCTTGGCCATCACGTCGATGCTCTGACCTTCGGCCAGGCGAACATACGCCTTGCGCTGGTCAGAACGACGGCCCGAACGGAAACGGAAGGTCTTGGTCTTGCCCTTGGCATTGACCACATTGACCGCCTCGACTTTGACGCTGAAGAGCTGCTCGATCGCGGCCTTCACGTCAGCCTTGGTTGCGGTGGACGCAACTTCGAAGACGTACTGGTTCGATTCGGCCAGACGCGCCGTCTTCTCGGAGATGCGCGGAGCGCGCAACACATTCAGGAGACGCTCGTTCATGCCAGCCACTCCTCAATCTTCTTGATCGCATCGACAGTCACGACGACGTGATCGGCGCGCACCAGGGCGACCGGGTTCAGCGCGTTGGTATCGACGACCTCGAGCACCTTGTGGTTGTTGCGGGCGGCGAGGTACAGGTTTTCGCTGACGGTTTCGCTGACGATGATCGTCTTGCCGTCAAACTTGTGTTCGCCAAGCTTGGCGATAAGGCTCTTGGTCTTCGGGGCGTCGACGTCGAAATCGGCGAACACCTTGAGACGGTCCTGGCGGATCAGCTCCGAGAGAATCGAAGCCAGCGCGCCGCGGAACATCTTCTTGTTGACCTTCTGCGAGAAATCGCGGGGCTTCGCGGCAAACGCGACGCCACCACCGACGAAGATCGGGGCGCGGTAGTCACCGTGACGGGCGCCGCCACCCTTCTGCTTCTTGAACTTCTTGGTCGTACCCGAGACTTCCGAACGGGACAGCTGGGCCTTGGTACCCGCACGACCGGCGTTGCGGTAGGCGGTGACAACCTGGTGCACCAGATCTTCGCGGAATTCCTTGCCAAAAACGGCGTCGGAAACATTCAGCGGCTTGGCGCCAATAACATTCAGTTCCATGTCGTCGCTCCTCAGGCCTTGGCCGCCGCGCGGATCACGACGTCGCCGCCGGTAGCACCCGGAACAGCGCCCTTGATCGCGATCAGATGACGCTCGGTGTCGATCTGCACGACTTCGAGGTTCATCGCCGAACGGGTCACGTTGCCCATGTGGCCGGCCATCTTCTTGCCGGGGAACACACGACCCGGCGTCTGGCGCTGACCGATAGAACCCGGCGCACGATGCGACAGCGAGTTACCGTGGGTAGCGTCGCCCATCGTGAAATGGTGGCGCTTGATCGTGCCCTGGAAGCCCTTGCCCTTGCTGACGCCTTGCACGTCAACCTTCTGACCGATCTTGAAGATCTCGTCAGCCTTCACTTCGCCACCGACGCTGAAGTTACCCACTTCAGCCGCATCGACGCGGAATTCCCACAGGCCGCGGCCCGCTTCGACCTTCGCCTTCGCGTAATGGCCGGCGAGCGGCTTGACCACGAGGGAAGCGCGCTTCGTGCCGGCAGTCACCTGCACGGCGGTGTAACCATCGTTCTCGACCGTCTTGATCTGCGTGACGCGATTCGGCGTCGCTTCGATCAGGGTCACCGGAATCGAGCGTCCGTCTTCGGTGAAGACTCGGCTCATGCCGCACTTGCGGCCAACCAATCCGATACTCATGTTCGTGTCCTGTTGCGTGCCTGGATACGCCGGGGGCTCAGTAGAGCTTGATCTGCACGTCCACGCCGGCGGCGAGGTCGAGCTTCATCAGGGCGTCCACGGTCTTGTCATTGGGGTCGACAATGTCCAGCACGCGCTTGTGGGTGCGCGTCTCGTACTGGTCACGCGCGTCCTTGTCGACGTGCGGCGACACCAGAACGGTGTAGCGTTCGATCTTGGTCGGCAGCGGGATCGGACCGCGCACCTGGGCGCCGGTACGCTTCGCGGTCTCCACGATTTCGCTCGCGGAGCGGTCGATCAGGCGATGATCGAATGCCTTCAGTCGAATACGGATCTTTTGGTCCGCCATGGCCGTACTTCCTCGGTAAAAGAGCGTCGGGACACGGCAACTTCATGTGCCGTTCCCCAGAAAAATCGGGCAGACCAGAGAACTGGTCCGCCCAGACATGAAAGTGTAGTACGCGCACGCGCTCCCGTCAAGCGGGTTCGATACGCGACGACTCCGTGTCTGGCGAACACGAGGCACTTCCTGTGCCTCTTTTCGCTGTAGTTTGGCCGCCCCAACATTGGGGGCGGCCGAAAGCCTAGTTTAGATCAGGCGAAGATCTTGGCGACGACGCCGGCGCCGACGGTGCGGCCACCTTCGCGGATCGCGAAGCGCAGACCTTCTTCCATCGCGATCGGCGCGATCAGGGTGACAACCATCTTGATGTTGTCGCCCGGCATCACCATCTCGACGCCTTCCGGCAGCTCGACGTTGCCCGTCACGTCCGTCGTACGGAAGTAGAACTGCGGGCGGTAACCCTTGAAGAACGGGGTATGACGACCACCCTCTTCCTTCGACAGCACGTACACTTCCGCTTCGAACTTCGTGTGCGGGTTGATCGAACCCGGCTTGCACAGCACCTGGCCGCGCTCCACTTCGTCACGCTTCGTGCCGCGCAGCAGCAGACCCACGTTGTCGCCCGCCTGGCCCTGATCCAGCAGCTTGCGGAACATTTCAACGCCCGTCACCGTCGTCTTCACCGTCGGACGGATACCCACGATTTCGATTTCTTCGCCGACCTTGATGACGCCGCGCTCGACGCGACCCGTCACCACCGTGCCGCGACCCGAGATCGAGAACACGTCTTCCACCGGCATCAGGAACGGCTTGTCCAGCACGCGCACCGGCTCCGGAATGTAGCTGTCCAGCGCTTCCACCAGCTTGATGATCGCCGGCACGCCGATGTCGCTCTGATCACCTTCCAGCGCCTTGAGCGCCGAACCCTTGATGATCGGGGTGTCGTCACCCGGGAATTCGTACTTGCTCAGCAGGTCGCGAACTTCCATCTCGACCAGTTCCAGCAGTTCCGCGTCGTCCACCATGTCCGCCTTGTTCAGGAAGACCACGATGTACGGCACGCCGACCTGGCGCGCCAGCAGGATGTGTTCACGCGTCTGCGGCATCGGACCGTCAGCCGCCGAGCACACCAGGATCGCACCGTCCATCTGCGCCGCACCCGTGATCATGTTCTTCACGTAGTCGGCATGGCCCGGGCAGTCAACGTGCGCGTAGTGACGGTTCGGCGATTCGTATTCCACGTGCGCCGTCGAGATCGTGATTCCGCGCGCCTTTTCTTCCGGCGCCGCGTCGATCTGGTCGTACGCCTTGAACTCGCCGCCAAAACGCTCTGCGCCAATCTTGGTCAGCGCCGCCGTCAGCGTCGTCTTGCCATGGTCCACGTGACCAATCGTGCCGACGTTCACGTGCGGCTTGGTGCGCTCGAATTTACCTTTTGCCATGACTTAAAACCTCAAACTTGTGAATATCTGAACGATGACTTAGCCGGCCTTCTTCATCACTTGCTCGGCGATATTGTTCGGCGCCTCGGCATAGTGATCGAATTCCATCGTGAAGGTGGCACGACCCTGCGACATGGAGCGCATCGAGGTGGCGTAGCCAAACATTTCACCCAGCGGGACCAGCGCGTTGATGACCTTGCCCGACGGGCTGTCATCGGAACCCTGCAGGATGCCGCGACGACGGGAAAGGTCGCCCATCACGTCACCCATGTAGTCTTCCGGCGTCACGACTTCGACCTTCATGATCGGTTCCAGCAGGACCGGATTGGCCTTGTTGAAACCTTCCTTGAAGCCCATCGAGCCGGCGATCTTGAACGCCATTTCGTTGGAGTCGACTTCGTGGTACGAACCGTCGACCAGCTTGACCTTCACGTCGACGACCGGGAAACCCGCCAGGATGCCGTTCTGCATCGCTTCCTTGATGCCCTTGTCGACTGCCGGCACGTATTCCTTCGGAACCGAGCCACCGACGGTGGCGTTCTCGAAGACATAGCCGGCGCCGCGTTCCTGCGGCTCGATCTCGAGCACGACGTGACCGTACTGGCCCTTGCCGCCCGACTGACGCACGAACTTGCCTTCCTGCTTGACCGCCTTGCGGATCGTTTCGCGATACGCCACCTGCGGCTTGCCGACATTGGCCTCCACGTTGAACTCGCGCTTCATGCGGTCAACGATGATTTCCAGGTGCAATTCACCCATGCCGGCGATGATCGTCTGGCCGGATTCCTCGTCGGTGCGCACGCGCAGCGAGGGATCTTCCTGAGCCAGACGCGACAGCGCGAGGCCCATCTTCTCCTGGTCCGACTTCGTCTTCGGCTCGACGGCCATCGCGATGACGGGCTCCGGGAACACCATGCGTTCCAGCGTGATGACATCGCTCGGGGCGCACAGGGTGTCACCCGTGGTGACATCCTTCAGGCCGACCGCAGCAGCGATATCGCCCGCGCGGACTTCCTTGATTTCGTCACGCTGGTTGGCGTGCATCTGCAGGATGCGGCCGACGCGCTCTTTCTTGCTCTTGACCGGATTGAACACGGTGTCGCCGGAATTCAGCGTGCCCGAATAGACACGGAAGAACGACAGCGAGCCGACGAACGGGTCGGTCATGATCTTGAACGCCAGCGCCGAGAACGGCGCGGTGTCGAGCGCCTCGCGCGAAGCTTCCTTCTCGTCTTCGTCGATGCCCTTGACCGGCGGACGGTCGGACGGAGCCGGCAGGTAGCGGATAACCGCGTCCAGCATCGCCTGCACGCCCTTGTTCTTGAATGCCGTGCCACAGAACACCGGAATCAGGGAGGTCGCCAGGGTGCCGGCGCGAATACCCTTCATGATTTCCTCTTCCGAGAGCTCGCCCTCTTCGAGGTACTTGTTCATCAGCTCTTCGGAGGTTTCCGCAGCGGCCTCGACCATGAAGCTGCGCGCCGTGTTGCACGCCTCGACGAGGTTGGCCGGGATGTCGCGGTATTCGAACTTCGTGCCCTGGGCTTCGACGTCCCAGTAGATCGCCTTCATCTTGATGAGGTCGACCACGCCTTCGAAGTTTTCTTCCGCGCCAATCGGCATCTGCATCGGAACCGGGTTCGCACCCAGACGAGCCTTCAGCTGGCCCACGACCTTGTGGAAGTCAGCACCGGTGCGGTCCATCTTGTTGACGAAAGCCAAGCGCGGCACGCCGTACTTGTTGGCCTGACGCCACACGGTCTCGGACTGCGGCTGCACACCACCCACCGCGCACAGCACGAACACGGCGCCATCGAGCACGCGCAGACTGCGTTCGACTTCGATGGTGAAGTCAACGTGTCCCGGGGTATCGATGATGTTGAAGCGATGTTCCGGGAAGGACATGTCCATGCCCTTCCAGAAGCAGGTCGTCGCGGCAGACGTGATGGTGATGCCGCGTTCCTGTTCCTGCTCCATCCAGTCCATCGTCGCGGCACCTTCGTGCACTTCGCCGATCTTGTGGTTGACGCCGGTATAAAAAAGGATGCGTTCGGTCGTCGTCGTCTTGCCGGCATCGATGTGAGCCATGATGCCGAAGTTGCGATAACGCTCGATGGGGGTAGTACGGGCCACGGTCGTTCCTCAGCTCTTACCAGCGGTAGTGCGAGAACGCCTTGTTGGCTTCCGCCATACGATGCGTTTCTTCGCGCTTCTTGACTGCCGAACCACGATTTTCAGCGGCTTCCAGCAGTTCGGCCGCCAGCTTGCGCGGCATGGAGTTTTCGCTGCGCTTGCGCGCGGCGTCGATGACCCAACGCATGGCCAGGGCGGTGCGGCGGGTAGCGCGCACTTCGACCGGAACCTGGTAGGTCGCACCGCCGACGCGGCGGGACTTGACTTCGACCGCCGGGGCGACGTTGTTCAGCGCCTTCTCGACCAGGGTCAGCGAATCGGCGTTCTTCTGACCGATATGGTCGAGAGCGCCATAGACGATGCCTTCGGCGACGGACTTCTTGCCGCTCTTCATCACCATGTTGATGAAGCGGGCAATCAGCTGGCTGCCGTGCTTCGGATCGGAGAGAAGAACGCGGGTGGGGGCGGAACCTTTACGCGACATGATTCAAGCCTTCCTTATCAGGACTTCGGGCGCTTGGCGCCGTACTTCGAGCGACCCTGGCGACGCTTCGCGACGCCGGCGGCATCGAGCGAACCGCGCACCGTGTGGTAGCGCACGCCCGGCAGGTCTTTCACACGGCCGCCGCGGATCAGGACCACCGAGTGCTCCTGAAGATTGTGGCCTTCGCCACCGATGTAGCTGATGACCTCGTAGCCGTTGGTCAGACGAACCTTGGCCACCTTGCGCAGGGCCGAGTTCGGCTTCTTCGGGGTGGTCGTGTACACACGGGTGCAGACGCCGCGACGCTGCGGGCAGCTCTGCAGCGCCGGAGACGCGCTCTTATAGGTCTTCGGGCTACGCGGTTTACGCACCAGCTGGTTGATAGTCGCCATTCGTGGATGCCTTAAGAAACAAAAGACAGGCCGACACAACTCGGCCTGCCAAGACGCAAGAGTTTAACAAGCGGTTGACAGGGGCGTCAACTAAGACACCCCCGCCTCCACGTCCATGTCCTCGAACACGAGACACATCCTGTGTCTCTTTTCGATGTCGGGTTGCGCGCCGCCAGGGGCACGCGAATTTCAGCCGTTGTCGTCGGCAGAGTCGGCAACGAATTCGGTTACACCACCCCGCAGGGTTTCGATATCCGAATCCGACAAGCCACCGGACGCCAGACGGCGACGGGTGCTGTGGTAGGCCAAGCCTGTACCTGCCGGGATGAGACGGCCGACGATAACATTCTCCTTCAGGCCCCGCAAGGTATCGCGGGTTCCGCGGACCGCCGCCTCGGTGAGGACGCGGGTGGTCTCCTGGAACGAAGCCGCCGAAATGAAGGATTCGGTGGCCAGCGACGCCTTGGTGATGCCGAGCAGGACGGGATCGTACTGGGCAGACAGTTCATTACGGGCATCGGCGCGGCGGTTTTCTTCCACCACGCGGACACGGTCCACCTGTTCGCCGCGCAGGAAACGGGTATCGCCGGCGACCGTGATCTCGACCTTGCGCAGCATCTGGCGAATGATCGTCTCGATGTGCTTGTCGTTGATGCGCACGCCCTGCAGACGGTACACGTCCTGGATTTCCTTCACCAGGTAGGCGGCGAGCGGCTCGACACCCAGCAAACGCAGGATGTCATGCGGATTGGGTTCGCCGTCGACGACGGTTTCGCCCTTCTCCACGTGTTCGCCTTCGAACACGATGACGTGACGCCACTTGGGAATCAGTTCCTCGTGCTCGTTGCCGTCGACATCCTTGATGATCAGACGCTGCTTGCCCTTGGTGTCCTTGCCGAAGCTGACGATACCGGAGCGTTCGGCCAGGATGGCCGGTTCCTTCGGCTTGCGGGCTTCGAACAGGTCGGCAACGCGCGGCAGACCACCGGTAATGTCGCGGGTCTTGGAGGTTTCCTGTGGGATACGGGCGACGACGTCACCCACGCCCACTTCGGCACCGTCCTGCAGCGACACGATCGCGCCGGCCGGGAGGAAGTACTGGGCCGGAATATCCGTACCCGGCAGCTTCAGTTCCTTGCCCTTGCGATCTTCAATGCGCACCGTCGGGCGCAGATCCTTGGCCGACGTACCGCGGCGCTTCGGATCGGTCACCACGGCGCTTTCCAGGCCCGTCAGCTCGTCGGTCTGCGCCTGCACGGTGACGCCGTCGACGAAGTCGATGAAGCGCAGCACACCGGCCACTTCCGAGACGATCGGATGGGTGTGCGGATCCCAGTTCGCGACAACCTGGCCAGCCTTGACCGGCGCGCCGTCCTTGACCGAGATGGTCGCACCGTACGGAACCTTGTAGCGCTCGCGCTCACGGCCGTGCGTATCGAGCACCGAGACTTCACCCGAACGGGAGACCGCGACCAGGTGACCCTGGGCGTGTTCCACCGTCTTGAGGTTGTTGAAGCGCAACGCGCCGGTCGTCTTGACCTGCACGTTGTCGACCGCAGCCGCTCGGGACGCCGCACCACCGATGTGGAACGTACGCATCGTCAGCTGGGTACCCGGCTCACCGATCGACTGGGCGGCGATGACACCCACCGCTTCGCCCTGGTTGACCAGGTGACCGCGGGCCAGGTCGCGGCCGTAGCACAGCGCGCACACGCCGAAGCGGGTGTCGCAGGTGATCGGCGAACGGACCTTGATCGACTGCACGCCGGCCTGGTCCATCTTGTCGACCAGGGCTTCGTCGAGCAGGGTGTTGCGGGTCACAATCGGCTCGTCGTCGTTGCCCGGCGCATAGACGTCTTCGGCCACGACGCGACCCAGCACGCGATCGCGCAGCGGTTCCACGACGTCGCCGCCTTCGACGATGGCGGTCATGGTCAGGCCGTTGTAGGTCTCGCAGTCCATGGTCGTGACAACCATGTCCTGGGCCACGTCGACCAGACGACGGGTCAGGTAACCGGAGTTCGCTGTCTTCAGCGCCGTATCCGCCAGACCCTTACGGGCGCCGTGGGTCGAGATGAAGTACTGCAGGACGTCCAGGCCTTCGCGGAAGTTCGCCTTGATGGGCGTTTCGATGATCGAGCCGTCCGGCTTGGCCATCAGGCCGCGCATACCGGCCAGCTGACGGATCTGGGCCGCGCTACCACGCGCGCCGGAGTCGGCCATGATGTAAATGGAGTTCATCGACTTCTGCTCGACGACCTCGCCCTTGGCGTTGGTCACCTTCTCGAAGCCGATGCCGCGCATCATCGCCTGGGCGACCTGCTCGTTGGTACGCGACCAGATGTCGACGACCTTGTTGTAGCGCTCGCCGGCGGTCACCAGACCCGACTGGAACTGTTCCTGGATCTCGACGACTTCCTTCTCGGCGACTTCCAGGATGGCCTTCTTCTCGCCCGGGATCTTCATATCGTCGATGCCGATCGAGATACCCGCGCGCGTGGCGTAGTGGAAGCCGGTGTACATCAGCTGGTCAGCGAACACGACCGTGTCCTTCAGACCCAGCTTGCGGTAGCAGGCGTTGATCAGGCGCGAGATCGCTTTCTTGGTCAGCTCGGTGTTCACCAGGGTGAACGGCAGGCCAGCCGGGATGATCTCGTGCAGCAGGGCGCGGCCGACCGTCGTGTCGACGACAGCCACGCGCTCGGTCTTTTCGCCAGTCTCGTCGTTGAGGTCGATGAGCTTCAGGCGCACCTTGACCTTGGCGTGCAGGTCGACTGCACGGTTCTGGTAGGCGCGGTGAACTTCGGCGACGTTGGCGAAGATCATGCCCTCGCCTTTCGCGTTCACCAGCTCGCGGGTCATGTAGTACAGACCCAGCACCACGTCCTGCGTCGGCACGATGATGGGATCACCGTTGGCGGGCGACAGGATGTTGTTGGTCGACATCATCAGGGCGCGCGCTTCCAGCTGGGCTTCCAGCGAGAGCGGCACGTGCACGGCCATCTGGTCGCCGTCGAAGTCGGCGTTGAACGCGGTACAGACCAGCGGATGCAGCTGGATGGCCTTGCCTTCGATCAGCACCGGCTCGAACGCCTGGATGCCCAGACGGTGCAGCGTCGGCGCACGATTGAGCATGACCGGGTGTTCGCGGATCACCTCTTCGAGGATGTCCCACACCTGGGCTTCTTCACGCTCGACCAGCTTCTTGGCAGCCTTGATGGTCGTGGCCAGGCCACGACGCTGCAGCTTGGAGAAGATGAACGGCTTGAACAGTTCAAGCGCCATCTTCTTCGGCAGGCCGCACTGGTGCAGCTTGAGCGTCGGGCCGACCACGATCACCGAACGGCCGGAGTAGTCGACGCGCTTGCCGAGCAGGTTCTGGCGGAAACGGCCCTGCTTGCCCTTGATCATGTCGGCAAGCGACTTGAGCGGGCGCTTGTTGGTGCCGGTGATGGCGCGGCCACGGCGGCCGTTGTCCATCAGCGCGTCAACCGATTCCTGCAACATGCGCTTTTCGTTGCGCACGATGATGTCCGGCGCATTGAGCTCGAGCAGGCGCTTGAGGCGGTTGTTACGGTTGATGACGCGGCGGTACAGATCGTTCAGGTCGGAGGTCGCGAAGCGGCCGCCGTCCAGCGGGACGAGCGGACGCAGGTCCGGCGGCAGCACCGGCAGGACGGTCATGACCATCCACTCCGGGCGGTTGCCGGACTCGATGAAGCTCTCGACCAGCTTGATGCGCTTGGACAGGCGCTTGAGCTTGGTTTCGGAGTTGGTCGAGGCGATCTCTTCGCGCAGCTTGACCAGTTCCTGGTTCAGGTCGATGGACTTGAGCAGCTCATAGACGGCCTCGGCACCCATGCGGGCGTCGAACTCGTCGCCGTGCTCTTCCACCGACTGCAGGTACTGCTCTTCGGTCAGCAGCTGGCCGCGCTCGAGCGCGGTCAGGCCCGGCTCGACCACCACATAGGCTTCGAAGTACAGGATGCGCTCGATATCGCGCAGCGTCATGTCGAGCATCAGGCCGATGCGCGAGGGCAGCGACTTGAGGAACCAGATGTGCGCCGTCGGCGAAGCCAGCTCGATGTGGCCCATGCGCTCGCGGCGCACCTTGGCCAGCGTCACTTCCGTGCCGCACTTTTCGCAGACCACGCCGCGGTGCTTCATGCGCTTGTACTTGCCGCAGAGGCACTCGTAGTCCTTGATCGGTCCGAAGATGGCGGCGCAGAACAGGCCGTCACGCTCGGGCTTGAAGGTACGGTAGTTGATCGTTTCCGGCTTCTTCACTTCGCCGAACGACCAGGAACGGATCAGGTCCGGCGACGCCAGGCCGATGCGGATCGAGTCGAAGTCCAGCGTCTGTCGCTGCTGGTTGAACAGGTTGAGCAAGTCTTTCATCTCGTAATCTCCTCAATCCGGCCGCTTACTTCGACTCTTCCAGCTCGATGTTGATGGCGAGCGAGCGGATTTCCTTCACGAGCACGTTGAAGGATTCCGGCATGCCCGCAACCATCTCGTGGTTGCCGTCGACGATGTTCTTGTACATCTGGTTGCGGCCCGGCACGTCGTCGGACTTGACCGTCAGCATTTCCTGCAGCGTGTACGCCGCGCCGTAGGCTTCCAGCGCCCACACTTCCATTTCACCGAAGCGCTGGCCACCGAACTGGGCCTTGCCGCCCAGCGGCTGCTGCGTGACGAGCGAGTACGGACCGGTGGAACGCGCGTGCATCTTGTCGTCGACCAGGTGGTTCAGCTTCAGCATGTGCATGTAGCCGACGGTGACCGGACGGTCGAAGGCTTCGCCTGTACGGCCGTCGATCAGGATCGTCTGACCCGACGACGGCAGCCCCGCGAGCTGCAGCATGTGCTTGATTTCTTCTTCGAACGCGCCGTCGAAGACCGGCGTCGCCATCGGCACGCCCTTGGTCAGGTTCTTGGCCATCGCCAGCAATTCGTCGTCGTTGAATTCCTTCAACTTGACGCGCTCGCCACCGAAGGCCTCCTTGTCGTGGTTGTAGATCTGGTCCAGGAACTTGCGCAGTTCCGATGCCTTCTCGTTGGCCGCGATCATCGCCTCGATCTTGTGGCCAAGACCCTTCGCCGCCCACCCGAGGTGAACTTCGAGAATCTGGCCGATGTTCATACGCGACGGCACGCCCAGCGGGTTCAGCACGATGTCGACCGGACGGCCGTCGGCAGAGAACGGCATGTCCTCGACCGGCACGATCATCGACACGACACCCTTGTTACCGTGGCGACCGGCCATCTTGTCGCCCGGCTGGATGCGGCGCTTCACGGCCAGGTAGACCTTGACCATCTTGAGCACGCCCGGAGCGAGATCGTCGCCCTGGGTGATCTTGCCCTGCTTCTCCTTGAAGCGACGGTCGAACTCTTCGCGGTGACGACGGATCTGCTCCGCGGCACGCTCGAGGAAGTCAGCCGCGTCGTCGTCCTTCACGCCGATCTTGAACCACTCGTCCTTCTTCAGCTCATCGAGGTATTCGTTGGTGAGCTCCGAACCCTTCTTGAGATTGTTCGGGCCGTGGTTGGCCACCTTGCCGACCAGGGCCGAACGCAGACGCGCATAGATGGCGCTTTCCAGGATACGGAACTGGTCGTCAAAGTCCTTCTTGACGCGCTTGACTTCCATTTCCTCGATCTGGCGGGCGCGCTTGTCCTTCTCGATACCATCACGCGTGAAGACCTGCACGTCGATGACAGTGCCGTCCATGCCCGGGGGCACGCGCAGCGAGCTGTCCTTCACGTCCGAGGCCTTCTCGCCGAAGATCGCACGGAGGAGCTTTTCTTCCGGAGTCAGCTGCGACTCACCCTTCGGCGTGACCTTACCGACCAGGATGTCTCCGGCCTTCACTTCCGCGCCGATGTACACGACGCCGCTTTCGTCCAGGCGCGACAGCGCCTGTTCGCCGACGTTCGGGATGTCAGCCGTGATTTCTTCCGGACCGAGCTTGGTGTCGCGCGCGACGCAGGTGAGCTCTTCGATATGGATCGTGGTGTAGCGGTCTTCCTCGACGACGCGCTCGGAGATGAGGATCGAGTCTTCGAAGTTGTAGCCGTTCCACGGCATGAACGCGACCAGCATGTTCTGGCCGAGAGCCAGCTCGCCGATGTCGGTCGACGGACCGTCGGCCAGGGCATCGCCCTTGGCGACGACGTCACCCACCTTCACCAGCGGGCGCTGATTCATACACGTGTTCTGGTTCGAACGCGTGTACTTGGTCAGCGTGTAGATATCGACGCCAGCGTCGTTGTCGTCGACTTCCTCTTCGTGCGCACGCACGACGATACGGCCCGCATCGACCTGGTCGATGATGCCGCCGCGACGGGCGAGCACGAGCACGCCCGAGTCACGCGCCACGGCACGCTCGATGCCGGTGCCGACCAGCGGCTTCTCGGCACGCAGCGTCGGGACGGCCTGGCGTTGCATGTTGGCGCCCATGAGCGCGCGGTTCGCGTCGTCGTGCTCCAGGAACGGCACGAGCGCCGCAGCGACCGACACGGTCTGCATCGGCGAGACGTCCATGTAGTGGACGTCGCTGGCAAGGCGTAATTCCGATTCGCCGCGGAAGCGGCAGGCGACGTATTCGTCGACGAAGCGACGGTCTTCGGTCATCGGCGAGTTGGCCTGCGCGATGACGAACTCACCTTCGCCGATTGCCGACAGGTAATCGACTTCGGTGGTGATCTTGCCGTCGGTCACGCGGCGGTACGGCGTCTCGAGGAAGCCGTAGTCATTGGTGCGCGCGTATACGGCGAGCGAGTTGATCAGGCCGATGTTCGGACCTTCCGGCGTTTCGATCGTGCAGACGCGGCCGTAGTGGGTCGGGTGAACGTCTCGGACTTCGAAGCCGGCACGCTCGCGGGTCAGACCACCCGGGCCGAGGGCGGACACACGACGCTTGTGCGTGACTTCCGACAGCGGGTTGTTCTGGTCCATGAACTGCGACAGCTGCGAGGAGCCGAAGAACTCCTTGATCGCGGCCGCGACAGGCTTGGCGTTGATCAGTTCCTGCGGGGTCAGGCCCTCGGATTCGGCCAGGGACAGGCGCTCCTTCACCGCGCGCTCGACGCGCACCAGGCCGATGCGGAAGACGTTCTCGGCCATTTCGCCGACCGAACGCACGCGACGGTTGCCCAGGTGGTCGATATCGTCCACGACGCCGCGACCGTTGCGGATTTCGCAAAGGGTACGAATGACGTCGAGGATGTCGGAGGTCTGGCCCAGTTCCTTGACCAGGCGCTTGGACTCGTCGTCATTGCGCTCGGACAGGTACTTGTGGTCGTACAGGATGCCCGGACCGACGTCGTCCTTGCGGCCGACCCGGCGGTTGAACTTCATGCGACCGACGCGATCGAGGTCGTAGCGCTCGAACGTGAAGAACAGGTTGTAGAAGAGGTTCTGCGCCGCTTCCTTGGTCGGCGGCTCGCCCGGACGCATCATGCGGTAGATTTCGACCAGCGCTTCGAGCGGGGTCTTGGTCGAGTCGATGCGCAGCGTGGTCGAGATGTACGGACCACGATCGAGATCGTTCACCCACAGAGTGGCGATCTTGTCGACGCCGCCCTTGCGGAACTTCTCCAGCGAGGTTTCGTTGAGTTCGTCATTGGCCAGCGCGAGCAGTTCGCCCGTCTTGGTGTCGATGACGTCGTGCGCCAGGATGCGACCGAGCAGGTAGTCGTCCGGCACTTCCAGCGATTCGATCTTTTCCTTCTGCAGCTCACGCACGTGACGGGCGGTAATACGCTTGCCCGCCTCGACGACGACCTTCTCGCCGACGCGCAGATCGAAGTTCAGCGTCTCACCGCGCAGGCGTTCGGCCACCAGCTCGAGCTCGGCGCCGCCCTGCTTGCCCAGGTTGAAGACGTTCTTTTCGAAGAACAGATCGAGCATCTCGGCGTTGCTGTAGCCAAGCGCACGCAGCAGCACCGTCACCGGCAGCTTGCGGCGACGGTCGATACGGGTGAACAGCGCGTCCTTCGGATCGAACTCGAAGTCGAGCCAGGAACCACGGTACGGAATGACGCGCGCCGAGAACAGCAGCTTGCCCGAGCTGTGCGTCTTGCCGCGGTCGTGATCGAAGAACACGCCGGGAGAACGGTGCAGCTGCGAGACGATGACACGCTCGGTGCCGTTGACGATGAAGGTACCGGTCTCGGTCATGAGCGGCAGTTCGCCCATGTAGACTTCCTGTTCCTTCACGTACTTGATGGCCTTGTTGCTGGCCGGGCTCTCGCGATCGTAGATCACCAGGCGCACGGTCACGCGCAGCGGCGCGCCGTAGCTCATGCCGCGCTGGCGGCACTCGCGCTCGTCGAACGGAGGTTCACCGAGGCGATAGCTGACGTACTCGAGCGCCGCGTTGCCGGAATAGCTGACGATCGGGAACACCGACTTCAGCGCGGCATGCAGGCCTTTGTCTTCGCGCGCCGTGATACCGCCGGACTCCAGCTGCAGGAATTCCCGGTAGGAATCCACCTGGATCGCCAGCAGGAAAGGAACGTCAAGCACCGCGGGGCGCTTGCCGAAATCCTTGCGGATACGCTTCTTTTGGGTGAACGAGTAGGTCATGGTCGGGTACCGCCTCGGGTCGTTAAAGCCGCCGCTGCAAACGCAACGGCGTGGAAGGGAAAACGGATATCGGGAAAGAGTGTCAGCGGGTGCACGTCACTGTTTGCCGATAGTCGCAGTCCATGCGAACAACAGTGAAAGCCCGGGGGCTTACGCCCCCAGGCTTCCGACTTGCCTGGTCTAGCAGGCGACGCAATGCGTCGCTTACTTGATCTCGACGGTGGCGCCAGCGGCTTCCAGTTCCTTCTTGAACTTGGCCGAATCGTCCTTGCTGACGGCGTCCTTGACGGTGGCCGGAGCGGATTCGACGAGGTCCTTGGCTTCCTTCAGGCCCAGGCCGGTGATGGCGCGGATGGCCTTGATCACTTCGACCTTCTTCTCGCCGGCCGACTTCAGGACGACGGTGAATTCGGTCTTTTCTTCGGCCGGGGCGGCAGCGGCAGCGGCCGGAGCGGCAGCAGCGACCGGGGCAGCGGCGGAAACGCCAAACTTTTCTTCCATCGCCTTGACCAGCTCCATCACTTCGATGAGGGTCTTGCCGGCGATCGCTTCGATGATCTGCTCGTTGCTGAGAGACATTGTGTTAACTCCTGGAAATTACGGCTAAGGTGTGAATTTCGTGACCGGCTGGCGTGTGGCTCAGGCCGCCTTCGTCTCACCAGCTGCCTTGGTAACGCGCGCGATCTGCGACGCGGGTTCCGAAAGCAGGCGGACGAGCATGGTGGCAGGCTGGACGAGCACGCTGAGGAACATGCTGAGCGCCTGTTCGCGGGTCGGCAGCGAAGCCAGCACGTCAACGTGCGAGCCCGGGTATGCCTTGCCGCCAATGGCGACCAACGCAGGTTTCAGCTTGTCCGCACCCTTGGCGAAATCCTTGATCAGACGGCCGGCAGCGCCGGGATCTTCCTTCGAGAAGGCGTACAGCAGAGGGCCGGTCAACGAGTCCTTGACGCACTCGTATTCGGTACCTTCCACTGCGCGCGCGACCAGCGTGTTCTTCGCTACTTTGAGATACACACCAGACTGACGCGCCTTCTTGCGCAGCTCGGTGAGCTGGGCAACGGTAAGACCCGCGTATTCGGCGGCGACCAGGGAATAAGCCGAGGAAGCCACATTCGCCAGTTCGGCAACGACCTCTTTCTTTTGCGCAAGATTGAGCGCCATTGCGTTCTCCGAACCGGACCGGAAGCACTCCTGCACTTCCTGCATCCATAAGCGAGGCGAGTCCACTGTCCCTAAAGACTCGCTGGTACCTTGCGGTACCGCTTTGGTGGCCGTTCCAGGTAAATCCTGATACGGGCTACACCATCTGCGCAGGCTGGGGATTTAAGGTCTTGGTGATGTCACCGGGAGCTTCCGTCGCATTGCAGCGCTTCCGTGCTCTCCCCGATCGATCATTGTGACCGCCTGCGGTCTTTGACGGCTCCCGGCGAGGCCGGGCGCCCTCAAAAGTGTCGGCGTCCGAAGACGCCACCGCGGCCCGGAGGCCGCGGGGTTGAATCCTTACAGCTTCACGCCCAGTGTCGACTGGTCGACGATGACGCCGAGGCCCATCGTGGTCGACAGTGACACCTTCTGCAGGTACTGGCCCTTGGCGGTGGCCGGCTTGGCCTTGACCAGGTCGGCGAGCAGCGCGTTGAGGTTGTCCTTCAGGGCTTCCGGAGCGAAGTTGGCCTTGCCGATCGTCGCGTGGATGATGCCGGCCTTGTCGTTACGGAACTTGACCTGACCCGCCTTGGCGTTCTTGACCGCCGTGGCGACGTCAGCCGTGACCGAACCGTCCTTCGGGTTCGGCATCAGGCCACGCGGGCCGAGCAGCTGACCGAGCTTACCAACGACGCGCATGGCGTCCGGTGTCGCGATCACGCGACCGAAGTTCAGCTCACCGGCCTGCATGCGCTCGGCCAGATCGTCCATACCGACGGCATCGGCACCGGCCGCCTTGGCGGCTTCGGCCTTCTCGCCGGCCGGGCAGAACACGGCCACGCGGATGGTCTTGCCGGTGCCGTGCGGCAGCAGGCTGGAACCACGGACGCCCTGGTCCGACTTCTTGGCATCGATGCCCAGACGGACGGCCACGTCGACGGACTCGACGAACTTGACCTTGGAGTTGTCCTTCAGGATCTTGAGAGCGGTGTCGACCGCGTAGGCCTTGCCCGGCTCAACCAGACCCTGGAGTGCTTTGAAACGCTTGCTGATCTTTGCCATGACCTTAGATCTCCGTGTTCAGGCCCATGCTGCGCGCGCTGCCGGCGATCGTACGAACGGCGGCTTCGAGATCAGCGGCGGTGAGGTCCGGCATCTTGGTCGTAGCAATCTCTTCGAGCTGCTTGCGGGTGACCTTGCCAACCTTCTCGGTGTTCGGACGCTTGGAGCCCGACTGGATGCCGGCAGCCTTCTTGAGAAGGATCGAGGCCGGCGGGGTCTTGGTGATGAAGGTGAACGAACGGTCCGAGTAGGCCGTGATCACGACCGGAATCGGCAGGCCCGGTTCCAGCTTCTGCGTGGCGGCATTGAACGCCTTGCAGAATTCCATGATGTTCAGACCACGCTGACCGAGCGCCGGACCGACCGGCGGCGACGGGTTGGCCTGGCCGGCCTTCACCTGCAGCTTGATGTAGCCAACAACTTTCTTTGCCATTGATGTGCTCCTCGGGTGCTATCGCCTGATGTCAGGCTCCCCGTAACAGGCAAGGACGACACGGGACGCGACCATCGCGCCCATTGCCGTCCCAGCGATCAGGCTTTCTCGACCTGGCCGAACTCGAGCTCGACCGGGGTGGAACGCCCGAAAATCAGTACCGCCACGCGCAGGCGGCTCTTTTCGTAGTTGACTTCCTCGACCACGCCGTTGAAGTCGTTGAAGGGGCCCTCGGTGACACGGACCATTTCGCCCGGTTCGAACAGCACCTTCGGCTTGGGTTTTTCGACGCCTTCCTGGACACGACGCAGGATGGCATCGGCTTCCGAGTCCTTGATCGGCAGCGGGCGATCCGCCGTACCACCGATAAAGCCCATCACCTTGGACGTTTCCTTGACCAGATGCCAGGATTCGTCGTCGATCTTCGGTGCCTTGTTCTCGGTGTCCGTTTCGATCTGAACCAGGACGTAGCCCGGGAAGAACTTGCGCTCGCTGCGACGCTTCTGGCCGCCGCGCATTTCGATCACTTCTTCGGTCGGAACGAGAACTTCGCCGAATTTGTCCTGCATGCCGGCCCGCGCCACGCGCTCTTTGAGCGCCCGGGCCACCTGATGTTCAAAGCCCGAATAGGCGTGAACCACGTACCAACGCTTGGCCATGTCTACTCCGCTCAGAGCTTCAGCAGCCAGTCGAGCACCACTACCTTCAGCAGCAGATCGATCAGGCCAAGAATGATACTGAGAATCACGACCACGACGGCGATGACGCCGGTCAGTCGGATGGTCTCGTCGTAGGTCGGCCACACCACCTTGCGCAGCTGGATGTGCGACTCGGCCAGGTAATGGCGGAGCGAGCGACCCAGCGCGGTCTGCAGGGTGACGAAGACGCCGGCAGCCAGGGCGGCCAGCAGACCCAGGACGCGAACGATTTTCGCGGCCTCGGAGAAATAGTAGAAGCCCACGATGCCGCCCACCAGGAGAATGGCAGCAATCGCGAGCTTGGCAATATCGCCGGCATTCGAGCCGGAGGAAGCTGATTCGACTTTCGCGTTCATATCCTAGCGGCCGTAGCGGCCCCCGCATCGGCGCATCCGCGCTTGAGCAAAGCCGAAACTGCAGAATGGCACGCCAGGAGGGACTCGAACCCCCAACCTGCGGTTTTGGAGACCGCTGCTCTGCCAATTGAGCTACTGGCGTACCGCGTAAAACCCGGTATTTCTAAACGGCGATGGCGGCCAAGGCCGCCAGCGCCAGACTTTTACCGACGAGCTCCCTTCATGGGGACTCACCGTCGTACCTCAAGTGTCTTCGTGATCAGGCGAAGATCTTGGCGACGACGCCGGCGCCGACGGTGCGGCCACCTTCGCGGATCGCGAAGCGCAGACCTTCTTCCATCGCGATCGGCGCGATCAGGGTGACAACCATCTTGATGTTGTCGCCCGGCATCACCATCTCGACGCCTTCCGGCAGCTCGACGTTGCCCGTCACGTCCGTCGTACGGAAGTAGAACTGCGGGCGGTAACCCTTGAAGAACGGGGTATGACGACCACCCTCTTCCTTCGACAGCACGTACACTTCCGCTTCGAACTTCGTGTGCGGGTTGATCGAACCCGGCTTGCACAGCACCTGGCCGCGCTCCACTTCGTCACGCTTCGTGCCGCGCAGCAGCAGACCCACGTTGTCGCCCGCCTGGCCCTGATCCAGCAGCTTGCGGAACATTTCAACGCCCGTCACCGTCGTCTTCACCGTCGGACGGATACCCACGATTTCGATTTCTTCGCCGACCTTGATGACGCCGCGCTCGACGCGACCCGTCACCACCGTGCCGCGACCCGAGATCGAGAACACGTCTTCCACCGGCATCAGGAACGGCTTGTCCAGCACGCGCACCGGCTCCGGAATGTAGCTGTCCAGCGCTTCCACCAGCTTGATGATCGCCGGCACGCCGATGTCGCTCTGATCACCTTCCAGCGCCTTGAGCGCCGAACCCTTGATGATCGGGGTGTCGTCACCCGGGAATTCGTACTTGCTCAGCAGGTCGCGAACTTCCATCTCGACCAGTTCCAGCAGTTCCGCGTCGTCCACCATGTCCGCCTTGTTCAGGAAGACCACGATGTACGGCACGCCGACCTGGCGCGCCAGCAGGATGTGTTCACGCGTCTGCGGCATCGGACCGTCAGCCGCCGAGCACACCAGGATCGCGCCGTCCATCTGCGCCGCACCCGTGATCATGTTCTTCACGTAGTCGGCATGGCCCGGGCAGTCAACGTGCGCGTAGTGACGGTTCGGCGATTCGTATTCCACGTGCGCCGTCGAGATCGTGATTCCGCGCGCCTTTTCTTCCGGCGCCGCGTCGATCTGGTCGTACGCCTTGAACTCGCCGCCAAAACGCTCTGCGCCAATCTTGGTCAGCGCCGCCGTCAGCGTCGTCTTGCCATGGTCCACGTGACCAATCGTGCCGACGTTCACGTGCGGCTTGGTGCGCTCGAATTTACCCTTGGCCATGCCTGCAAAACCTCGAGAAATCAAAGGAGGTGGACGAGTTCAAAACGTTCTGGCAACTCGTAGATGGTGCTCACGAATGGAATCGAACCATCGACCTCTTCCTTACCAAGGAAGTGCTCTACCGACTGAGCTACGTGAGCGTGCAACTAAATACTGCGGAACTGCTTCAATGGAGCGGGAGACGGGAATCGAACCCGCACAATCAGCTTGGAAGGCTGAGGTTCTACCATTGAACTACTCCCGCATACTAACTCCGAAATACACGGAACCAGTACTGGTGGAGGGAGGTGGATTCGAACCACCGAAGGCGTAAGCCAGCAGATTTACAGTCTGCCCCCGTTGGCCGCTTGGGTATCCCTCCAGCACGGAGCCCGGCATTTTCGTTACCTCGAGGTCGAATGTCAATGCTTGATCCGCATCGGCGAATTCGACGGCACAGGGTGACTGTGGCGGGGGCGCGGAGATTACCGACTTGAAAGGGAAAACACCAGCGTAAGGTTTCCCCCTACCCGGCCGTGCCAAACGTGCCCGCGAAAGACGGTTGATCCTTCAACAATTGTTACGAACCGTGATGAATTCCTCACTCCGGCACGTCGCGTGCTTTTACCTCGGCGCCTGCCTCCGAAGCAGCACGTTCCGTAACCAACCGTTCAAGGGGATTCCAAGTGAGCACGTTCCGTTCTTCCCGCACTCGCCGCCTTCTCGCCGTTTCCGCCCTGACTCTGGCGGCCGCCGGCGCGTTTCCTTCTTCCGTCTTCGCGCAGGCCACGGGTAATGTCGACGTCGACATCAACCTTCAGGGCGGCGTGACGATCCTGTACTACTACTCGGCGGTCGATGTGAACATCAACCTGACCGACGTCGTCGGCTCGCTGGCCGGCTGCTCGGGCTCGGGTGATGTCTCCTGTAGCCAGGGCCCGGCCGCCGCCGCGGTCACCGCTGTTCCGACGCCGGCCGTGTCGCCGACGGAACTGGTCGCCAACTTCAACATCTCGCCGCCCGCACTGGGCTTCAACGCCGCTTCGCTGCCGCTGGTCCTGCAGAATGTGTGGGCCGTGCGCGCGGTCGGCGGTGGTGCAAATACGACAGTGGCTGTCGCGGGTGGCGCAGGCACGACGCTCGCGGGCCCGACGGCGGGCACCTCGATCGGTCTTTCCGGCTTCCAGGTTCAATCCGGCGCAGCCGGCCCGGCCAGCTCGATCCAGTTCCCGGATCCGGGCCTGGTGAACGCCCGCTCGGGCGACGTCCGCATGAGCCTGAACCTGACCAGCGCCACGCAGCTGGGCATGTACAGCACGACGGCGGGTTCCAATACCGACGTCAACTTCACGCTGACCGTCACCAACACCTGATCGATCAACGAGACGGGACGAGACGGACGCAGCCATGTTGGCACTTTCTGCCACCGCACTGGCTATCGGACTGGCGACGGCATCTCCGCAGGGGATGCCGTTGTCAGGCGCCATCGGTGCCGTGAATCACGGCCCGACCATCCTGACTGTCCCACAGCAAGTCGTTCACCTGGAGCCGATCACCGTACAGGAATTGATCGGCAACGCGGCACAGCCCCAGCCGACCGGCGCGATCACGGGCGATTTCGACGGATCAGCCATCGTCGGCCGTGGTCAACTCAATCCGCCGCCGCTTCCCACTGTCATCCGCCGTCCCTTGCGCGGCCTTTGGCGCATGTCGACGCCCGGTGGCGCAATGCGCCAGGAGCGGGTGAAAGTCGAGATCGAAGGTATTGATGGCAGTCCCGGCGTACTGACCGCCGATGACGGTTCCCAATTGAAGGTTCCTGTCGCCGTGACGGAGATGTCGCCGCGCGCGGTTGCGACGGGGCCGAACGAAATGGCGCTGGAAGGTGGAATTGTTCTGGAAATTCCCACCGCGGCACTGACCAACGCGGCACACTATCGGGGACGCCTGGTCATCCGAATCGAGGGTTATTGAGTGCGCACACTCCTATTGCTGCTTCTGCTCCTGCTCGCCGGAAGCGCAGCGGCCCAGGTCGGCATCAGCCCCGCCTACTACGACCTCAGCCAGGAAGACGCTGGCAAGACCCAGACCTTCCGCATCTTCAACTACACCACCGAACCCAAGAAGGTTCGCGTTTCGCTGGTGCCGTGGAAAGCCGACGGTAATAACCAGCCTCAACTGCTGGAACCGGGCCCGACCACGCTGGACCAATGGGTCGTCGTCAATCCCGTGGAGTTCGAGGTGAAGGCGAAGTCATCGCAGGCTGTGCGTTTCAGCGTGCGGCCGGCCACGCCGATGTCCACGGGCGAACACCGCGTCATGTTCATTTTTGACGAAATCGTCACGGCCGAAGAAAACGCCAACATGCGCGCGCGTTTCCAGTTCCGCTCCGCGCTGTATGTACAGGTCGGTGAAGCGACGCGGCGCGGCGAGATCGTCTCCGTCGACGCCGACGCCAACGGCGTACGCCTGAAAGTGAAAAACGTCGGCAGCGCAAACGTGCGTTTCGACGGCCAGGTGAGCATCTGGGAAGCCGCCAGGTTTCCGGGTGTGGCCAAGACCGAACTCGTCCCGGGCCTGGCGAGCATGAAGACGCCGCCGCTGGCTCCTGGCGAACTGCACCTGGATACGATTCCCGCCTCTCCCATCCTCCCCGGTGACACGCATGTGATCCAGGCAGGATTCGGCGCCCTCAAACTCAAACCAGGCCGGTACGTCGCCGACCTGAACGGCAAACTGGGCGAAAGCCCGCTGGATCGTTCGGTCGAGTTTGTCGTCACCGAAACGCCGAAGTAGCGATGGTGCTGCGCGGCCAGCCATCCCTCGCCGCCGTACTGGGAGCTGCACTCTGTGTCGCAGCGGGCTCAGGCATGATCCATGGCGCCCTGGCCGGCCCCGAGTATTCTTTTCTCGGCGGCGGTGCCGCCCCCGTCGCAGAAGCAGGTGTTGCTGGTCGTGCCCAAGCTCAACGGGCGGGAGATGAGCAACAGCCTGGCGTTCTGGCGCGAACCCGACGGTCGCGACTTCGTCGCGCTGGATGCGTTCGCCCAGCTGGCGGCGATCGACATCACGCGCGAAGGTGACGGCAGCGTCACCCTCGCCACGCCGATCGGCGATGCGCCAATTCCCGCCGACGCGCTGCGTACCGACAAAGACGTCCTGTTCGTCGACACGGTCATCCTGTCCAAGGCGCTGGCGGCGGAAGTGGCGTTCGAAGAATCCGAATTCGCGCTCAAGATAAACCTCCCCTGGAAGCCGGGCGCCACCGCCGATCTGCCGGCGCGCACCGCTTCCGACGAACCGGTGGATATTCACGCGCCACGCGCCAGCCTGTCGCGCTGGCGCAGCGAGCTGTTGACCACGCATTCGGACGGAGAGGTGTTTGCTTCGGCCAATCATCGCTTCGCCGGCGCGCTGGGCCCGGGCTACTGGCGCGCCGACCTGAGTCATGGCGTGGTCGGCGCCAGTCGTGATCTGGATTTCCAGGCCCTGTCGTGGGTGGTCGATCGCGGTCCGTCGCGGTTCCTTGTCGGCCAGGAGCGCATCGGGTTGCATCCCCTGCTCGCCTCGTTCGACCTTTCGGGCGTGCAGTACTCCTACAGCAATCGGCCGGATATCGCCTACGCCTCGTCGGTGTCCGGTGATGGCCAGCTGGTGCCGTATCAGGCGCGCCCCACCAGCGTGATCCGCGGCAATGGCCCGCCAGGCGGTACTGCCGAGCTGCGCTTCGGCGGGCAGGTGCTGGCACGCCAGACGATCCGCCTGGACGGACGCTACGAATTCCGGGATGTCCCCGCCTCGCCGGGCGATGCCATTCCGATCGAAGTGGCTGTCTATGCCTTCGGCGAAACCGGCACGCCGCTGCGGGTAGACGAAACCTACTCCCAGGCCGGCAATCTGCAGCTGCCGAAGGGCACAACGGTTCATTTCGCCGGTGCCGGCGTGAATGGCTTCGTGCTGGACGCCAATCGCCAGGGGCATGGCAATGCGGCGTTCTATCAATTCCGCGGCGGCCTCTCCAACCGCATCACTGCCGAGGGCGTGGTGCAGTCGCTGGACGGCCATGTGCAGAGCAGCGTGGGCACTGCGATGAATCTGGGGCCGGTCGGCACCTGGGCCGTGTACGCCGGCCAGAACGATCGCGGCGCGGGTGCGCGGCAGATTCTGGGCGACGGACGGCGCGGCGAATGGTACTGGCGCGCCAACTGGCTTTCCTACGATGCCGGCTACCAGAACGAAAACGCGGAGGAAACCGAGAACCGCCGCGTCGAAGTCGGCCGCAACTTCGGCAGCACACTGCGCGTCTCGCTGATTCACGCCGACGCGCGCGGCCAGTTCGAGCGCGACATCCGCTACACGAAACCGGCAGCGTCCTGGCGTCCGATCCGCCAGCTGCAGTTATCTGCCCGCCCCGAATACGACGGCCGCTACGCGTTTGACGCACAGTGGTATGTACGCCGCGGTACGCGACTCTCCGCGTCACGTTATGGCGATCTTGGTCAATTGGCGCTCGATCAGGACATCAGCAGCAACTCGCGACTCAACGTGAGCGCGCAGCATGACTCGCGCCTGGGCAATCGACTGAACGCCACGTTCAACCAGTACCGCGGCGGGCCGGCGCATCTCGCCTGGGCCGCCGGCATCCTGCGTAGCAAGGGCGGCACGGGTTACCTGGGCGAAGTCAGCCTGGAAATCCGCCCGGGACTCAGTGCCCGTGCGCAGGTGCTACGTGATCCGTTGCGCGAAGGCGACGGCACCGTCGTCGGCGTGTCGCTGGTGGCCGATTTTGCCGTCACGGGGGCCGGCCTCGCGCGCGGTACCTTGTCGGCGACACAGGCGCGCGAGGGCGGCATTTCGGGCGTCGTGGAAAAGCCCGAGGGGGTTCGTAGCGACCTCGACCTTGCGGGAATTCCCATCCTGGTCGACGGCCATGTACGGATTCGCACCGAGCCGGGCGGTCATTTCCATGTCGCCGATCTTGCCCCCGGCGTCTATCGCGTCGAGCTCGACAATGAAGGCCTTCCGATTGAACTGGCCGTGCACCAGCCGCCGCGCCGCGTGGAGGTGCGTGCGGGGAGCCTTACGCGCGTCGACTTCGGCCTGGAATTGCGGCTTGGCCTGGCGGGCAAGGTGACGGACACCAGCGGCAAGCCTCTGGCCGACCACACCATCGAAGTGGTCGATGCCGAAGGACAATCGCGTGGCAAGGCACAGAGCAGCCAGTTCGGTTATTTCCGCGTCGACGGCCTGCCGCCGGGACGTTACAAAGTGCGTGCGGTCGATGCTTCCGGCGCGATTCTTGCGGAGGGAGAGGCTGTACTGGACGACCGTTTCGTGTTCGGCGTCGAACTGAAGGCTGCGGCCGGCTCCGAGTAAATCGCCATGAACCCAATCAACCTGCTATTTGCCCGGCTGTGTGTCCTCGCGACGTCTCTGGCGGGCGTTCCGGCGTTGGCGCAGGTTCCCGCCAATGGGAGCTTCGAGGCCGGCAACCCGATGACCAGCTGGACGATCGGCGGCGATACGCGCGCCGGCGCCGTGCGCACGGCGGATATCAGCGGCGGAACGCTGGTCGTTCCCGACGGAAGCTGGGTCGCGGCCATCTCGACCGGCCCCAACGCGCGTACTAGCGGCCCGGTCGATTTCGACGGTTTCGGCGGCAACAACGACTACGACATCTCCTATATCGAATCGACATTCGCGGTCGGCTTTTCACCGGCCTTCATCGCCTTCGACTGGGGCTTTGCCTCCAACGAACAGGACGAGCAGGATCAGTTCGACGACCTGATGGACGTGAAAGTCGACGGCACGCGCATCTTTTCGCGCTCCAGCTGCAAGAACAACGGATCGAGCTACTCGCCATTCCCCAACGCCAGCTGCCAGAACGCCAATCCCGTCAACCAGGTGATCAACAGCCCTGCCGCGCTGGCAACGGTGGCATTGACGTATGGTCCGCCGGTCTTTCAGCGCGTCTGCCTGCAACTGCCCGATGCGGCCATCGCCGACGGCACGGCGACGCTTCGATTCAGCGTGGCCGATGGCAACGACCGTGCGTTCGATTCCACCCAGTTCGTCGACAACGTGCAGCTGAAAACCTCGTGTAACGAAGTCGGCAGTATCGTGCAGTTGACCAATACCACGGGCAGCTTTGTCGAAATCAAGAATGGCGCGCCCATCTTCCGCGCGGCGTCGGCGCGCCTGATCGCCAGCGACGCCACCGGGACGAATGTCGCCTTCGCCACCAGCCAGAACCTCGGTGCCAATCCGAACCTCCTGGACCAGGTCTACGTCTGGAACGGCACGGCGTTCACGCGCCTGTCCGGCCTTACGGTGCAGAGTGGCGGGCAGATCCAGGGGATCGCCCTGTCGGCACAGCTCGACGGCGCGATCCGTGGCCGCTATCTGGCGATTGCCGCGAAGCTCACTGAAACCGACAACACCGAAATCTATCGCTACGACCGCAACACCAATACGCTGCTGACGATCACCAACACGACCGGCTGCGACAACACCAATCCCACGATCGACGGCGACGGCAATGTCATCGCCTTCGAGTCCACGTGCAGTGCCTTCACCGGTGCTGGAACGACGAAGAAGATCGCGGTCTGGAACGGAACGACGACCAGCACCAACCTTTTCGGCACGACAGCCTGTGAAATGGCGGAGCCGGCACTGACCAAGAACGCCAACGGTCGCTATCTCGCCTTCAAGTCAAAGTGCGTCCATAACGGTGCGAATGCCGACGCCAATTTCGAGATTTACCGTTTTGACCGCGGCAACAGCGGTGGCAACAGCGGCACGACAGCCGGAAACTTCACGCGTATCACCAACACGACCACCAACGGCGGCGCCGGTGCCACGCTCAATATGTCGCCGGTGCTCGACGGCACCACGACCGGTACGAACATCTATTTTCTGTCCGACGGCAATCTCACGCCGACCGCGGCCTTCTTCAACGCCGATTTCTCGCAGGAGATCTTCCGCTACGAAGTCGGCGCCGGCACGCCCCTGACCCAGCGCACGACGAGTTCCGACAGCATTTACGTGGGCGTGGATACGGATATCGACGGCAACGTGAACTATTCGTACGAGCGCATCAGCCTGCTGAACTTCACGTTCTCCGTCGGCCGGCGTCGCGTGAATACACCGCCTACGGCCGATTCGGAGAACAACCTGGCGACCGGCACATCGATTCAATTTGCCCGCATCGGCCGCGATGGCATCGTACCGGTGGTCAATTTCCTCTCCTCGGAAAATTTCCTCACCACCAACGCCGACGGCAATACCGAAGTCTGGCAGGGAGAGTGCAATGACGCGTGCCGCACGCCCCTTCCCTGTCGTCGCGATACTCGCGGGCGTCGCCTTCGTCGCGCAGCCGCTGTCCGCGCGCGATGGGCTGATCCAGCTCGACGGCGCGGGTCACTTCGTCTCGGGCAATCCCGCAACCTGCCCGGCTGTTCCGATTGACCTGGGCGGGGCGGGCGTGACGCTGACGCTCACTGCCGCGTCCGGCACGGCGACAGCGCTGGATGACGGAGGTGCTGTCATTGCGCTGGACGAACCGTTCCCGTTCTACGGCAACAATGCCGAGAGCCTTGTCGTTTCCAGCAACGGCTATGTCGCGTTTGCCGACGCGCTCGGTTCGGAGAACGGCGGCGACTTCAGCAATGACGCCTATCTTCCCGCAGTTCCGGACAATGCACCGGCGGCCTCCGCGCGCATCGCGGTGTACCACGACGAGCTCAACGGCGAAGGTGCTGGCTCCTCGTTGCGCAAAGGCTACTTTGCCAATTGTCCGCGCGCATCCGGCGTCATCGAGGACGAAGCCTGCACCGTCGTCCAGTGGCGCAACTGGGCGCGCGCCGGCAGCACTGGCACGCTCGATGTCGACCTGGTGCTCTACCACGGCAGCGGTGCCATCGCCACACAGTACATCGCCGTGGACTCCAGCGCCGGCGCATCGGCCTGTGTCGGCATCCAGGATGCCACGGCCAGCGACGGCGGCGCCTGGAGCTGCTGTTCCGAGACCCAGGGTGAAAACGGCGCCGCCAGCTGCAGCAACGTCAAGACGATCGTGCCGGCGAGCGCCGTGTGCTTCTACGACCCGGCGAACCCGCCGGTCTTCGATGTCATTTTCGCCGACGGGTTCGATTCGTAGGGCGCTTCAGTCGCCGTCGGTCATTTCGCGTACGCGGCGGATCTCGGCCTCCAGCTGACGCGACAGTTCCATCACGCGCACCGCGTAGGCTTCCAGCGCTTCGTCTTCGGGTGTGCGCGGTTCCCAGCGTGGCACAGCGGTCGGCCGGCCCTCCGGCGCATCCAGGGCGACAAAGCTGATGACGCAATGGGTGGCCAGGCGTTCGGACGCCGTCTTGAGGTCGCGCGCAATCACATCGACGGAGAAATGCATGCTTGATGCGCCCGTGCGAATCAACTTGCAGCGTACGACGACGATGTCGCCGATCAGGATGGGTTTGACGAACTGGATCCCGCCAACAGCCACGGTGACGCAATACTGGCCGCTCCAACCGACGGCCGCCGCATAGCCTGCCTGGTCGATCCATTTCATCACCATGCCGCCGTGCACTTTTCCGCCGAAATTGACATCCGTTGGCTGCGCCAGAAAGCGGAAGGTGGTTTCACGTTGGATGCCTGGCATGGTCGAGCTCGTCAGTCGCGGTGGCGCCATCCTACTCCAACCCCGGGGACAAAGCGGCGCAGCGTGATCGGGTTCAACTATTCGCGCTAATTTCTGTATATTTTTACATCGCCAAGCCGGCAAAACACCGGGAGTGAGACATGAAGCGTAAGGCGATTACGCTAGGGATGGCTCTGCTCTACAGTTCGGCGCAAGGGACCGAGGTAACGGTCAAGAACGATTCTCTCACCGACAACACCAATGCGGTCGTCGTATCCGGATTCGTCGCCGGCGAGGCCGCGGCGTCCTGGCTGACGGCGCCCTGCGCGGGCGACATCCGGGCCATCCAGATGTACTGGCGGTCCGCATCCGGTGGCAGCGGCACGACCATCGGCAACGCGATCGAGATCCTGAGGGGTGGAACCTTCCCCGTTCCGGGAAGTGTCGCCGCAACCATCGGCGGCCCCGTTCTCACTGACAGCGTAATGAACGAATACCGGTATCTCGACGAGAACAACACGATTCCGCTGTCCGTGCCGGTGAGCCAGGGTGAAAACTTCGTCGTCGCCTTCAGCTTTCTGGAGACGCCACCCGCGCCCGGCCCCAGCGTCGTCCGCGACACCGACGGCATTCTCTCCGGGCGCAATGCGTTGCTGGCCAGTGTCGGCGGCTCGTTCATCTGGTTCGACAGCGCGGCCCTGGGCCTGAGCGGGGACTGGGTCATCCGCGCCGTGCTCGATTGCCCGGTCGTCGCGCAGAACGCCGACGTCAGCGTGACGATGAGCGCCAGCGCACCGGGCTACACCGCGGGCGCGAGCCTCAGTTATACCGTGGTCGTCGCCAATGCCGGCCCGTCCGCCGCGGGCAACACGAGCGTCGTGGATATTTTCCCCGGCGCTTTCGGAAGCATCGCATGGACCTGCACCGCGAGCGGCGGCGCCAGCTGCACGTCGGGAGGAACGGGCAATATCACGCAGGTTGTGAGCCTCCCGGCGGGATCTCAGCTGACGTATGCGATCAACGGCAACGTGCTCGCTACAACAACGGGGGTGCTGTCGAATTCGGCCACTGCTGTCGTTGGCGGTCCCGCGGCGGATCCGAACAGCGCCAACAACACCGCGACCCTGGAATTGCTGCCCTTCAGCGACGTGATTTTCCAGTCGGGCTTCGAGTCACCGTCGCAGTGACCTGCCCTGGGCAGGCGCGCGTGATGCGGGAATGTCGTGTCCGGCCCCACGGCCGGACGCGACAGAAGCCGCATTGTCCCAAACGACACAGTGACTACCTGGCGGACACGCACACGTCACCGGAAAGCCGTCTTTGCTGTTTCGCGGCCATGGCGATGACTCCCCACTCGCCGCAGCACGGGCCAGGTTTCCGGCAGCCGCGACAGAAGCGTCTCGTTTCCGGTGAATTTTGACGGTTCACGATTCGATCGCACCCATTTTGATCCAGCCAGCCTGCTGACAGCGGCGCAGGATTGCAGCGACCCGCAACCGCATGGCCGCGCCATTCAGACGCGCACCGGATCTCGCCTGGCGTGGCTGGATTTCTGGAATACGCCGCACCGCGCGCCCGCGCGCAGACGGCGCACCCGGTAGTCCACTGCCCCGCGAATCCGCCGCGATCCGTCGCCACGGCCCTGCACACGGACTGGCACGACGCGCTGTGGCCGGCTCCGCCCGCTGCGAATGCCGCCGGTCAGGCACGGAACCTAGAGAACAGGGAGTTTCCCCGATGATGTCGCCGAACCCCGGGACAAAGTACCGCGCCTTTCCGCCCGTCGCCCTGGCGACGCGCACCTGGCCGGACAAGGTGATCACCAGGCCGCCGATCTGGATGAGCACGGACCTTCGCGACGGCAATCAGTCCCTGATCGAACCGATGAACGTGCAGCGCAAGCTGCGATTGTTCCACCAGCTCGTGCGCATCGGCTTCAAGGAAATCGAAGTCGCCTTCCCTTCCGCGTCGCAGACGGATTTCGACTTCGTGCGCCGCCTGATCGACGAAGACCGCATTCCCGACGATGTGACGATCGAGGTACTGACCCAGTCGCGCGAAGACCTGATCCACCGCACGATGGAGTCGCTCCAGGGCGCGCGCCGCGCCATCGTCCATCTGTACAACCCGGTCGCTCCCGTATTCCGGCGCGTTGTGTTCGGCAAGACACGCGAAGAAGTGAAGGAAATCGCACTCTTCGGCACTCGCCTGATACGGCAGCTGGCGGATGCGCGCCCTGATACCGAGTGGCGCTTCCAGTACTCGCCGGAAGCCTTCAGCATGACCGAGCTCGACTACGCGAAGGAGGTCTGCGACGCGGTGGTGCAAGCGTGGGGAGCAACGCGCGAACAGCCGATGATCCTGAACCTGCCCAGCACGGTGGAGTGCACGACACCCAACGTCTATGCGGACCAGATCGAATGGATGCACCGGCACCTCGCGCAGCGCGAGGCGATTATCCTGAGCGTGCACCCCCACAATGACCGGGGCACCGCGGTCGCCTCGGCCGAGCTGGCCGTCATGGCCGGCGCCGACCGCGTCGAGGGATGCCTGTTTGGCAACGGCGAGCGCACAGGCAATGTGGACCTGGTCACGCTGGCGCTGAACCTCTACACGCAGGGCGTGCATCCGGGTCTGGATTTCTCGGACATCGACGCGGTGCGCCAATGTGCGGAGGCCTGCAACCAGTTGCCGGTCCATCCGCGCCATCCCTACGCGGGCGATCTGGTCTTCACTGCGTTTTCCGGCTCGCACCAGGATGCGATCCGCAAGGGCTTCGCCCGGCAAAAGGCCGGCGCGATCTGGGAAGTTCCCTACCTGCCGATCGATCCGGCAGACCTCGGACGCAACTACGATGCCGTGATCCGTGTGAACAGCCAGTCGGGCAAGGGTGGCGTGACTTTCCTGCTCGAGAACGAGTGCGGCCTCTCGCTGCCCCGCCGCCTGCAGATCGAATTCAGCCGCGTGGTGCAGCAGGCAACGGACGCTACCGGAAAAGAAGCGGACGCCAGGCACATCCGCACCCTGTTCGAGCGCGAATACCTGGATCACCGTATGCCCTACGCCTACAACGGACACGCCGTGACCAGCAGCGCGAGCGACGGCATGACGCGACTGGAGATCGACGTCGACCACCAGGGGCGCCGCATCACCCGCCACGGCCTCGGCAACGGCCCGATCGATGCGTTCGTCGACGCCCTGGGCCTCAATATCCGCGTGATGGACTACCACGAGCATGCGATCGGCAGCGGTGCGGACGCGAAGGCGGCCTGCTATGTCGAGCTGCGCGTGGACGGTGGTCCGACCTTGTTCGGCGTCGGCATTGCCGGGAACATCCTGACGGCCTCGTTCAAGGCGCTGCTCAGCGGCGTGAACCGGCACCTGCTGGCGGTGGCGCAGGAGGTCCAGCGCGCCGAAGCGGTGCCCGCCTAGCGATCGCCGGAAACGACGGTGGCCGCACAGGGCGGCCACCGTCGTTCAGGCAACTGGAATCGCCGGGATCAGACGTTGAAGCGGAAGTGCAGGACGTCGCCTTCCTTCACGATGTATTCCTTGCCTTCCAGACGCAGGCGGCCCGCGTCGCGCGCACCGGATTCGCCCTTGTATTTGATGAAGTCGTCGTAGGCGATGGTTTCGGCGCGGATGAAGCCGCGTTCGAAGTCCGTATGGATCACCCCGGCTGCCTGCGGCGCCGTCGCGCCGATCTTCACCTGCCACGCGCGGACTTCCTTGACGCCCGCGGTGAAGTACGTCTGCAAGCCCAGCAGCTTGTAGCCGGCGCGGATCACGCGATTGAGGCCCGGTTCTTCCAGCCCCATGTCGGCGAGGAAGGCATCACGATCCGCATCGTCGAGCTGGGACAGTTCTTCTTCGATCGCCGCGCAGACAGGCACCACTTCGGCACCTTCGGTCGCCGCGCGGGCCCGTACCTTGTCCAGGTGCGGGTTATTGGTGAACCCGTTCTCCAGCACGTTGGCGATGTACATCAGCGGCTTGAGCGTCAGCAGGAAGAGGTCGCGCACCAGCGCCTTCTCTTCGTCGTCCAGGCCGGCCGAGCGCGCCGATCGGCCCTCGTTGAGCACGGCGGCGAGTTTCTGCAGCACCGGACGCTTGGCCAGGGCTTCCTTGTCATTGGCCTTCGCGGCGCGCTCGACCCGGTTGAGGGCCTTCTCGACCGATTCCAGATCAGCCAGCGCCAGTTCCGTGTCGATGGTTTCGATGTCCGAGATCGGATCGACCTTGCCCGCGACATGGACGATGTCCGAATGCTCGAAACAACGGACGACGTGGGCAATCGCGTCCACCTCGCGGATGTGCGCCAGGAACTTGTTACCCAGGCCCTCGCCCTTGGACGCACCAGCGACGAGGCCGGCAATGTCGACGAACTCCATGGAGGTCGGAATCACCTTCTGGGGTTTGACGATGTCGGCGAGGTCCTGCAGGCGGGGGTCCGGAACCGGCACGACGCCGACATTCGGATCAATCGTGCAGAACGGGAAGTTGGCGGCGGCAATGCCCGCCTTGGTCAGCGCGTTGAACAGGGTGGACTTGCCGACATTGGGCAGTCCGACGATGCCGCATTTGATGCCCATGGTGGTTTCCGAGCGAAGAAGAGACTGGGGCTTGCCGACGCGCAGCGCACATCGGCAAGCCGCAGGCCCTAGGGTTTGGACGTATGAAGCTGTTTCATGGCTTCGTTGATATTGCCGGCAATTGCCAGCGGGAGCACATCGATCGCCCGCCCCACGGCGTCCATGATGGCATCTTCGTCCTGCGCACCCGCGCGGCCGAGCACCCATGGTGTGACACGGTCCTTGTGGCCGGGGTGGCCGATGCCCACGCGCAAGCGGTGAAACTTGCCGTGCCCCAGGTGCGCAATGATGTCGCGCAGGCCATTCTGGCCACCGTGCCCGCCGTCGAACTTCAAGCGCGCCACACCCGGCGCGAGATCGAGTTCGTCGTGTGCGACGAGGCATTCATCCGGCTCGATCTTGAAGTAGCGCAGCGCACTCGTGACCGCGATGCCGCTCTTGTTCATGAACGTCGTCGGTTTGAGCAGGAGCAGCGACTGGCCGGCCAGCGTGATCTTGGCGGTTTCCGCGTGCAGCTTGCTTTCCACGCCGAAACGCGCGCCGTGCGCCATCGCCAGGGCGTCAATAAACCAGAACCCGGCATTGTGCCGGGTTCTGAGATAGTCGGTCCCGGGATTGCCGAGACCGACCAGTAGGCGCAAGCCCGCCATCGGAAGCTGCAGTCGCGTCGCGAGTGCTTACTTCTTCTTGGCCGGAGCCGGGGCAGCCGCCTTGGCCGGAGCCGCAGCCTTCGCACCCTTGGCCGGCGCGGCCGGAGCCGGGGCGGCTTCGACCGGAGCGGCTTCGACTTCTTCCTTGCCGACCTTGGCCAGGACGACGGCGACGTCGTGTTCCTTGCCCAGACGCAGTTCCGGCAGCTCAACGCCAGCCGGCAGCTTCAGATCGGACAAGTGGATGATGTCGCCAACCTTGATGTCGGCCAGGTCGAGCTCGATGAACTCCGGCAGATCCTTCGGCAGGCAGGACACGGTGACTTCGTTGAGCTCGTGCGTGATCAGCACGCCAGCGGTCTTGCCGGCCGGCGACTTTTCCTGGTTCAGGAAGTGCAGCGGCACGCGGGCGCGCAGGGCGGTGTTCTCGTCGACGCGCTGGAAGTCCAGGTGCAGCAGGCGCTGCTTGTACGGATGACGCTGCATGTCACGCAGCAGAACCTTCTGGTTCGTGCCATCGATCTTCAGATCGAGAATGGCCGAGTAGAACCACTCGTTCTGCGACGCCATGAAGACGTCCTTGTGCGCGAACTGGATGCTCTGCGGCGCTTCTTTGCCACCGTACAGGATGGCCGGGACGACGTCCGCGTGACGCAGGCGGCGGCTCGCACCTTTGCCCTGGTCCTTGCGGAGCTGTGCCGGGATTTCGTGAATCGTTGCCATGACTACTACCTCGGTTGATGAGCCGCCCTTCGGCGGCAGACCCCTCGACCGCGACCAGACGAGGGAATGTGGCCGGCACCGGTACGCCGGTGCCGGCCGGATGACGCGTTGTCAGTCGACGTACAGCGAGCTCACCGACTCGCCGAAGGCGACGCGACGGATGGTCTCGGCCAGGAGCTCGGCCACCGACAGCTGCCGGATACGGCTGCAGGCCTGGGCTTCCGGACGCAGCGGGATGGTGTCGGTGACGACCAGTTCATCCAGCTGTGAATTCATGATGTTGGTCAGGGCCGAGCCGGACAGCACCGGATGGGTGCAGTAGGCCACGACCTTGCGCGCGCCCTGCTTCTTCAGCGCGTTGGCGGCTGCGCACAGGGTGCCGGCGGTATCGACGATGTCGTCGACGAGCACGCAGGTCTTGTCTTTCACGTCGCCGATGATGTTCATCACCGTCGATTCATTCGGGCGCGGGCGGCGCTTGTCGATGATCGCGAGGTCCGCGTCATCCAGGCGCTTGGCGATGGCGCGGGCGCGCACCACGCCACCGACGTCCGGACTGACCACGATCAGGTTGTCCGTCCCCTGGTTGCGCCAGATGTCGGCCAGCAGCACCGGCGAGGCATAGACATTGTCGACCGGGATATCGAAGAAGCCCTGGATCTGGTCGGCATGGATGTCGACCGTCAACACGCGGTCGGTGCCAACGGCGCCGATCATGTCGGCGGCCACCTTCGCCGTGATCGGTACGCGCGCCGAGCGCGGGCGACGATCCTGGCGGGCATAGCCGAAATACGGAATCACGGCGGTCACCGAGGCGGCGGAAGCGCGCTTGAGCGCGTCAACCAGCACCAGCAGCTCCATGAAGTTGTCAGCCGTCGGTGCCGAGGTGGGCTGCACCACGAACACGTCCTGGCGACGGACGTTCTCTTCGATCTCGACCTGGACTTCGCCGTCGGAGAATCGACCGCAAAGCGCCTTGCCAAGCGGTACGCCGAGCCGATGCGATACGTTCTCCGCCAGACGCCGGTGCGCGTTGCCGGTGAACAGCATCAAACCTGCGTTATTCATGTGAATCTCCACCAGCGGCCATTCATCGGGCCATCGCCCGACGCTTGGGATGATTCAATGGCTGGGGCGGTAGGACTCGAACCTACGGATGCGGGAATCAAAATCCCGTGCCTTACCAGCTTGGCGACGCCCCAGCAGCAAACTCTTCCAGTGCGGCCTTCAGCGGCGATCGGTTCACACCGCGCGCCACGTGGGCCGTCAACTCCTGCGGACACGCTTTCGCGATAGCCCGTGCGTCGGATTCGTCGGCCACGTCCAGGAAGACGCAACCACCGGAACCCGACAACCGCGACCGACCGAAACCGCCGAGCCAATCCAGCGCCTGCGCCACCCGGGGGTAGCGGGCCCTGACGACGGGCTCGAATGCGTTCGAGGTCTGCGTCCCCGCAAGGAAGCGCGGAATTGTCGTGGCCGGAGCATCCCGTGTCAATTCCGGCGCTTGAAAAAGCGGGCCAGTCGGCACGGAAGTTTGCGGGTCGACGATGACAAACCAGCGTTCGGGCAGATCCAGGGGGCTCAGCTGTTCGCCCACGCCCTCGGCCCAGGCCGTCCGCCCGCGCACAAACACCGGGACATCGGCGCCCAGGCGCAGGCCCAACGCCGCCAGCGCGGGCTCGTCCAGCCCGCAGCGCCAAAGAGCATTGAGAGCCACCAGGGTACTGGCCGCATCCGAGCTGCCGCCCCCCAGTCCGCCACCGGCGGGAATTCGCTTGGTCACCGCGATATCCGCGCCCCGGTCACTGCCGGCGACCCGGCGCAGGGCATGGGCGGCCCGGATGACCAGGTCGTCCTCGGGCGCCACGCCGGGCAGCCCGCCATGCCGGACGATCTGGCCATCGTCACGGGAACGGATTTCGATCAGGTCGCCCCAGTCGAGCAGCTGGAACACCGTCTGCAGGCAGTGATAGCCGTCGGGGCGGCGTCCGGTGATCTGCAGGAAGAGGTTCAGCTTGGCGGGCGCGGGCCAGCGGGTCCACGCGCTCATGGAGCCTGCCATTCCTCGATGAACAGGCGCACCCGGTACTTGCCCCGGGTCGCAAAGACCTTGCGCGGCAGTGGCACGGCCTGCTCGCCAAAGTAGTCCTTGTACTCGATCGTCCAGCCCGACTGGGTCAGCGTGGCCGGCAACTGGTGTTCATTGAAGACCAGCTGCGCGCGACTACCGGGAGCACGCAGCGCGCGCACCCAGTACTCCAGTTCCTGCACCGGCACATGCCAGCCCATTTCCCGGTCCAGCAGCGCCGCGGCGCTGCGGTCGGTCAGCACCTGGTCGCGCGCACCTTCCAGCGTGGCCCGGCTGGCATCGCCGTGCAGGCGCCAGTTCTTTCCGGTCACCGGTGCGCGCAGGGTCAGGTCGAAACGCTCGCCGTCCTGGCGCCATTCCAAGTCGCCGTTGCCGCCGTCCTCGCCGTTGGACACGGCCAGCCGACCGCTCAATTGCCAGCGCTGCGCCTGGGCCAGCGCCGCTTCGCGTTGCTGCTGGATGCGTAGCGTGGCGGCGTCCTCGCGGGTGCGCATCGGCGCGCAGGCGGCCAGGAGCAGGGTCGCGGCCGCCAGCGCGGCGCGAAACAGGAGCACCCCACGTCCGGCGCCCTGGCGCCGGACGGAATCCGCCGTCATGACGCTCATAGCCCGAGTCGCTTCATCGTTTCAAGCAACGATTTGTTCTTGTCGTCCTTTTTGCGTGCCTCGCCCAGGACCTTCCGGGCCTCCTCACGCTTGCCGTTGTGCCACAGCACCTCGCCGTAGTGCGCGGCAATTTCGGCATCCGGCTGCTTGTCGAAGGCGCGCTTGAGCGCTGTTTCGGCTTCCGCCAGCTCGCCGCGCCGGTAGCGCACCCAGCCGAGCGAATCAATCACCGCCGGTTCCTCGGGCTTGGCCTTGAGGGCGCGCTCGATCAGGCTGAGCGCCTCGTCGAGCTTGCGATTGGCATCCGCCAGCGTGTAGCCAAGCGCATTCATTGCGTCGACATCGGACGGCTTGAGTTCGAGTACCCGGCGCAGGTCCCGCTCGGCATCATCGACCCGGCCGATGTTGGCCGCGTGCAGCGCACGGGCGTAAATCAGGCGCGTATCGGTGGGCAGGAGCTTGATCCCGCGCGAATAGGCCTCCTGCACCGCATCATCCTTGCCGGCGTGGATCAGCAGCTCACCCTCGAGCAGAAAGGCGTCGGCCAGGCGCTTGGGGTCGTCTCCGACGCGGGCCTGGAGGTCGTGTGTCAGCGTCAGGGCGGCATCGTGCTTGCCTTGCTGGTCCTCGATCACCGCAATACGCACCTGCGCGTCGAACCAGTTGTCGTCGTCCTCGCTCACCTTCTGGTACCAGGTGAGCGCAATCGCCGGCTGCTCCAGCAACTCGGCGAGCTGGCCGAGCAGGTCCGCGTGGGCCGCGGACTGTTCCTCGGGCAAGGCCTTCATTTCGTCGAACAGGGCCTGGACCAGTTTCTCATCCTCGCTGCGTGCCACATATGCGGCGCGCGCCGCATAGGTGTATTCATCCTGCGGGCCATCGGCCAGCACCTTGGCCGCGCCGCGGTGATCCCCTTCTTCCGACAACAGCAGCGCGTAGCCCGCGCGCATGCGGATGTCCTTGGGCGAGCGCTGGATCGCTTCCTTGTACAACGCGATCGCGCGCCGTTTATCCCCTTCGTCGGCTGCCAGCTGGGCGGACCAGCCAAAGCTCGGGCCACCGGAAAACTTCTGCACGGCCGCGTCGGCGAGGGTGCGCGAATAGGCCTTGCGGTCCAGCTTGAACGCCAGCTGGCTCATCGCGATCCAGATGTCTTCGCTGGCAGCAGCCAGGTTGGCCGGCGTCGCCAGCCGCTCCAGCAGTGCGGCAGCCATCGGTTTGTCGGCGGCACCGAGCAGGGTTTGCCCCAGGTAGCGCCAACCTTGTTCGTTCGGCAGGGGCAGCAGCTTCTGCAGTGCGGCAAACGCGGCCTCGGCGTCGCCACCGCCCATGGCCAGGCCGGCCTCCACCTGCAGCAAACCCGGATCCTCGGGCTTGAGCGTGCGCCAGCGCGCCAGCATCTCGCGGGCCAGGGAGTAGTTGCGGGCGGCCAGCGCCAGGCGGGCCGCCTGCGCCGATACCTGCGGATCCTTGCTCAGGCGCGCCGCATTACCGTAGCGCACGGCCGCCGCCGCGATATCGGACTGGCCGATGGCGAACTCACCGGCCAGCATCTGGGCCAGGAGATCGTCATCACCTGCCTCCGGCTGATTGGCAGCCTGCGACTTGCCGGCCGAGGCCGGTGGGGCATCTTTCTTGACTGGCGTCGCGGTGCAGCCCGCAAAGGCCAACGCCACCACCGCAATCAGCCAGGCACGGGGATCAAAATGGACGTTCATCGTGCTCCTGATGGTCAAACTCCGGGCCCTGTTGCTACGTCAACCGCTGGATCCGGCGCCAGAGCCGCACGCGGCAAACCGGGAACGGACGGCCGGCGGACGGTCATGAACGGGACTTGGTCAGCGCGGCATGGCGCGTGGTTCCCTCACTTCCGCGTTGTCGGATCCTGCGCCTTGCTTGATCTTGGGCAGTCGCGACCGCAAACTAGCCGCGTTTTGCACTGCGGCATCCGCGTCGGGTCAAGGCCGTGGCGGCCGAGCCCGTACAGGGTTTGCGCGCACCGCATCCACGCGCCCAAGCTTAGCCGATTGTTGCCCGCGCGGCCCCATCATCCATGGCATTGCTAGCCCTCGGACTCAATCACCTCACCGCCCCGCTGGACCTGCGCGAACGCGTCGCCTTCGACGCGGCGCGCGCGCGCGAGGCGGTGGCCGAGCTGGTCGCCCAGGCGGGCGTGGAAGAGGCGTTGATCCTCTCCACCTGCAATCGCACCGAGCTCTACTGCAGCGTCGCCGAAGGCGCCGAATCGGTGCCGACGACCTGGCTGCACCACTACCACTCAGTGGCGAACGGTCGGCTGGATGAATTCCTCTACCGGTACGACGACGCGGAAGCCGTACGGCACATGTTCCGCGTCGCCACCGGGCTGGATTCCATGGTCCTTGGCGAACCGCAGATCCTGGGCCAGGTGAAGGATGCCTACCAGGTGGCACGCGATGCCCGCTCCCTGCGTGCCCCGATGGAACGCATGCTGCAGCACACCTTCGCGGTGGCCAAGCGTGTCCGCACGGACACCCGCATCGGCGCGAATCCCGTATCCGTGGCCTACACTGCCGTGCGCCTGGCCGAGCAGCGCTTCGCCGACCTGCGCGACGCCTGCGTACTGCTGATCGGTGCCGGCGAAACGATTGAACTGGCAGCGCGGCACCTCGCCGACGCCAATGTCCGCCGCCTGATCGTCGCCAATCGCACGCTGGATAACGCCCAGTCACTCGCACACCGCTGCGGCGGCTACGCTATCGCCCTGTCGGACCTGCCCCAGCACCTGGCTGAGGCCGACATCGTGATCGCCTCCACCGCAAGCCGCGAACCCATCGTCACGCGCAGCATGACCGAGGCCGCCATCCGCGCGCGCAGGCACAAGCCGATGTTCATGGTCGATATCGCCGTGCCGCGCGACATCGCCGCCGACGTCGCCAAAGTGGAAGATGTATATCTGTACACCATTGACGATCTGAAGGTCGTGATCGACGAAAACCTGCGATCGCGCGAAGCGGCCGCGCGCGAGGCGGAAGCGATCATCGAACTGCAGGTCGACCGCTACATGGCCTGGTTGCGCGCCCTGGACCTGGGAAATCCGGTCCAGGACCTGCGCCGCCGTGCGGAAGCCGATCGCGACGACGTTCTTGCCCGCGCCAGCGCCCTGCTCCAGCGCGGCAAGTCGCCCGAGGAGGCGCTCACCTTCCTGGCCAACACGCTGACCAACAAGCTGCTGCATGCCCCCAGCGCGAATCTCCGCGCAGCGGCGATGCGCGGCGACAGTGAACTGATCCAGGCCGCCGCGAAGCTGTTCGACCCGGCCGCCGCCAACACCGACAAGGACGCATGACTCCCTCGATCCGACGCAAGCTCGAACAGCTGGCCGAGCGCCACGAAGAAGTGGCCGCACTGCTGGCCCAGCCCGACGTGCTGAGCGACCCGGCGCAGTTCCGCAACCTCAACCGCGAATACGCCCAGCTCGAGCCGGTCACCGCCGCCCTGAAGGCCTACGACGCGAACGAGGCGGCCCTGCAGTCGGCCCAGGCCATGCTGCGCGATCCGGAGCTGAAAGAACTCGCCGAGGCGGAGATTCCCGAGCTGGAAGCCACGCGCACCACGCTGGAGCGCGAACTGCAGATCCTGCTCATCCCGAAGGATCCACGCGACGACGCCAACCTGTTCCTGGAAGTGCGCGCCGGCACCGGCGGCGACGAGGCGGCGATCTTCGCCGGCGATCTGTTCCGCATGTACTCGCGTTACGCCGAACGGCAGGGTTGGCACGCGGAGATCCTGTCTTCCAGTCCTGGCGAACATGGCGGCTACAAGGAAGTCATTGCACGCATCGAAGGCAAGGGCGCCTATGCGCGGCTGAAATTCGAATCCGGTACTCATCGCGTGCAGCGCGTACCGGCGACCGAAGCCCAGGGGCGTATTCACACTTCCGCCGCTACGGTAGCGATCCTGCCGGAGATGGACGAAGTCGACGATATCGATATCCGCGATGCCGACGTCAAGGTCGACACCTTCCGCGCGTCCGGTGCGGGCGGCCAGCACGTGAACAAGACCGACTCGGCGATCCGCCTGACTCACCTGCCGACGGGCATCGTGGTCGAGTGCCAGGACGAGCGCAGCCAGCACAAGAATCGCGCGCGCGCCTTTGCCCTGCTCAAGGCCCGCCTGCTCGATGCGGAGCGCTCCAAGCAGCAGGCCGAGCAAGCCGAAAACCGTCGTCTGCAGGTCGGTTCCGGCGATCGCAGCCAGCGTATCCGGACCTACAACTTCCCCCAGGGCCGCATCACCGACCACCGCGTGGAAGGCCTCACGCTGTATCGGCTGCCCGAGATCATCGAGGGCGAGCTGGACGACCTGATCCAGCGCCTGTCGGAAGAGAACCAGGCGGACCTGCTGCAGGCGCTGACCGGGCAGGCGTGATCGCCTGTCGGCCGCCCATGAAACTACTCTTTCGATAGCAGCATCCGTTGATGCGGACGGACTCAGCGCCCGGCCGCGTGCCCTGCCAATAGCCGCTTCAACGGCGACAAGGCGTTCACCAGACGCACACCGGCGCCGCGCAGCACGACCAGCGGTTCAAACTGGCTGCGGAACAGGCGGTTGATTGCATCGAAGCCGAAGGCGGAAAGGGTGTTGTCGCTGCGCCGCCGCCGCTCGTAGCGGCGTAACGTGGTTTCCGCGGCAAAATCACGCCCATCCTGGTGGGCCTGGGCGATGGTTTCGACCAGGCAGGCCACGTCGCGAAACCCCAGGTTCACGCCCTGACCCGCCAGCGGGTGCACCTGGTGCGCGGCATCCCCTACCAGCGCCAGCCGGGGAGCGAGATAGCGGCGTGCCAACTGCAATTGCAACGGGAACGCCGCACGCCGGGTGACGGACGTGATGGGTCCCAGGCGGAAGTCGAATGCGCAACCCAGTTCCGCGCAGAACGCGGCGTCATCCAGCGCCAGGAGCCGGTCGCATTCGGCATCCGGCAACGACCACACGATGGAGCTGCGTCCGTCCCGCAGCGGCAGGAAGGCCAGCGTGCCTCCCGGCAGGAAGCGCTGCCAGGCCGTGGCTTCATGCGGGCGTTCGGTGCCCACATGCGCGACCAGGGCCCGCTGCCCGTAGGAATGCCCGTGCGTATCGATGTCCACCAGCGCGCGCAGCGGCGAAGCCGCACCATCCGCCGCGATAACCAGGCGGGCCGCGATGCGGGAATCGTCATTGAGCTCCAGCCGCCGCACGCCGCCTTCGACGCTGGTCGCGACCACGCGTGCCGGCCAGCGGGTTTCGATTCGTCCATCTGCCTCGATCGCCTGCGCCAGGGCGAGCTGGACCAGGCGATTCTCGACAATCCAGCCAAGCTCGCCCCGCGCGTGCTCCGCGGCGTCAAAATCGATCGCGGCGCCGTTTTCGGCGTCCCACACATGCATATGACGGTAGGCGCAGGAACGGGCCCCGGCGATACGCGGCCATACGCCGATGTCCGCGAGGAAATCCGCCGAGGAAGGCGCGATCGCGACAACCCGCAGATCCACCTCGTCACCCTCGTCCCACGCCGCAGGTGTGCGCTCGTCCAGCGCGACAACGCGAAGGCCGCTGCGCGCCAGCGCCAGCGCGGCCGCGCTGCCCACCATGCCGGCGCCGACCACGGCCACATCAAACACGCTGCGACGATTCACGGCTTGTCTCCCGACGAATAGCGGTTGGGCACCCCGCGATAACCCATGCCCCTGCGCGACAGCCACCGCGCCAGCGGCGGCAGTCCATCGATGGCCAGCAGCGCGACGCTGCGCAACGGCCCCAGCAGCGAAGCCGGATTGCACGCCAGCCGCACCAGCCCGTCGCTCATGTCCAGTGTGCCGTCGCGATCGGCCTGGCGCGCCAGGGCGTAGTCGCGCAGCACAGCCGGAGCGCCGATGTCATCACCGCGGCGCCGGGCGGTAATCAGCTTTTCCGCCAACGTCAGCGCATCGCGCAGGCCCAGGTTGAATCCCTGGGCGCCAATGGGATGCAGCGTCTGCGCCGCATTGCCGACCAGCACGGTTCGCGGCGCCACCAGCTGCTGCGCGCTGACCCGGCGCATCCGGTACGCCGTCCGGCGGCCCGGTCGACGCAGCCGCCCGGCCCGCCAGCCAAACCGCGCCTGCGCCAGGGCAAGAAAGGACTCGTCGTCCAGGGATTCAACCTGCGCCGACTGATCGCCCGACACCGTCAGCACCAATCCCGCCCGGCGCTCCGCCAGGGGTAGCAGCGCTACCGGTCCTTCGTCCGAAAAGCGCTCGTAGGCGGTGCCATCCAGCGGCCGCTCGGGCATTACCGTGCAGACGAAGAGCACCTGGCCGTAGTCGTGCTCTTCCGCAGTCACGCCACTGCGCTGGCGCACCAGCGATTCGGTGCCGTCCGCCCCGATCACCAGGCGCGCGGACAGGGTGGTGACCTCGCCCGCCGATCGAATGGAAAGGGTCTGTACACGATCACCGGGCTGGATATGTTCCACGCTCGCTGGCGCGTAGCGGACCAGCCGGCGGCAGCGCTCCAGCTGCGCCAGCAGGCCGTTGCCCAGCTCGCGCGCGGGCAGTACGGCACCGAAATCAGGCAGCCCCTGGCGCTCGCTGTCGAGCCGGACGGTCCCGAATTCGCCGGCCCGGCTGACGTGAATACGGCGGATCGGCGATGCGCTGGCGCCGACGTGCTGCCACACGCCCAGTGTTCCCAACGCCGCCACGCTGGCGCGCGCCAGCGCCAGGTTGCGCTCGTCATAGCTGGGCTGCGCTGCCGCACGGGGCGCTGCGGCTTCCACCAGGGCGACACGAAGGTCGCTGTCTTCCAGGGCGATCGCCAGGCTGGCGCCGACCAGGCCACCGCCGACCACCACCACATCAAAATCAGTGCTCATCCGGCCATGATACGGGCGGCTACGGGCCTCCGCTATGATGCCCGGCCCAACGCTGCACCGGGCGCCCCTGCCGCCGACGACGGGCCTTGACCGTGAATCCGAACGCCACCCCTGAAATGCCGGTCGTTCACGCCGCGGAGCGCCGGCGGTGACCCATCTGTTGCGACTATTTGCCACGGCGCTGACCTTTTTCACCCGCCTGCCGTTCGCACGCTGGAGCTACGCCGACGCCGCCTGCCTGGCCAGCGCGGCCCCGTTGTTTCCACTGGTGGGGGCGGTTGTCGCGGCCGTGGTGATCGCGGTCGCACTCGTCGCAAACCTCTGCCTGCCCGCCAGCGTGGTTCCCTGGTGCGCGCTGGCTGCCGGCATCGTGGTCACCGGCGCCTTCCACGAGGACGGTCTTTCCGACACGGCCGATGGCCTGGGTGGCGGCTGGACGCTGGAGCGCAAGCTCGAAATCATGAAGGACAGCCGCATCGGCAGTTATGGCGCTGTCGCGCTGTGCATCGTACTGGGCGGCAAATACGTCGCGCTGGCCACCTTGCCACCAGCGGGCCTTCTGGCCGCCCTGTGGACCGGACACGTACTGGCGCGCTGGAGCGTGCTGCCACTGGCAGCGGGGTTGCCCTACGTCCGCGCCGGCACGCCCGCAAACAAGCCAGTTGCCGACGGCATCGGCCTGCGCCACGCTGTCGTCGGATCATTCATCACCGCGGCGCTCGTTCTTCCACTGGGACGCGTAGCATGGTGCGCAGCCGTCGGCAGCGCCCTGGTCGTCGCTCTCGCCGCGCTGTACTACCGACGCCAGCTGGGCGGCATCACGGGCGATACGCTGGGTGCGGCCAACCAGGTCGTGGAACTGGCTTGTTACTTGATCTTTGCGGGAGCAACGCGATGGACGTGATCCTGGTTCGCCATGGAGAGGCCGACTGTGCGCCGGGCTTGTGCATCGGCCGTACCGACGCACCGCTGTCGGCGATCGGCTTTACCGCCATTCAACGGCTGGCGGCCGAATGGCAGGGTAATTCGCCACGATTCCTGTTTTCCAGTGATCTGCGCCGCGCGCAGCAGTCCGCGCAGGTGTTCGCCGCGCGCTTTGCGACAGAGCCTCTGTCGGACCCGCGTTTGCGCGAGGTCGACCTGGGCGAATGGGACGGCCAGCGCTGGGACACGATCGCCGCGAACGACGGCGCCCGCTACCGTCACTGGGCCGACAACTGGGTCATCCAGGAAGCGCCCGGCGGCGAGAGCTTCGCCGACGTGGTTCGACGTACCGGTTCCTGGCTCTCGGCCCTGCTGGGCAACACCAATTCCGACGATTGCGTGCTGGCGGTCGCCCACGCCGGTTCCATCCGCGCCCTGCTGTGCCACGCGTTCGGATTGCCGCCGGCGAAGGCCTTCACGCTGCAGGTGGACTATGCCCGCGCCAGCCGCATCCGGTATCGCAATGGACAGTTTGAAGTAAGCTATTTGAATGCCTCGCGTTTCGAGGCCGACTGAGCGCTGCGCGCCGGTCACCCCGATTTTCCCCTGGAGATTCCCATGGGCAACCGCCTTTCGAAAATTTATACCCGCACCGGCGATGACGGCACCACGGGGCTTGGCGACGGCACGCGTACGCCGAAGGACTCCGCCCGCGTGACCGCCTACGGCACGGTCGATGAACTCAACAGTTCGCTCGGCATGCTGCTGGCGTTGGAAATTCCCGATCCGGTGCGCGAATGCCTGACCCAGGTTCAGCATGACCTCTTCGATCTGGGCGGCGAACTGTGCATCCCGGGCATGGCGATGGTGTTCGACGCCGATATCGAACGGCTGGAACACACGCTCGACAGCTTCAACGAGGACCTTCCGCCCCTGAAGGATTTCATCCTTCCCGCCGGCGGCCTGCCCGCCTCGACCTGCCACCTGGCGCGCACCATCTGCCGGCGCGCCGAGCGTGAGGTCATCACGCTGGGTCGTCACGAAACCGTGCGCGGTGAAGCCACGCGATATCTCAATCGGCTGTCGGACCTGCTCTTCGTCATCGCCCGCGTGCTCGCCCGCGCCGGCGGCCACGGCGAAGTGCTGTGGCAGCACGAGCGGCGCCGACGTCCGGCATCCTGAGCGGCATATTCCACGACGCCGCGCTGTATCCTTTGCGGACCCCTCACCCGATGTCGCGAGACCTGCGATGCCCTGCGCACTCTTCACCCACACCAGCTGCCTGGCGCACGACCCGGGCCCTGGCCATCCCGAATCGCCGCAGCGGCTCAGGGCGGTGCTGGACGCCTTGCGCCACGAGGCATTCGCGTCGCTGGTGCACCACGAGGCACCGCGGGCCGGGCGGGAACAGCTGGCACGCGTACATGCGCCGGAACTGATTGCGCACCTGTTCGAGAATGCGCCGGAAAGCGGCGAACTGCGTGTCGATGCCGATACGGTCATGTCGTCCGGCTCGCTCGACGCCGCGCTGCGGGCAGCCGGTGCGGTCACCGCAGCCGTCAGCGGCGTGCTGGCGGGCGCGTTCGACCGCGCGTTCTGCGCGGTGCGTCCACCCGGCCACCATGCCACGCGCGACCAGGCGATGGGTTTTTGCTTTTTCAACAATGTCGCCGTCGGCGCTGCGCAGGCGCTGGCCCAGGGTATCGAACGCGTCGCGGTGGTCGACTTTGACGTGCATCACGGCAACGGCACGCAGGACATCTTCTGGAACGATTCCCGCGTTCTCTACGCATCGACTCACCAGTGGCCGCTCTATCCGGGGACGGGCGCCCGCAGCGAAACCGGGGCGGGCAACATCGTCAACGCGCCATTGCCCCCCGGCGCCGGCGCCAGCGAATTCCGCACCGCCTACACCGATACCATCGTCCCGGCGCTGGATGCCTTCCAGCCGCAGCTGGTCCTGATCTCGGCCGGATTCGACGCCCACCGGCTCGACCCACTGGCCAACCTCAACCTCGACGACGCCGACTATGACTGGGTAACCACGCAACTGATCGCCGTTGCCCAGCGCCATGCCCGGGGGCGCGTCGTCTCCAGCCTCGAAGGTGGCTACAGCCTCACGGCGTTGCGCCAAGCCAGCGCAGCCCATGTCGCCGCTCTCATGGGCACCAGCCTCACGCCAGACTGATCGCCCTGGCGACGCACTGGCCGTCCCGCTGCTGCAGAAGGTGCTCACACTGCGCGGCGAGGAACCCCAGAGCCGGCGTGACCTCGCGCTGGCCCTGTCGCGCCAGCCGCAACCGGACAATCGCCGCGCCGTGCTACTGCTGTGGGAGCTGGTCACGGGTGAATGGTCGGAACGTTTCCGGGAAGAGCTCGGGAACCTGTCGGCGCCGGTCGTCGCCCGCTATTCCGCCGAATCGCCGGAGCTGGCCGCGAGGACGCCTGCGGTGGTTACTTTGCAACCATGGAATCCGGACCGATCCTATCTGGCACGTCTGCGTGCAGCGTCCGAGCCCTATCAGGCCTATCTCGAGGAGCGCCGCACACACGCAACAGCGCCCGCATTCTTCCTGGAATGCGCCGACTACTTCCGCCACGAGCGCAAAGACCCGCAACTTGCCGTGCGTATTCTGTCGAACCTGGCAGAGATCGACCTCGAGAACGCCGCCCTGTTGCGCGTACTGTCCTACCGCCTGCAGCAAGAGGAGCGCTATGACCTTGCCGTACCGCTGCTGGAGAAGGTGGCGCAACTGCGCGCCGAAGAGCCACAGAGTCTGCGCGACCTGGCGCTGGCATTGTCACGTCAATCAAACCCGGACAATGAGCGTGCGAGCCGGCTGCTATGGCAGATCGTCGACAGCGACTGGCAGGGTCGAGCCCGGGGACTCCTGGCCATTGTCCTGCATGAACTAAACGATCTCCTGGCGCGAATGTCCGATCCGGCGCGCAAGGCCTTGCTGGCGGATCCGGCATTGCTCGGCGCAGTTCCGGTGGACCTGCGCGTGACCCTGACCTGGGACGCTGACAATACGGACATCGACCTCTCCGTCACCGATCCCGCTGGAGAGGTCATGCGTTTTACGCACACCCGTGGAAACACCGGAAGCCACCTCAGCAATGACTTTCTGGGCGGCTATGGACCGGAGGTGTTCACCATCCGCCGCGCGATACCCGGCACCTACATCGTCAAGGCGACCTACTTCAGTGACCGCACCGTCACGCTCACGCACGGAGTGAACGTGCACGTGGAATTCCAGGCGAACTTCGGCAGCGGACACGCGTCGCGCGTCACAGCCACACGCCACCTGACGGACGGCGACGACGACGTCGAGATCGGGCGGTTTACGGTGAAACCGTAGACCGACGCGCCGCGCGACAACGACGCTACGGACGACTCGCCCGCATCATCCTGCGCATTGGCACGCGTGATCGCGGCCAGCTAGCGCAATGCCCATTGTCGTTTCGTGATCCGGTTGGCAACTTCGTTGCAAATTCCACCTGCACGCACTTTCTACATGCCACGCCTGCAAACCTGTCACTTTTTGCAGTCCCGCCGAGTGAGCAGGTCACGGTAATCTGCGCAGACTTCGAACGTGGGAATGCCCGGCGGGCCCGCGCGGCATTGGCGTTTCCTGCAGCCGCGCATTGGCGTATTGCACCGCACCCGCACAGAGCAGTACGGCGCGCAACCGCACGCACAGCAACGACCAGCGCGACATAGCGAAAGTCACTTCGCTACTTCTTTCTTTGTCACTTTTATTTACACGTCGTTTTTCCCTGGTGCTAGACTGAAATCGCCACTGGCATCCCTGAATTGTGTCGTCCTGCGCAGCGCCCGCCGTGCGGTGCGGCACGATCGGGATGGGCGGGGCCGGACTCAGGGGAGCACCGATGCAAAGACGACGTATCGCCGTCGTCGGCCTGACCGACGACGCCACGCATGCGTTTCACTCCATGCTCAAGATCGTCGACGGACGTTCGCGCGCGGAATGGCTGCTCGCCGATCCGGAGCACGCTGACGTACTCATGGCCGGCGACGCAAACCACTCGCCAGTGGTGGAGCGCTGGGCGATGTCGCGCAAGCCCGTCATCGCCGTTCAGGAGCTTGGCCAGTCACCGCCCAATGCGACATTCACCCTGAAACACCCTTTCCGGGTGATGCAGCTGCTGGATGTGCTGGATGAAATCGAGCGCCAGCTCGGCACAACGCCGGCCACGGCACGCAGCCCGGCCGGTCCGATGGATGCCACGCGCTGGGGCTTCCTCACTTCACTGCACGAGCTGGCGACGCGGCCCGATGACGCGCACCGCTACTACGCCGCGCGCACGCCAACAGGCACGCTGGCGGTGCGCGGCGACCTGTCGACCTTCGTCGCGGCCGCCGCCATCCACACCCAGTTGCGGCGTGGTGCACTGGCGCTGCCGCCGCTGGAACTGCAGGCAGACCCTTCACCAACGGATGGCATCGAGGCACCGGGCGTTGTACTCCTGTGGTACGCCGGGCTTGGCGCGCCGGAAGGCATGGCCCCCTGGATCAACCCCACAGGCACGTTTGCATTGCGGCGCTGGCCGGATTTCGGCGTGCTCGGTGCCGCGCGGGAACACCTGCTCCTATCCGCGGCATTGTCGCTGGGCACCTTCGACGTTACGACACTCTGCAGCCTGACCGGCCAATCAGTGACGGCCGTCCAGCGCTACCTGGCGGCGTGCTCACTGTGCCAGCTTCTGGTTGCCTCGGAGGCGGCCACTTCAGCGGATGTGGTGATTCCCCCGCCCGTGTTGTCAGGACTCGCCGGCTTCATGCGCAGTTTGCGGCTGCGCCTGGGTCTGTCCGCATGAACACGGCCGATACCGAGTTCAAGATCGTCTTCACCGGCCCGATGGGAGCCGGCAAAACAACCGCCATCGGCGCCATCAGTGACGATGCACCCGTCTCGACCGAAGTTGCGAACACCGATGAATACGCGTACGACAAGGCCCTGACCACGTGCGGCCTGGATTACGGCTTCATCGCCCTGGACGATGGTCGCGGCGCGCGCCTGTACGGTACACCGGGCCAGGTCCGCTTCCGTTTCATGTGGGACATCCTGTCCCGCAATGCCACCGGCATCGTGCTGCTGCTCGACGCGGCGCAATCCGACGCGTTGTCCCAATTGGAATTTTTCCTGGATCACTTCGGCAGCGACCGGTTGACGCCCATCATCGTCGGCGTGGGACGTACGGGACAATCCGGTGCACATCCCCTGGGCGCCTTCTCCGAACTGCTCGAACGGCGCGGACGCGTCATTCCGGTGTTCAGCGTCGACGTGCGCCAGCGTTCCGACGTGATCCTGTTGATCGATGCACTGCTGTGCGTGATCGAGCTGTCCGAACGGCTCAGGAGGAGCGCATGACTGCCATGCCACGATTCGGCCGCGTCGCAGTCGGCGTCGCGCAGAAGCACCTGGACGCACTGGGTAATGCCACCGTCGGTGTGGTCTCCGCGGTACTGATGAGTGCAGACGGTTTCGAGGTCGCATCACTGCAGGTCGGCAAGGGCGGCGCAGCGCGACTGGCGGCGATGGGCAGCTCCCTGTCGGCGATCGGCTCGGCGATAGCACGCGAAGCCGGCATCGTGGACTGCAATCGCATGATTATCCAGGCTGACACCGGCACGGTGGTCGTCATGAACATCCCTACCGCGAAGCCGCCGATGTCGCTGGCGGTAGTGGCCAATGAAGAAGCCGTTCTGGGCAAGTTGTTGTGGGCGGCGTCCAACTGCTGTGCGGCCGTTGGCCGCGCGTTCGGCGAATAACGCGGAACCGGGCGTCGTCGCACCACGTCCGCTTCCACCCTGCACCGGTGCGTCCCCTCCAGGAGAATTCCATGGGCAACGTCAATGACAGTCTCACGAACCTGATGCAGTGCGATGGCTCCATGTGCGCAGCGCTGGTGGATTCGAACAGCGGCATGACACTGGGCCGCGTCGGCACTGGCATGGATCTGGATCTGGCCGCCGCGGGCAATACGGAAGTGGTTCGCGCCAAGCTCAAGACGATGAAGAGCCTTGGGCTCAACGACAGCATCGAGGACATCCTGATTACCCTGGGTAAGCAATATCACGTGATCCGACCGATTGCGGCCAAGACGGGTCTGTTCATTTACCTTGTGCTCGACAAGGCCAAGGCGAACCTGGCCCTGGCGCGCCGCGCGTGCCAGGAGGCGGAATCCGGCCTGGTGGTCTGAACACGGCGTCTCCGGTGCGCGCACACGGAGGTGCGTCACCGGCGGAGCGCGGCGTGTGCTGGAAAACGCCACAGACTCGCTACGTCAACCGTAGCGTAGCGCGAGAGCGGCATTCCCCGCGCCGATCAGTCACGCTTGCCTTTCGCGAGAGCCGCATGCTCCAATAGGCGACGCCTCGCGGCTGCTGACAACCCATTGGACCACCTCTTTCGAGGTGGCGATGACGCTTGCTCGGCAGCTTCTCATGAAAATCCCCCTTTCCCGGCTTCAGAAAGCCTTCGCGCGGCGCGGCATTGCCGTCGAACGCGTATCCCATTCCTACGTTGTACGCCGCGGCGACGATTCCGCCCGGATCCTTCTTCCACCTGACTTCGAGCTGGAAGGCAGGGCCGTTTCCCAATTGCTGGATTTTGCAGCCGTCGGCTGGCCTGACCGCCCGCGCCCGGTGCGCTGCGCCTGCGCCACACCGGATTTCCACCCGGGCTCGCTGGCGCCAGTTGGCAGCGTCGTGGCCACCGATGCCGATGTGGTGATTCCCGCGGCCATCGGCACCGACATCAATTGCGGCATGCGCCTGATCACCACCGGCCTGACGCTGACCCAGATGGCGTCGCACGAAGCGCGCTGGACCCGGGTGCTCACCGAACGGCTGCTGCACACACGGACGGACGCACCGGTACCAGCGCGCGCGTTCCGGGCCTTGTTCGACGATTCACCATTGGCGTGCCTGCGTGCGCTCGGCCGCTCCGGCGTTTGGGCGGGCACCGATTTCGCCCGTCTCGAACGTGAAGTGCGTGCCTGCGTCGCTCTGGACACGCTTCGCGCAGACAGCGTCCACGCGCCGGATTTCCTCGTGAATGGCCAGGACCAGGTACGTTCGCCGGACCTTGGCACCATCGGTTCCGGCAATCACTTCGTCGAGCTGCAGATCGTCGACGCAATCCTCGACCGCCAGGTGGCCTACACGGCCGGACTGCGTGCCGGTGACGTGGTGGCCATGATTCACAGTGGATCCCGCGGCATTGGCTTCCATGTCGGCCGCCGCTGGATCGACAAGGCCAAATCCGCCTGGCCGGCAGGGACGTCACATCCGACGAGCGGGCTCTACGCGCTGCGCGGCCCCGCCGCAGAAGACTACTTCCAGGCAATGGGAACGGCTGCGCGCTACGCGTGGCTCAATCGCGTCGTCCTCGCGGAATGGGTGCGCGAGGCGCTGGAAGCTACCGTCGGTGCGGGCAGCTCACGCCTCGTGGTCGATGTACCGCACAACATCATCACGAAAGAACACGGACTGCACATCCACCGCAAGGGTTCAACGCCTGCCCACGACGGTCAGTGGGCGTTGCTGCCAGGTTCGATGGGTGATGCGTCGTACCTGGTGACGGGGCTTGGCCATCCGGAATGGCTGTGGTCGTGCAGCCACGGTGCGGGTCGGCGCGTGCGCCGGCACAGCGTACGCCGCCACTCATCACACACCGCAGCAAAGACGACCGAGTGGCACTGCCACACGCTGCGCGAAGAACGGCGCCTGGAGGAGCATCCCGACGCGTACAAACCGATCGGGCCGGTCATCGAATCGCAGGCGGAAGCCGGCCTTATCCGCGCGGCGATCCGCTTTCGTCCCTGGCGCACGTTCAAGGCCTGACTTGCCGCAGTACGGGCCGCATGGGCCCGTACTGCGGCGCCGGCGTCGCCGGTCGTGCCGGGTCAATCGCCACGGTTGCGTGATGGACGGCAACAATCACTCCTCGCCGCGCCACGCGTTGCCGGGCGGGGCGGACCCTCCGGGTTCGCCCCGCCGCGTGGTTCAGTTCTGGTGGCGCGCAACCGTCATCGCGCCCAGCGTCAGCGAGGGATCGGCAAACTTTATGGTCGTTCCCGCCGTGACGATCAGGCCAGGCTTGTACAGCTTCACACCACCGTTGGCATTGGCATCGTAGCCGTAGTGGAGATCGACCCAGCCGCTACCCGATCCGTAGCTTCCGTCAATCCATCCATCGGGTTTCAGGCGCAGCACGAAGGCCGTGGACTTCGCGTCGTCCACCAGGTGCTGGCCGACAATGACCGGACGCTCCGCGTCGTCCAGGATCATGTCGGTGACCGTTACGCCTTTGTCGTAGAGATCCCACTCGATCTTGCCGCCCACGCCGAAGGTGGCGTCAAGCGCGCCGTTCGGTCGCAGTTGCGCCGCACCGGCGCGGCAATAGGTCGTGCCGGCGGCCGGGTCGATGGTCTTGCAGGTGCTGCCACTGATGACGATCTGGCCACTCTTCTTCAGCGCCACGCGACGGCCGAAATCATCGTCGGCAAACCCGATACGGGTGAAGCCGGCGAGGCCGAAGGTGGGATCGGGCGTACCGTTCCACTGGTAGCGGCCGACGACGAAGTCATAGGTATCGCCCGGCTTGGCGGCACGACCGGCCGCAACGATCCGGCCGTCGGGCTGGAACACCAGGCCCGTCAGGCGATTGCGTGCACCAGCACCGCTCCACAGGCGCGAGTAAGCCACGCCGCCCGTCCCGAAACCGCCCAGCGGCGCGCCGGAGAGCGAAAGCCCGACCAGGACGAAGTCGTGATTGCCAGTGGCCGGGTTGCGCGCGCTGGCTGCCATCGCCAGGTTGTTGCCCCACTGGGCGATATCAAACACCGGGTAGATCGCGGTGCCGACCGTGAACGTCGCCACGCCGCCAGCACCGAACCACGCCTGCGGCACGCCGCTTGTATTGAATGCGTAAACGTACAGTTTGTCGTCAGCAGCGATCATCTGGAACAGATAGCCGCGGAAGCGCGTCAGCGCACTGTAGGCCGCGACATTCGGCGGCAATGATGCTGGCGTGACGATGCCGCCTACACCAAAGCTGCCGTCAATGAGGCCATTGGGCTTGTATTTGGCCAGCACCGGCACGACCGTACCGCCGGTCACGCTGGTGCCGGCGGTGTAGACATTGCCGGCTTCATCCACGACAAGATCGTCGGCCGACGAATGGTCGCCGTCGTAGGTAACGGTGTATCCGCCCGTACCGAAGGAAGGGTCGTAGTCACCCGGCGCCGCCAGCGCGGCCGGCGTGCACAGTGCGAAGAGCGAACTCAACAGCAGTGAACTCAGGGATTTCATAGCCGTCTCCATAGGCCCGTCAGGGGCACTGCGTTATTCGCAGCGGGGAAAGTTTGCGTTCATCCCGTCTCAGGGTCTGAGGCACGCCGGGCGGTGGGGGTGTGAAGCAGTTGGCACTGCGTTCCGGACGACGGACCTTCTCGTGATCCCGCCACGAGTTCGTCGCAGCAATGGGCGTTTGTACGTTCGTCCCTGAAACTGTCTCGCTGAATGCACCCCACCGAACACCTCAGCGATTGCAATCGACTCCTCCGATCCGCGGGTTCCCCATCCGTTCGCAGCCGATGCGGACGCACCACACGACGGGGATGACCACATTGCGCGCGGTGAGAGAATCCTGGTGTCAGCGACAGCTACGAGCCTCAACCATGAGGAGAGACGATGAAGATCGATAGCGGAGTGGCAATGGTCCTAGCTTCGCTTTTTGGAATGCTTGGTGGGCTCGGAAGCGCGTACATCACGAGACCCGCGACACCAGAAACCGTACGAACAACAAGCGCCAAACCAGCGTCCACCCCGGTTACGGCACCTGGCACAGAAGGCTGGGTTGAAAAAGGTTACGGCGTAAATGTCGCATATGCCGCGGAAACCGACGGCTTCGTTGCCGCGCTCACAGGCGGCAACAAGCCAGCAGCTGGCGCGGATGTCTTTTCCGGACCTACCGCAAAGGATCTCACGCTCCGTACTCGCGCCGGCGGTTCCTATGCTGGTGCGGTCCTGCCAGTCCGCAAAGGTGAGTATTGGCTCGTCAAGCCCCAAGGGTCCGGCACAGTCACTGTGCAGTGGTTGTCCACACCAAGGCTATACGATGCGCGCCCCGGCCACGATTCGACAGGCGACGAACGGAAATCGACAAAATAGGCAGACCTGCACACGCTGGAATCGCACAGTTTCAAAGGCTGGACGCCACATGCCCGTAAGTGCCGCTTTGAAACGCAAGATGGAGCACCGGTGACTCTGACAAGCGCCCTTCGCACCAGTTAACTATCGCCCTTCCAGCAGATCGATCTCCTGCCCGGTTCCCGCGATCGTCACACGCATCACCGAGTAGCGCCATTGGCCTTCGGATTTCGTCCCGTGCACCGTGAGCGTGGCTTTCTCCTTGCGGCCTTCCAGGCTGATCGACAGTCGCGCGAATCCGCCGCCGGAGCCGGTTCTGATTTGCCCTGTGGGCAGCCAGCCGGCTTTCACAGGCGGCCCGAGCGCCTGGATCACCACCGGATCGTTCAGCGCCTTTGCAACGGAAGTGGTGTAGGCGTCCGACGCCTTCATCGCGCCGGCGACGATGGCAAGGATGCCGGCAACCATTGCCGCCATCAGGACCAATCCGCCGACGATGATCGCGACAACGACACGTCTATTGACGGAAGACTTCGCAGAGGCGGTTGTCATTCAACCCTCCTGGACTAAACGGGATTCGCACACTCGCGCTGAAAACGGCCATGCGCTGTCGTAAATAATTGCAACACTGACAGCCGGTTGTACAGAAAATCACTAGTAGCGTAGCAGCGACACCCCGTCGCTCCGACAACAATTGTGTCGAGGGCGGCGCGGCTCCGGAGCGATGGTAGAGTCCGGCCTTCGTTCGGATCCCCTGAAGATCTCGTCGCAATGATTCGCGCCTATTCCACGCGCCTCGCGGGCACACTCGCCGCCTGCGTGGCAATCGGACTGATCGGGTTTCGGCCCCAGACCGGATTGTTCCTGACCCTGCTCGGTCCCCTGCTCCTGGCCATCATCATCCCGGCACTCTATGTGGCCTGGAACAAGCCGCAGGAGCGTGCAGTGCAATATCTGAAGCTGGTGCTGTGCGTGATCACGCTCGCCACCGGCATCACGCTGCACGTGCACTACGTGCAGGCGGCGCGTTCGTCGGCGCAGGACGTCGTGGCCTTCGTCGAAGCGTTTCGGGAAAGTCACGACCGCTACCCCACGACGGCTGAAGTGGAAGCTGCGCCTTTCTGGTCGGCCACCCGCCTTTGGCGGATCGGCTATGCCCACGCGGACGGCGTGGTGCTCCTGACCTACCCGTCCACGAACAATCCGTTCGATCGCTATTTCTATAACTTCGCCCAGCGGACCTGGAAATTCCTTCCGGCCTGACGGCAGCGAACCAAGGCGGCGACGATTTTTTCGCGGGCGGTGATGGCTTTTGTCCCGCTGTTCCGTCCTCGTGAACAAACCTGCCGTCCGGCGGGTGTTCCGAGGCAATCATGCACCGCATCCTGCTCGCCCTTGTCGTCTGCCTGTCACTGCTGGCCCCTGCGCGCAAGGCCACTGCGCTGACCCTGCCCTGGTACGACGGCGTCTTCAAAAGCATCGGCACGAACACCGCGTGCCTGAGCGATCCGCCCATTTTCCAGGTGCGGGTGCAGGCCTATGCCGGCTATACCCTGCTGCCTCCCAACCGTACCCCGGCCGTCGGCGAGGTGTTCTACACGCACCTGGTGATCAGCCATCCCGGCAATCCCTGCGGCGGCAGCGTGGTAGGCCTGGAACTGATGCTGCCGGAAGGGGTGACGCCCGCGGTGTCCGAAGGCAATCCGGTGTTCTGCTTCGCCCGCGTGCCGAACGGCCCGCGCATCATCAATCTTGGCAACGACAGCGGCTACGGTTGCCCGCAGACCTTCACACAGGGGCTGGAGGGCCTGGCGATCCGCGCGCCGCGCGGCGGATACATGAATTCGTTCGCCTGGGGAATGGCGCAGGGCGTGTGGCTGGAATTCCTGATTCCGCTCACCTCGTCCACGCCGCAGTTCGGTGACAAGCAGATCACGTTCCGCGTCAACCCGGATATCGGCGTCGTGGGCTATCCGTCCGTGCCACTGCTGGTGAACAACGACGTGCTGTTCCGTACCTCGGACGAAGGCAACCACCTGACCCTGGACCTGTGCGCCATTACGCCGGTCGCCCAGGGCTGCCAGTAGGACCGATCGGCAGGGGCGCCATCGGGCGTCCCTGTCCGGCATCACTTCGGCGCGAAGTCCAATGCGGCGGAGTTGATGCAGTAACGCAGGCCCGTGGGTCGCGGCCCGTCGGTGAAGACGTGGCCTAGGTGGGAATCACAGCGGGCGCAGCGCACCTCGACGCGGCGCATGCCGTGGGTGCGGTCCTCGTGCTCGCTGACGGCGTCCGGATTCACCGGCTGCCAGTAGCTGGGCCAGCCGCTGCCAGAGTCGTATTTGGTGGTCGAGTCAAACAGTTCCGACCCGCAGGCGGCACACAGATAGGTGCCGGCCGCGTGGTGGTCCCAGTATTTGCCGGTAAAGGCGCGCTCGGTCGCCGAGCAGCGGCAGATTGCGTACTGCTCGGGCGTCAGTTCCTCGCGCCATTGGGCGTCGGTCTTGGTGACTTTGTCGTTCACAGCCGTTTTCTCCCGGGCGGGGGCGGCACAGGCGCCGCTTGCGTCACCCACACTGCGGCTGAACCGGAACGAAATCAATCCCTTGCGCGAGCGCTGATTGCTGCGGTGTGCGCGTTTGAGGCATCTTACGCGTCTCTGTGGCCGCAAAAGACCGTGCTCCGTGCCGCGTAATGCCCCCCGATTCCCGGCTGTGCGCCTGCTGGCGCTGGCCACCATCGCTTCGCTCCACGGCACCGGCGCTTTCGCCGCCACGCCGAAGGCAGACGATTTCCGCCTCTGCAAGCCCAACGCGCTGCTGTCGTTCTACACCCCCGGCCTGCCGACCACGGGCGACCGCAACGCCGAAGCCGCCGATTTCACCGCCGACCGCTTCCAGTCCAAGGACACGTCCAAATACGTGCTGGAAGGCAAGGCGCGCATCCAGCGCCTGGATCAGCTGCTGCAGGCCGAACGCCTGACCTACTGGACCGAGACGACCGCCTGGCTGGCCGAAGGCGACGTGCGTTACCAGGATCGCGGTCTTCTGCTGTCGGCGACCAGGGGTGAAGGCACGACGACGCCGAGCACCGCCACGCTCGACAACGTGCGCTTCCAGCTGCTGGGCTCGCGCGGCAACGGCAGTGCCGCGCAGGCGAAGCTGATCGATGCCGATCATGCATCCATGACCCAGGTCGGCTTCACCACCTGTGACCCCGAGGCCACCCAATGGGAGATCCGCGCCGACGACCTGTCGCTGGACCAGGCCGAAGGCGTCGGCCGGGGTCACAACGCGACGCTGCGCCTGGGCGACGTGCCGATCCTGTGGCTGCCGTACGTCCGCTTCCCGATCGATGAGCGGCGCCAGAGCGGCTTCCTGTATCCGCGCGTAGGGTTCAACGGCAACAGCGGCTTCGACTACACCCAGCCCTACTACATCAATATCGCGCCCAACTACGATGCGACGCTTTACCCACGCATCGTGACCCAGCGCGGGCTGATGCTGGGCGGTGAATTCCGCTACCTCACGGACAACCATCGCGGCCAGATCGATGGCTCGTGGATGCCGGACGACCGCAAGGCCGACCGCGACCGCGGCGACTTCCACATCGAACACCACGGCGTGCTGTCGCCGCACTGGAATATCGCGGCAAATATCAATCACGTCTCGGATGACCGCTATTTCGAGGATTTCGGCGACAGCCTGTCGACCGTCTCGACCAGCCTGCTGCCGTCCAGCGCGTATCTGCTCGGCCACGGCGCCCATTGGACGGCGAGCTTCGGCGGCGATCGCTACCAGATCACCGACCCGACCCTCAACGACATCTTTGAACCGTATCGCCGCCTGCCGCGCGCCACCTTCGAAGCCGATGTGGGGCTCGTGGGCAGCCTGCGCGGCGGGGTGAAATCGGAATTCGTGTCCTTCTCGAAGGAGTGCCAGAAGTTCGCGCCCGGGGAGACCGGCGTGTGCCCGGCCACGGGCGAGCGCCTGGACCTGTATCCGTACCTGAGCCTGCCGCTGGAAGGCGCATCGTGGTTCCTGCGCCCGGAAGTGGGCGTGCGGCATACGCGTTACGAGGTCGAACAGGACAGCCGCGTCGGTCCGTCCGGCGGCCCGGTGGTGGCATACGAACACCAGTGGTCACCGCGGCGCACCCTGCCGATCAGCAGCGTCGATGCCGGCCTGTTCTTCGAGCGGGAAACGCAGCTGTGGGGCACCCAGTACACCCAGACGCTCGAACCGCGCCTGTACTACTTGAACGTGCCCTATCGCGACCAGTCGGATATCCCGCTGTTCGATACCCAGCCGGTCAGTTTTGACTACCCGCAGCTGTTCACGACCAATCGCTTCACCGGCGCCGACCGCCAGATGGATGCGAAGAACCTGACCGTGGCCCTGACCACGCGCCTGCTCGAAAGCAACGGCGCGGAGCGGCTCTCGGCCAGCTTCGGGCAGATCCGCTACTTCGACGACCAGCGCGTGCAGCTGCCCGGCGTCAACGCCACTGACTTCAGCAGCTCGGCCTATGTGGGCGAGCTCGACCTGCGCATCAGCGACCGCTGGCGCCTGAAGCTCGCCGATCACTGGGATCCGAACAAGGACCGCACCGACCTCTCCGCCGTCTCGGTGCAGCACCGGTTCCTGGGCGACGGCGTGGTGAACCTGTCTTACCGTTACCGCCGCGACTTCCTTGAACAGACCGACCTGTCGGCGCTGGTGCCCATCAACGAGGTCTGGCGCCTGATTGGCCGCTGGAACTACTCGCTGCGCGACGAAAAGACCCTCGAGGGCCTGTTCGGCATCGAGCATGACAGCTGCTGCGTGGCCTGGCGCCTGCTGGCGCGCCGGTATGTGCGCACGGCCGAGGGCAAGGCCAACAACGCCCTGTACTTCGAGCTGGAATTCAAGGGCATCGGCGCCATCGGCCAGAAAACCGAGGACTTTTTGCGCCGTGGTATTCTTGGCTATCAGTAGTTTCCAGCGGGCCCGTTCCATTCAGGCCCGAGTTCGGGTCGCCGTGCACACTCGGCGACCTGATTCGCCATGCCGGACCGCCCCTCGCGCGGCCATCCCGAGACCTTCCACGGACCACCGATGAAAAAGTTCGCGCTCGCCTTTGCCCTGACCGTCTCATTCGCCGCCGGGATGCCGTCCGCCCAGGCGCAGATGCTCGATTCCGAGCCCCTGGACAGCATCGTCGCGGTGGTGGACGAGGACGTCGTGCTCAAGAGCCAGCTGGATCGCGCCGTCGGCCAGATCGTCGCGCAGTACCAGCGCAATCCGCAGCAGCTGCCGCCCCGGAACATTCTCGAGCGCCAGGTGCTCGACCGCCTGATCATGACCCGCCTGCAGGTGGCGCGCGCCGAGCAGACCGGGGTGCGCATCGGTGACGTGGAAATCGACCAGGCCGTGGCCAGCGTCGCCCGCCAGAACAAGATGGACGTCGATCAGCTGCGTTCCGCCCTGGCCCGCGACGGCCTGAGCTACACCGAGTTCCGCAGCAACCTGCACGACGAGCTGGTCACCCAGCGGCTGCGCCAGCGCGTGGCCCAGTCGGCCCAGGCGACCGACGCCGAAGTCGACATCCTGCTCGCCGGCAACAGCCTCAAGACCGGCGAAGTGCGCCTGTCGCACATCCTGATCAACCTGCCGGACGGCGCCAGCGCGCAGCAGATCCAGGCCGCGAAGGAAAAGGCCGACAAGGTCAGGCGCGAGCTGGAATCCGGCGAAGATTTCGCCGCAGTCGCGATCCGCTCTTCCGATGCGCCCGATGCCCTCGACGGCGGCGACCTGGGCTGGCGCCGCTACGACCAGGTGCCGGGCATGTTCGCCGACCTGCTCCAGGGCATGAGCGTGGGCCAGGTGACGCCAGCCGTGCGCGGTCCCAGCGGTTTCCACATTCTCAAGCTGGTTGACCAGCGCGAGCAGGGCAAGCAGGTGGTCACCGAATTCCACGCCCTGCACATGATGATCAAGATCGACGAACTGGTCAGCGCGACCGACGCGGAGAAAAAGATCCGCGACCTGCGCCAGCGCATCGTCGACAAGGGTGAAGACTTCGGCCAGTTGGCCAAGGCGCACTCCCAGGACAACACCACCGCCAACAACAACGGCGACATGGGCTGGTTCCCGATCGACACCTACGGCCAGCAGGTCGGCGAAGTGATTGCCCGCCTGAAAGACGGCGAGGTCAGCGAGCCGTTCCGCAGCAACGTCGGCTATCACTTCGTCAAGCGCCTGGGCATGCGTGAGCTCGACCGCACCGACGACAACCGCCGCCAGCAGGCGCGCGAAGCCATCCAGCAGCGCAAGGCCGAAGATGACTTCGAAAATCTGATGCGCCAGCTGCGCTCCGAGGCGTTCATCGAGTTCCGCCTGCCCGGCTTCGATGCCAAGGGCGAGCCCACGCAGGGCAGCGCCAGCGGTTCCAAGTCCTGAGTTCCTGGGCCCGGTTCGCCGGGCCCTTTCGTTTCTGCCCGCGGTGATACCGATGCCGACGCCCGGACTCCCCCGACTTGTCCTGACGCCCGGCGAACCGGCCGGCGTAGGGCCGGAGCTCGTTGCCGAACTGGCCGCCAGCGATATCGAAGCCGACCTGATCGCCGTAGCCGATCCATCGGTGCTGGCCGATGCGGCGCGCAGCCGCGGCGTGACGCTCGATCTTCGCGCCGACGACGGCCAGCGGCGCACCCGCCGTCTTCCTGGCGAGCTGCGCTACGTGGCGATTCCTGTTGCCAGCCGCGTGGTGCCGGGTGTCCTGGACCCGGCCAATGCCTCTTACGTGCTCGACACCCTGGCGCGCGCCGCCGACGGCTGCCTCGCCGGCGAATTCGACGCGCTGGTGACCGGCCCGGTGCACAAGGGGGTGATCAACGATGCCGGCATCGCCTTCAGCGGCCACACGGAGTTTTTCGCCGCACGCGCCGCCACGGATGTGGTGATGATGCTGGCCACGCCCTCGCTGCGCGTGGCCCTGGTCACCACGCACCTGCCGTTGGCCGCTGTGCCGGCGGCTATCACGGCACTGGCGCTGGAACGTTGCATCCGCATTCTGGATGGCGATCTGCGCCGCCACTTCGCGCTGCCGCAGCCCCGCATCCTCGTGCTCGGCCTCAACCCGCACGCGGGTGAAGGCGGCCATATAGGCCGCGAGGAGATCGATACGATCATCCCCGTGCTGGACAAGCTACGCGGTGAGGGAATGACGCTGGTCGGTCCGCTTCCCGCCGACACGGCTTTCGTGCCGGAACAACTGCAACGGGGCGATGCGGTGCTGGCGATGTACCACGACCAGGGCCTTCCGGTGCTCAAGGCGCAGGGCTTCGGTTCAGCGGTCAATATCACCCTCGGCCTGCCTTTTATCCGTACGTCCGTCGATCACGGCACTGCGCTGGATCTGGCTGGCCGTGGCACGGCCGATGCGGCCAGCCTGGTCACGGCAGCCCGGCTTGCCCGGTCGCTGGCGGTGACCCGTATTCGCGCGTAAGACCGCGCCCGCCGGAATCGCACGGATTCCGGCGGGCAGGCACTCACTTCTTGGCAACACAGGTCGCGAGCGGCAGGGCGGCGGCGACGACCGCCTCGCGCCGGCGCGGCCAGCGCACTTTCTCGAACACCAGCGCGACGGCAAACAGCACCAGCGCCAGCCCGATCAGGCTCGCCCAGGTAATGGCTTCGTCCAGGAACAACGCACCCCAGAGCTGCGCGAACAACGGAACCATGAACGTTACTGTGGTGCCCCGCTCGGCGCCGGCCTCCCGCAGCACGCGGAAATACATGACATAGGCCGTGGCCGTGCAGACCAGGCCAAGGGCGATCAGGGCAAGGCCCGGAACCAGCGCCGGTACCGCGGTCGGCAAATTGATGAACAGCATCGGCACCATCAGGATGGCTGCGCCCAGCTGCGTACCGGTGGCCGCGACGACCGGATCAGTACCCGCAAAACGGCGGCGCAGCTCGCCAGCGCTGAAGGCGTAGAGAAACGCCGCCAGCAGGCCCGCGCCGAAGGCGAGCACGGTCGGCACATCGAGCGTGACGGTGCCAAAGCGCGCCACGGTGATCACACCGGCCATACCGGTCGCCACGCCCGCCAGCTTCGACCAGGACGGCCGTGCGTGCTGCGTGCCCCAGGCCATCAGCACCGCAAACAGCGGTACGGTGGCATTGAGCAGGGCCGAATAACCGGCCGGCAGGTAACGGGCCATCAAGGCAAACATCAGGAAGGGAATCGCGGCGCTGGCGGCGCCGATCCACAGGTAGGCTTTCCAGTGCTTGCGCCATTCCAGCGAAAGCCCCTGCAGCCAGGCAAAGATCACGAGTGCCAGCGCCGACAGGCCCAGGCGGCCTGCGGCGGTAAACCCGGCGCCGAATTCCGGCACGGCCAGGCGCATGAAAAGGAACGACCCACCCCAGATCATGGCCAGGGCGAGCATACGGGACATCAACGACAGGTTCATTGCGACTCCTCGGCCGTCTCCGGTGGTCCGCGATGAACCCCGAGTGTCAGTAGCGTCAACACTTCACGGCGCGGAATGCATGCTAACGCTCGACGTAACGGCACAAAATCGATACTTTCTGCCGACGACTGTTAGCGGAACTAACAATGCGTCCCTGGCACCACCTGCCATCGCTGCGCACGCTGCGCGTCTTCGAATGCGCCGCCCGCCATCTGAACTGGAGCCGTGCCGCCGCGGAGCTGCACCTGACCCACGGCGCCATCAGCGTACAGATCAAGGCACTGGAAGAGGACCTCGACACCAAGCTCTTCGTCCGCGACGGCCGGCGCACGGCACTCACCGAAGCGGGCCAGCAGCTGGCGATCGGCGTGCGGGAGGCCCTGGACCAGCTGGCCCTGACCGTCAGCCGGGTGCGCGAACGCAGCGCCGGTCACGTGCTGACGCTCAGCGTGCTCCCTTCCTTCGCAGCGGCGTGGCTGGTTGGCCGGCTCGGGGGATTCCTGGCGCGACACGCGGACATCGAGCTCAATCTGCAGAGCAGCACAGGGCTGGCCGACTTCCGCAACGACGGGGTCGACGTGGCGATCCGCTGGGGGAACGGGGCGTGGCCTGATCTGCACTGCGACAAGCTGCTCGATGACGAGCTGTTTCCGGTACTCAGCCCGAACCTGGCGACGCCGCCGCTGGAGCATCCGGTCCAGTTGCTGGACCTGCCGCTGGTGCGGGTCAAGCAGCAGGCCCGCCTCAATGACTGGGTGCGCTGGTTCGCCGCGGCGGGCGTGACGGTGATGGAACCGCGCCGCGGACCGGTGTTCGACGACACCGAGCTGGCGCTCCGCGCGGCCGCCCAGGGCCACGGCGTGGTCCTGGGCCGCAGCTCGCTGGTGGCGGCCCGCCTGGCCAGCGGTGAACTCATCGCCCCGTTCGCGCTGCGCATTCCCTCGTTCTACGCGTACTATCTGGTGTGTCCCCAAACGCATCTCGACAAGCCTTCGGTGCGGAAATTCCGCGCCTGGCTGATCGAAGAGCTTGCCCATTCATCGCCGCTCGCGCCCCCGCCCGAGGCTTCCGCTTGAAACCGAACCATTCCCCACGCTCCGCCGACACCGGCGAGCATGTGCACAAGAAACGCTTCGGCCAGCACTTCCTGCACGATCCCGGCCTCATCCGCCGCATCGTCCAGGCTGTCGCGCCCAAGCCGGGTGACCGCCTGGTCGAGATCGGCCCGGGTGAAGGGGCCATCACCCTGCCCCTGCTGGAGCAGCACGGCGAGATCACGGTGATCGAGCTCGACCGCGACCTGATCCCGCGGATCGAGGCGGCCGCCGCGCCGCACGGGCGCATCGAGGTGGTCAATGCCGACGTGCTCACGGTAGATTTCACCGCATTGGCCAAAGGTGGAAAAATACGATTGGTCGGCAACCTGCCCTACAACATCTCCAGCCCCATCCTGTTCCACTGCCTGGAGCACGCCGGGTCGATCATCGACATGCACTTCATGCTGCAGAAAGAAGTCGTCGACCGCATGGCGGCAGACCCGGGCAGCAAGGTGTATGGCCGTCTCTCGGTGATGCTGCAGCTCTACTGCCGGGTCGAACCCCTGTTCAAGGTGCCACCCGGGGCGTTCAACCCACCCCCCAAGGTTGATTCCGCGGTCGTGCGGCTCACGCCACTGCCGCCGGAAAGGCGCCACGATGCGGATCCAAGACTGGTCGAGCGTGTCGTGCGCGAGGCCTTTGGCCAGCGGCGCAAGACACTGTCCAACGCGCTGCACCACGTCGCCACCGCCGAGCAGATCCAGGCGGCCGGCATCGACCCGCGAACGCGCGCAGAGCAACTGGCGCCATCGCAGTTCGTCGCCATCGCCCGGATTGTCGCCGCCGGCCAGGCTGCAGGCACGATCGACACCGCGGCGCAATAGGCGCCCCGCCGGCGCCGCGCCAGGTCACCTGCGCACGCCGGAACGAAGGCAACGCACATTCCGCGACAAGGCGGGTTGCGATGCATCCCGCACTCGCCGAGAATTCCCGCATGAACCGCAAACAGCCCTATGACATGGCGATTTCCGTCGCGACGCGCTTCATCGACGACCAGTCGATGCCCGCCGACAACCGCTACGTCTTCGCCTACACCATCACCATTCAGAACACCGGCGAAGTCGCCGCCCAACTCCTTTCGCGCCACTGGATCATCACCGACGGTAACGGCAAGGTGCAGGAAGTGGTCGGTGACGGCGTGGTCGGCGAAAAGCCCCATATGCGCCCGGGCGAGGAGTTCCGCTACACCTCGGGCGCCATCCTCGAAACCAGCGTCGGCACCATGCGCGGCAGCTATCGCATGGTGGCGGATGACGGCACGGAGTTCGATGCGGAAATCCCGCAGTTCACCCTGTCGATTCCGCGGACGCTGCATTGATGGCGACCTGGGCCATCGGCGACCTGCAGGGCTGCTACGACGAACTCGCCCGCCTGCTCGACAAGATCCAGTACAATGCCGCAAATGATGCTTTGTGGTTTTGTGGCGACCTTGTCAACCGCGGCGGCCAGTCGCTGGAGGTGCTGCGGCTGCTGCGCACCCTGGGCGACCAGACCGTGGTCACGCTGGGCAACCACGACCTGAGCCTCCTGGCGGTGGCCGAGCGCAACGAGGCAGAACAGGCCCGGGTGAATCCGGAACTGGGCGCTATCCTCTTCGCACCTGACCGGGAGGAACTCCTTGGCTGGTTGCGCCGGCAAAGCCTTCTGCACCACGACGAAAAGCTCAACTTCACCATGGTGCATGCCGGCTTCGCGCCGCGCTGGACCCTCGCCCAGGCACAGCGCGCCGCCCGCGAGGTCGAACGCCAGCTGCGCGGGCCGGATCATGCGCGCCTGATGCGCTCGATGTTCGGCAACAAGCCGGCGGTGTGGTCGGGCCGTCTCAAGGGCATCGAACGGATGCGCGCCAGCATCAACGTGCTCACCCGTCTTCGCTACTGCGACGTGCGCGGACGCATTGCCTTCGGCGAGAAAGGTGCGCCGGGTACGCAGCAGCCCGGTCTGTATCCCTGGTACGAAGTACCCGGCATGGTCAAGCGGGAAACGCGCATCGTGTGCGGCCACTGGTCCGCGCTGGGCCGCTTCAGCGGGCTTGGCATCTACGCCATCGATACGGGCTGCGTGTGGGGCGGTTCGCTCACCGCACTGCGCCTGGACGCGGAGGAGCCGTACTTCGTGAGCATCAAGTCCACTCGACCGCCGCCGGCGGCGCGTGACATGGATTAGAAATCGAGTGGCAGCGATTCCGGAACCCCCTCGGGTCAAGGGGGCCGGTGACGCCGTAAGGCGCTATCGCCGCCACGGCTGCGCCATCAGCGGCGCGCGTAGTCGGCAAATTCCATCGCATACGCGTGACGCGCATCGGCATCACGCCGTTCGCGCGACACGACGCGCCAATCCGCCGGATCGAACGGCGGGAACCAGGTATCCGCATCATCGACCGCGGTCTGCACGTGTGTCAGGTACATCCGCTCGGCCAGCGGCATGGCCAGGCGATAGATTTCGCCGCCGCCGATGACCATCAGCTCCTCTCCGGATGTGAGCTCCCGTGCCTGCTCCAGGGAACGCACGGTTTCCTGCGTCGGATACGGCGCCTCGCCGTCACGCGAAAGCACGAGATTGCGCCGGCCGGGCAAGGGCCGGCCGATGGATACGGCCGTCTTGCGGCCCATCAGCACCGGCTTTCCCAGGGTGAGCTGCTTGAAACGCCTGAGGTCATCCGGCAGGTGCCAGGGCATGTCGCCATCCCGGCCGATCGCACGCTGCGCATCCAGGGCGACGATCAGGCTCAGCATGGCACGCGTCGGCGCAGGGCGTGATCGAGCGACCAGCGCCCGGCGCCGGTGAAGGTCAGGCTCAGACAGCCAGCCACCAGGGCCAGCGCGGCGAAGGCCGCCGGATACGGCCGCTGGCTGTCGACCATCACGATCGCGACGACAAAATTGAACGCCAGCACAGCGCCGGCAAAGCGCGTGTAGAGACCGGCGACAAGCGCGCTACCACCCAGGAACTGCGCGGCGACGGAAAGCACGGCGCAAAACAGCGGCCAGGGAAAATCAAAGCGCGCCAGAAAATCGCGGAATTCCAGCATCCGTGCCCAGCTGAACACGTTGTCCTGGGAACTCCAGATCAAATGGCCGCCCAGGACCGCGCGAAGAATCAGGAGCCCCAGATCCGCACGCGCCGCACACCAGCGCTCAGCGGCCGCATGCAGTGCGGAAACAGCATTCATACGGCCACCGGCGCCTTGATCGCCGCATGCGAGACATAGCCCTCGATGGCGATGTCGTCATAGGTGAATCCGAATATCGAATCGACGGCCGGATTGAGTCGCAGCGTCGGCAACGGCAACGGTTCGCGCGCGAGCTGCTCGCGCGCCTGGTCGAGGTGATTGAGATACAGGTGCACGTCCCCGAAGGTATGCACGAAATCGCCGACGGCCAGGCCGCACACCTGCGCCACCATGTGCGTGAGCAGCGCATAGCTGGCGATGTTGAACGGAACCCCCAGGAACACGTCCGCCGAGCGCTGGTACAGCTGGCACGACAGGCGTCCCGCGGCGACATGGAACTGGAACAGGCTATGGCAGGGCATCAGTGCCATCCGGTCGAGCTCGCCGACATTCCAGGCGCTGACGATCAGGCGGCGCGAATCCGGATTACGTCGGATTTCGTCGACGACCCAGGCGATCTGGTCGATCGTGCGACCGTCGGCAGCGGCCCAGGCACGCCATTGCTTGCCATACACGGGGCCGAGGTCGCCGTTTTCGTCGGCCCATTCGTCCCAGATCGAAACCTTGTTCTCCGTCAGATAGGCGATGTTGGTGTCGCCACGCAGGAACCACAGCAGCTCGTGCACGATCGAGCGCAGGTGCAGGCGCTTGGTCGTCACAAGGGGAAACCCCTGCGAGAGGTCGAATCGGATCTGCCGGCCGAACAGGCTCAGGGTGCCAGTGCCGGTGCGGTCGTCCTTGCGTACGCCGTGGTCGAGGAGTTCTTGGACGAGGTCGAGATAGGCGCGCATAGACCGGGCATTGTACGCGCCGGAAGGTCCGGCGACGACGGCACCGGAGCCAACGCGTGAGGACTGCCAAGCCGCTTTCAAGCCTGCCACCTGACCCATGCCCTTCGGCGCGAGGCCCACGTACACTCGGCCTTTGGCAGATCACACCAGGGAGTGCAAGCAATGGCGCAATGGTTCTTCAGTTACAACGGCCAGCAGGTCGGCCCGCTGGATGATGCGGCGGCGCGCGCCCAGGCGGCCAGCAATCCCAATGGCCATTGCTGGCGCCAGGGTTTCACCGATTGGCAGCCGGTCGGCCAGGTCGCCGAGCTGCGCGGCAACGCGGGAGTGCCGGTCCCGGCCGCCGCGATGCCGCCGGTCGCCCCGGGCGGACGCCGCGCCGACGACATCGATTTCAAGATCGTCGGCCAGGACATGCAGTTCGTGGAAATCGAGCTCGATCCGGGCGAAAGCGCCATCGCCGAAGCCGGCGCGATGATGTACAAGGACGCATCGGTCCAGCTCGACACGGTCTTCGGCGACGGCTCCCAGAGCAGCTCGGGCAGCGGCTTCATGGGCAAGCTCCTTTCCGCCGGCAAGCGCCTGGTGACCGGCGAAAGCCTGTTCACGACGGTGTTCACCCACTCGGGCAGCGGCAAGGCGCGTGTCGCCTTCGCGGCACCCTACCCCGGCACCATCCTGGCCATGCACCTGTCCGATGTCGGCGGTCGCCTGATCTGCCAGAAAGACAGCTTTCTCTGCGCCGCACGCGGCGTGTCGATCGGAATCCACTTCCAGCGCAAGATCCTCACCGGCCTGTTCGGCGGCGAAGGCTTCATCATGCAGAAGCTCGAGGGCGACGGACTGGCTTTCGTGCACGCGGGCGGCACGGTGGTCGAACGCGAGCTGGCGCCGGGCGAACGCCTGGATGTGGACACGGGCTGCGTCGTGGCGCTCACCGATACGGTCGGCTTCGACGTCAAGCCGGTCGGCGGCATCAAGAGCATGATGTTTGGTGGCGAAGGCGTCTTCCTGGCCAATCTCACCGGCCCGGGCAAGGTCTGGCTGCAGTCGCTGCCGTTCTCGCGCATGGCCGGCCGCATGCTGGCCGCAGCGCCGCAGCGCGGCGGCTCGAGCGAAGAAGGCTCCGTCCTGGGCGGCCTCGGCGGCCTGATCATGGGCAAGGACAACTGATGACAACGGCGCACGCGCGACCCCGCGCGTGCGCCTGCGCCGGCAAGGCCCTCCCGTGAACGCCCCCATTCCCACCGGCCCCGACGCGCTCGCCCGGACACTCGCCTGGCTGCGTTTCTGCGCCGTCATGGGCCAGACGGTGACCGTGTTCTTCGTCGAGCACTACCTGAACGTGGCGCTCGACAAGTTCGCGCTGTTCGGCGGCATCGGCTTCCTCCTCGGCTTCGGCCTGCTGGTCCAGTGGCGCCTGAGCCGCGCCTGGCCGGTGAGCGCCGCGGAAGTGATGACCCAGATTGGCGTCGACACCGCCGTTTTCGCCTGGCTGCTCTACCACACCGGCGGTGCCAGCAATCCTTTCATCGGCCTGCTCCTGATGCCGATCACGCTGGCCGCCACCACCTTGAGCATGCGCGCGGTCGCCGCTGTGGCGACGATCTGCGTGGCCACTTACATCGCCTTGATGCACTGGCACCTGCCGGTGCCCGGCATCCACGACCACCAGGGCACCGCCTTCGACCTGCACGTGCTGGGCATGGCCACCTCGTTCGGCATCAGTGCCGTGCTGCTGGCCTGGTTCATCGCCCGCCTGGCCCGCGCCCTGCGCGAACGCCAGGCCGAGACCCAGCGCATCCGCGAACGCGCGCTGCGCGACGAAGGCATTCTGGCCATCGCCACGCAGGCCGCAGGCGCGGCACACGAGCTGAACACGCCGCTGTCGACGATGCGCACCTTGCTGGGCGAATTGCAGCGCGAACATCCCGAGGGGCCGCTCGCCCAGGACATCGCGCTGCTCGCCAGCCAGGTGGAACGCTGCCGAACCAGCCTGCGTGACATGGTGGCCGTCGGAAAGAGCCACCTGGACCAGCGCGCCGAGCGCGTCACCGTGGCGCGCCTGGTCGGCGATTGCCGTCACCAGTTCGCGTTGCTGCGGCCGGAAATCGCACTGTCCGTACACCTGCCGGAAGCCTGCGCCGAGCTGACGCTCGCGGTGCCGCCCAGCCTGCGCCACGCCGTCATGAACCTGCTCAACAATGCGGCAGAGGCATCACTGACCGCCGGCGCGAGTGAAGTGGAGCTGGCGGTTGCGCGTGACGGCGACAATCTGGTGCTGCGTATCCGCGACCAGGGCCCGGGCATGGTGCCAGCAGCCGCGGCGACCATGGGCACGCGCTTTGAAACGAGTAAGAGCACCGGCCTGGGCCTGGGACTGGCCCTGGCAAACGCCACCGTGGAACGCCTGGGCGGCGAACTGCGCGCAGTGATGGTGCCGGGCGGGGGCATGGAGACATGTCTCCAGCTGCCGCTCAAGGACTCCGCATAACGTCGAGGAGACGCACAGCTCATGAATACCGAAGACAGCGGCCGGACGGCCGGCACCGGCGCCGAACGCCACGGCCACTTGCTGATCATCGACGACGACACGGTGTTCGCGCAGGTGCTCGCACGGGCGATGACGACGCGCGGCTTCGCCACCAGCGTGGCGCACGACGCCGCAACCGCGCTGGCCGCCACCCGGCGCGACCTGCCGACGCACGCCGTGCTGGATCTCAAACTGGGTGCCGACAACGGCCTGGCACTTATCCCGCAATTGTTGGCACAGGCGCCGAAGCTGCGCATTCTGCTGCTCACCGGCTACGCGTCCATCGCAACCGCTGTCGAGGCGATCAAGCGCGGGGCCCACGACTATCTGGCCAAGCCCGTCGACGCGGACGCCGTATTGCGCGCCCTGCTCGATGAAGGCGGCACGGAGGGCGACCCTTCCGCCGCCGACGAGGCGGATACGCCGCCGCTGCGCCGCCTGGAGTGGGAACACATCCAGCGCGTGCTGGCCGAGTGCGAAGGCAATATCTCCGAGGCAGCCCGCCGGCTGGGCCTCCACCGCCGCACGCTGCAGCGCAAGTTGGCCAAGCACCCGGTGCGCGAGCGTCCGAACCGGTCGACGTGAACGCCGCCTGACCGGCGTTGCCCTCACCCGTCAACGTCCGCTACACATCGCCGTTGCGATCGTGCCGTTGTCGCGCCGGTAATTCCGGCCGTCATTGTTACCAAGGAATGTTCATGTCACGCGGGAAGATTGCAGGGATCCTCATCGCGGTGGCGCTGGTCGGACTGATCGGCTGGCGCGCCTTTTCCGGCAGCAGCACAGGCAACCGGCGCGGCCCCGGCGGCGATCCGAACGCTCCGGTCGCCGTCACCGCCGTGGCGGTTGCTACCGAAGACGTACCACTCACGCTCGACGCACTGGGTACCGTCCAGGCCCTCAACACCGTGACAGTGCGCCCGCAGGTGGGTGGCCAGATCGATTCGATCGCGTTTCGCGAAGGCCAGGAGATCAAGAAGGGCGACGTCATTGCGGTGATCGATCCGCGCACCTTCCAGGCCCAGCTCGACCAGGCGACCGCCAAGAAGAAGCAGGACGAAGCCCTGCTCGGATCCGCCCAGTCCACGCTCAAACGCTACGAAGAGCTGATGCAGAAAAACTTCGTCGCCGCCCAGGACCTGGAAAACCAGCGCCATACCGTGCGCCAGCTGCAGGCGCAGGTCGGCGCAGACGACGCGGCGATCGCCAACGCACGCGTGCAACTGGGCTACACCACGGTGCGCGCGCCAATCGACGGCCTGGCCGGCATCCGACTGGTGGACGAAGGCAATATTGTACAAAGCGGACAATCAGCCGGCATTGTCGTGCTGACCCAGGTGCACCCGATCACGGTCGTCTTCTCCCTGCCCGAGCAACACCTGGCCCTGGTACGCCGCAGCCAGGACGGCGGCCTCGCCGTGAAGGCCCTGGATCGTACGGACAACCGCGTGATCGCCGAAGGCACGCTGCGGGTGATCGACAATCAGATCGACTCCACCACCGGCACCTTCAAGCTCAAGGCCGAATTCGAGAACGCCGACAACGCGCTGTGGCCGGGCCAGTTCGTGAATGTGCGGCTGGGCGTGAGCGATCTGAAGAATGCGCTGGTGGTGCCGCAACAGGCATTGCAGCGCGGCCCCGAAGGCACCTATGTCTATCTGGTCGGTGACGATGACACCGTCCGCATGCAACCAGTCAAGGCCGGCATCGAAGCGCCGGGCGGCAAGGTCGTGATCGCCGACGGCGTCAGCGCTGGCCAGCGTGTGGTGACCGAAGGCCAGTTCCGGCTCAAGCCCGGCGCCCGCGTACAGGCGCTGGCCCCCGGCGAAGTGCGGCTGCCCGAGGCATCGCCGGCTACCAACGACACGAACAAGGCTGCGCCCCGCCGCCGTCGCGACGGCTGAACCGCACCCCCGTCCCGCACGGGCGTGCACACCGGATTGGTCAATGGATATTTCCACCCTTTTCATCCGCCGGCCGGTCGCCACCTCGCTGCTGATGGCGGCGATCGTCCTGCTGGGCATCCTCGGCTACCGCCAGCTGCCCGTCTCGGCGCTGCCCGACATCCAGCCGCCCAACCTGCAGGTATCAACGCTGTATCCGGGCGCCAGCCCCTCGACCATGGCGGCGCTGGTCACCACGCCCCTGGAACGCCAGTTCGGCCAGATCTCGGGCCTGACACTGATGACATCGGACAGCGCCGCCGGGCTGTCCACCATCAACCTGCAATTTGCCATCGGCCGCGACATCGACGCCGCCGCGCAGGACGTGCAGGCGGCAATCAACGCCGCCCGCGGCATGCTGCCCAGCGGCTTGCCGTATCCGCCCGTGTACTACAAGGTCAACCCGGCCGACGCGCCAATCCTGACCCTTGCACTCACCTCCGACAGCGTGGGCCTGCGCGATATCAATCACCTCGCCGACAGCATCCTGGCGCAGAAACTCTCGCAAGTGAGCGGCGTGGGCCTGGTCAGCATCGCCGGAAACGTCAGGCCTGCCGTCCGCGTGCAGGTCAATCCGGCCCAGCTGGCCAATCTCGGGCTGACCCTGGAAGACGTCCGCAGCGCACTCACCCAGGCCAACATCAACGCGCCGAAAGGGTCGCTCAACGGCAGCCAGCAGTCCTTCAGCATCGGCACCAACGACCAGCTGCCCGATGCGCAGGCCTACCGCGAGGTCATCATCAGCTACCGCGACCAGGCGCCGATCCGGCTGCGCGATGTCGCCGCGGTGATCGACGGCGTCGAGAACGACTACGTGTCAGCCTGGGCCAACGGCAAGAGCGCCGTGCTGCTGGACGTGCGGCGCCAACCCTCTGCCAATATCGTGCGTACCGTCGAAGACGTGCGCGCGACACTGCCGCAGTTGCGCGCGGTGCTGCCGGCGGGCGTGGCGCTCGACGTCTTCGCCGACCGCACGGTCACGATCCGCGCCTCGGTGCACGACGTCGAATTCACCCTGGTCATCACGGTCATCCTCGTCGTGGGCGTGATCTTCGTTTTCCTCCGCCGGCTGTGGGCCACCGTCATCCCGGGCGTCGCCGTGCCACTGTCGCTGCTGGGCACGTTCGCGGTGATGAGCTTTGTCGGCTTCTCGCTCGACAACCTGTCACTGATGGCGCTGACCGTCGCCACGGGTTTCGTCGTCGACGACGCGATCGTGATGATCGAGAACATCGTGCGCTACCTGGAAAAGGGCCAGGACGGCCGCAGCGCGGCGGAAACCGGCGCACGCGAGATCGCCTTCACGGTGATATCGCTGACCGTGTCACTGATCGCCGTCTTCCTGCCCCTGCTCCTGATGCCGGGCGTGACCGGGCGGCTGTTCAAGGAATTTGCCTGGGTACTGTCGATCGCGGTGGCGCTGTCAGCGCTCGTCTCGCTGACGCTGACGCCCATGATGTGCGCCTATCTCCTCAAGCGCGGACAGGTCCACGCCGAGAACGACGATACCCTGCCGCAGCACAAGGGATTTTTCGGCCGCATGCTGCGCTGGTACGAGCACAGCCTCGACTGGGTATTCGCCCACCCGCGCTTCACCGTGGGCGTGGCCCTGGCATCGGTGGCGCTGACGGCGCTGTTGTATGTGCTCATTCCCAAGGGCCTGCTGCCCGAGCAGGACACGGGCCTGGTCACCGCCGTGGTCGAAGCAGACGAAAACATTGCCTTCCCACTGATGAAGGCGCGTGTGGAAAATGTCGCGGAAGCCATGCGCCGCGTTCCTGACGTCGCCGGCGTTGCGGCATTTGTCGGCGCCGGATCGATCAATCCGACCCTCAACCAGGGCCAGGTCAGCGTCGTGCTCAAGCCACGCGGTGAGCGTCGCGCAATCGGGCCGGTGATGCAGGCCCTGCACGAGGCGACAGCCGGCATCCCCGCTGTCGCGATCTACGTCAAGCCGGTGCAGGACATCGCCCTGGATACGCGCATCGCCGCAACCGAGTACCAGTACACGCTCACCAGTGTCGACAGCACGCTGCTGGCGGACGCCGCTACGAAAATGACAGCGGCCATGCGCCAGCGGCCAGAGCTGTCGGACGTAGACAACAACCTCGCGGCCCGCGGCCTGCAGTGGAAACTTGACATCGATCGCGAGCAGGCCAGCCGGCTGGGCGTCTCGATCCAGTCCATTGACGACACCCTGTACAGCGCCTTCGGGCAGCGTCAGGTCTCCACCATCTTCACCGAACTCAACCAGTACCGCGTGGTTCTGGAAGTCGCTCCGGATTTCCGCACCGGCGCGGACCTCCTGGACAAACTGACCGTCCGTTCCACCGCCAGCTCCGGCAACACGGACGGCGCTGCACCCACGGTACCCCTGTCAGCCCTGGCACGAGCGTCCGTGACCAACGCACCACTGGTCGTGTCGCACCAGGACCAGCTTCCCGCGGTCACGATCGCGTTCAACACGGCGCCTGGCTACTCGCTGTCGCAGGCGTTGGCGGCTATCGCCCAGGTCGAGCAGGCCGCCGCGCTGCCGCAGCAGGTGCGGGGTCGCTATATCGGCAAGGCGGCGGAATTCTCCGGCTCGCAGAGCAACGAAGTGCTGCTGATTCTCGCCGCCGTGCTGGTGATCTACATCGTGCTGGGCGTGCTGTACGAAAGCTACATCCACCCGCTGACCATCCTCTCCACGCTGCCGCCGGCTGGCGTCGGCGCCCTGCTCGCCCTGTACGTGTGCGGCATGGACCTGTCGGTCGACGGCATCGTCGGCATCATCCTGCTCATCGGCATCGTCAAGAAGAACGCGATCATGATGATCGACTTCGCAATCGAGGCGCAGCGCCGCGGCCAGGGTGTGCACGAAGCCATCCGCCGCGCCTGCCTGCTGCGCTTCCGGCCGATCATGATGACCACCATGGCGGCCCTGCTGGGCGCACTGCCACTGGCACTGGGCACGGGCATCGGCTCGGAGCTGCGCCGGCCGCTGGGTGTATCGATCGTCGGCGGCCTGCTGCTGTCGCAGCTGGTGACTTTGTATACGACACCGGTGATCTACCTGTACTTCGAACGCCTGACGGCGTGGATCGCCCGGCGACGCGCCGCTGAACCGGTGGCCGCCGCGCCATGAGCCTTTCCGCGCCCTTCATCCGCCGGCCGATCGGCACCTCGCTGCTGGCCCTGGGGGTACTCGTCGCGGGCATGATCTGCTACGCGCTGCTGGGCGTGGCGGCACTGCCGAACGTGGAATTCCCGGCGATCTTCGTCAGCGCCAGTCAACCGGGCGCCGATGCGGGCACCATGGCCTCCACCGTCGCTTCACCGCTGGAGCGGCACCTGGGCCGGATCGCCGGCGTGGACGACATGATGTCCAACAGCAGCGAGGGGAACGCGGTCGTCAACATCGTCTTTGATGTCAGCCGTGACCTCGACAGCATCGCCCGCGATGTCCAGGCCGCTATCAATGCGGCAGCACCCGACCTGCCGTCCGGGCTGCGGACGGCTCCCACCTACCGCAAGGCCAATCCGAGCAGCCAGCCGGTACTGATCCTCGCACTCACCTCGCCGACGCGATCGCTTGGTGAGCTCTACAACACCGCCGATTCACTGATCGCACAACGCATCCGGCAATTGCCCGGTGTCGCCGACGCGGATATCGCCGGCGGTGCCACGCCTGCGGTGCGTGTCGATCTGGACCTGCGCGCGCTGGCCGCACGCGGCCTGTCGGCCGCCACGGTCCGCAGTGCACTGGTGGCCGCCAATGTCACGACCGCGCAGGGTTTCCTGAGCAACGGCCAGACGACGATGGCGATCGCCTCCGACAGCGCCATGCGTACGGCCGAGGAATTTGCCGCATTGATCATCGCCAGTCACGACGGCAGGCCGGTCTACCTGCGCGATGTGGCCACCGTCGCCGCGGGCCAGGAAGACCGCTACCAGGCGGCCTGGTTCAACGGCCAGCGCGCCATCCTGATCCTGGTCCGCAAGCAGCCTGACGCGAACGTGATCGCGACGGTCGACGCGATCATGGCCCTGCTGCCGGAACTGAGAACCTGGCTGCCCAGCGGTGCCGAGCTCACGCCGTTCTCGGACCGCACGCCGACGATTCGCGCCTCGGTGCGCGAGGTGCAGGTCGCGCTGTTGATCAGCCTGGGCCTGGTCGTGCTGACGATGGGACTGTTCCTGCGTCGCCTGGCGCCGACGCTGATCGCCGGCATCACGGTGCCGTTGTCGCTGGCGGGCGCGTTTGCCGTGATGTACGCGCTCGGCTTCACGCTGAACAATTTTTCGCTGATGGCGCTGGTGATCGCGATCGGTTTCGTCGTCGATGATGCCATCGTGGTGATCGAAAACATCGCCCGCCACATCGACGCAGGCATGTCGCGAATGGAAGCGACCTTGCTCGGTGCCCGCGAGATCGGCTTCACGATCGTCTCGATCACGCTCTCGCTCCTGGCCGTGTTCATCCCGCTGGTATTCATGGGCGGGTTCCTCGGCATGATGATCCGGGAGTTCGCGATTACCCTGGCGGCAGCCATCGCACTGTCGGCGGTGGTGGCCCTGACGGTGACGCCCTCGCTATGTGCGCAGTTCATGGGCGGCTTGCACGGCCCTTCGCAGCGGTCACTGGGCCGGCGCCTGGATCGGTTCCACGCAGGAATGCAGTCCACCTATGCCCGTGCTCTCGACTGGGCGTTGCGGCATCCGCGCCAGATGGCCTTGCAGCCGGTGTTGCTGCTGGCGATGTCGCTGTGGCTGATGAGCATCGTGCCGAAGGGGTTCCTGCCGCAGCAGGACACCGGTCAGTTGCAGGGCAGTACCGACGCCGGTTCCGATGTCTCGTTCCAGGTACTGGTCGAGCGCCAGCAGCGCATCGCCGACCTCGTGCGTGCCGACCCTGCTGTGGAAAGTGTCGGCGTACGCGTGGGCGGCGGACGATTCGGCGGCGGTGGTGGTTCGGGCAATCTCTTCATCAACCTCAAACCCCTGGGCGAGGGGCGCAATGAATCCACCTTCGCGGTGATGGGACGCTTGTCGCGCAAGGCCGCCGAGGTGGCCGGCATCCGCCTGCGGCTGCGCCCTGTCCAGGACATTGGCGGCGGCGGTGGTGGGGGCGGTGGCGGCGGCGCGCAGTACGAGTTTTCGCTCAAGGGCGCCGATCTGGCCACGCTGCAGGAGTGGACGCCACGGATCGTCGAGGCCCTGCGCAAGCAACCGCAGTTCAAAGACGTCGACTCGAACCTGCAAGGCGCGGGCCTGCGTCAGAACATCCAGATCGATCGCGATGCGGCTGCTCGACTGGGCGTTTCCATCGCGGCGATCGACAGTGCACTGTACGACGCCTTCGGCCAGCGCCAGGTTTCCACGATCTATTCGGACGTCAACCAGTACAAGGTGGTGGTGACGGCGCGGCCCGACCAGGCGGCAACGCCCGCCGCACTGGAACGGCTCTATGTGCGCGCCAGCAATGGCAGCATGATCCCGCTCGCCACGCTCGCTGCGATCCGCCCGGGCATCGCGCCAACGACGGTGCAGCACCGCAATCAGTTCCCGGTGATGGAGGTGTCGTTCAACCTGGCCGACGGCGTGGCCATGAGCGATGCCTCGCGCCTGGTGGAGGAAACGGTGCGCGCCCTGCGCATGCCCGGCGACATCCGTGCCGAGTTTGGCGGCGATTTCCGGCGTTTCCAGCAGCAGACGGGTGACACGCCGCTGCTGCTGATTGCGGCCGTCATCGCGGTGTACCTGATCCTGGGCATGCTCTACGAAAGCCTGATCCATCCGCTCACCATCCTGTCGACCTTGCCCTCGGCGGGTGTCGGTGCCCTGCTGGCACTGCTCGTGACGGGTACCGAGCTGTCCGTGGTGTCGGTGATCGCGATCGTGCTCCTGATCGGCATCGTCAAGAAGAACGCGATCATGATGATCGACTTCGCTCTCGCGGCCGAACGCGAACGCGGCATGGAACCGCTGGCAGCGATCCGCGAAGCCTGTCTGGTCCGTTTCCGGCCGATCATGATGACCTCGATCGTGGCCATCTTCAGCGCCCTGCCGCTGGCGATCGGATTCGGTGCCGGTGCAGAAATGCGGCGGCCGCTGGGCATCGCGATGATCGGGGGGCTGCTCGTCTCCCAGGCTCTCACCCTCCTGACCACGCCCGCGATCTACCTGCTGCTTGCGCGGCGCACGCCGCGGCACCGGCAGCGCGCGCAAGCGGCAGGTGCCTGATACCTGCATCTTTCGCGTTGTCGTCAATTGCGTACACTCCGGATCGACGACGCGGGGGACTGATCGTGGATCTGGAACGTCTGCGCGCTGAACTGCCCACCCATCTGTGTGCCGAGTTCGACCTGGACGTCGCCTGGCGACGCTACCGCGCCTCCGGCGGTGCGGACGACCGCGACGATTTCATCGACTGGCTGCTGCTGCACCATCCGCGTCCACCGCTTGCAGAAGATCCATCCGACTCGGGCGTGCAGCTCTCACAGCATCTTCCCTCGCGCCTGGCAGCCGCACTGGATCCCACCGCGTTCGCCGCACCCGCGGCGGCCCCCACCCTGCCGGCCCCCGCCGCCGCCGACGCGACCGCCGTCGCATCCGAACGACGCCGCCATTTTCACTACGTGCTGCTCGGTGAAGCCGGCAGCGGTGGCATGGGCACGGTGCACATCGCGCGCGACACGGAACTGATGCGCAAGGTAGCGCTCAAGACCCTCAATACCGAGGCCGCGGTCACACCCGGCGGGCAAGCGCGCTTCCTGCGCGAGGCGCAGATCACCGCGCAGCTGAGTCATCCCAATATCGTGGGTGTGTATGCGCTGGAGGTCACACCGGAAGGCCGCCCCGCATACACGATGAAACTGGTGGAAGGGCGCACGTTCCACGCCCTTCTCCACGAGACGCGCGCCTTCTACGAGGCGGGAAAGAAGCCCGACGAAGCGCATTCGCTGTCGACACGTCTGGAGCATTTCCTGAAAGTGTGCGACGCGATGTCCTACGCCCACGACAAAGACGTCATTCACCGGGACCTCAAGCCGGCCAACCTGATGCTGGGCAAGCACAACGAGGTCTACGTCATGGACTGGGGCCTGTGCCGGCTGGTCCACCAGGACGTGGAACCACTGCCCGCCGACGCCTCGCGCGTGGGCTATTCCCCGGAGGTGTCAGGCAGCGCATCCGAAACGCAGGTCGGCGATGTCGTGGGCACGCCCAAGTACATGTCCCCCGAGCAGGCCCAGGGCAGGAACCGCGAGCTCGACGCGAAAAGTGACCAATGCGCGCTGGGATTGATCCTGTTCGAAATGGTGACGCTGACTTCTCCGTATGCCGGCAAGAACGCCTACGAGGTCATGGTCAGCGCAGCGATGGCGCGGCGCCGGCCCATCGTCGCGGCGTACAAGGGCATGCGCATCGCGCGCGAGCTGCGTGCGGTGATCGATCGTGCCACAGCGGCGCTGCCCTCCGAGCGGTATGACAGCGTGGCGGCCTTCGCCGCGGACCTGCGGCGCTACCTGCGTGGCGAGGCCGTGCTGGCGCAACCGGACAATCCCTGGCAGGCCGCGCAACGCTGGATCAGCCGGCACCGGCAGACGGCAGTCACCGTGGCCCTCGCCGGGTTCGCGATCGGCTCGTCGATCATTGGCTGGCTGATCTGGCAGAACGATCGCAGCCTGACCCAGGCGATGGCGCACGAGCAGCACGTGATTGCCCTGCAGAACGTCGCGGCACGCATCGGTGACCGGATCCAGGGCCGCGCCCTGCAGCTGGAAGGCGCCATGAAGAACCTCGCCGATTCGGTCGTGCAGCTCAATCAGCTAGGGTTGGAAAGCAGCAATCGCTACTACACCAGTAGCGATTTTCACCAACCCGGCAAGGCGCCCCCGGACCTGACCGCCAGCCGCCAGCACCAGGGCAAGGTCAGCATGCAATGGCCGGTGTGGTCGGTGCCCAAGGACGCGGCGCGAGCCGATATCGAACCCGCCATCCGTCGCCTGTCGGGATTGCAGGACTATGTGCGCGAAATCTACGGACGAGCAGCAACGATGGCCGTCAGCGCACAGGGAAACTTCTACGCCGAACAGACAATCGACCAGACCGACGACAGCAGCCCGATCGTCGCCATCATCGTGGGACTGGAGAACGGCGTCGGAATGCGCTACCCCGGCTGGGACCAGCTCGCGCCGGACTACGATCCGCGCAGCCGTCCGTGGTACCGGCTGGCCGCGGGCAAAGTCGAACCGCAGTGGGGCGCGCCGTATCTAAGCTCTGTCTCAAACCTCTACGAGTTGCCGCTGAGCGTTTCCCTGCAGGATCGCGACCGGAAATTCCTCGGCGTCGCCACTGCCCTGCTGTTGCCCGAATACCTCGTGCAATCGCTGCTGGACGTGGACGGAACACACGGTCTGCGCGGCCTGTACCTGCTGGCTCCCAACGGCCTGATCATGGCGCAGTCCGGTGTCGCGGTCCGCGCCAGCAGCGCGCCGAGCGATGACAACGCTGCGCCTGTCTTTCCGCTGCAGGCCGTAGTGGACAGCGTGGCCAAGCGTCGCGGCGGCGTCATCTCCGCGCCGCTCCTTGGCAGCGATTGCCTTGTCGCTTTCGACGTCATCGAACCGCTGGGCTGGAGCGTGGTGGCGGTCGCGGCGGATGAACATATCGGGGGATCGCCGCTGACGGTTCACTAGCGAATCGCCGGCCAGTTGACCCCGGACAACCAGCACCGTCGGCATCACCGCTATGATGAGGCCCGCTACCCCCAGGACCACCCTCCCGATGACCGCCCTCGACACCTTTGTCCCGCTGACCCTGTGCGTGCTGACCGTCTCGGATACGCGCACGCTGGAAACCGACACGTCGGGCGCCTATCTCGCCGAGGCCCTGGGTGCCGCCGGGCATGTGCTGCACGAGCGGGTTGTTGCCAAGGACGACAAATACCGTATCCGCGCGATCGTTGCCGGCTGGATCGCCGAACCGCAGGTGCACGGCGTGATCGTCACCGGCGGCACCGGCTTCACCGGTCGCGATACCACGCCCGAGGCGATCGAGCCGCTGCTCGACAAGGCCATGCCCGGTTTCGGCGAGATGTTCCGCCACCTGAGCTACAGCGAAATCGGTACCTCGACCGTGCAGTCGCGGGCCTTCGCCGGGCTGTCCAACCAGACCTTTCTCTTCTGCCTGCCCGGGTCGACCTCGGCCTGCCGCACGGCCTGGGAAAAACTCATCCAGCCGCAGCTGGACGCGCGTACACGGCCGTGCAATCTCGTGGGGCTGATGCCGCGCCTGCGCGAATAGCACATGCCGATTTCCACTCTGGCCAGAAGGAGTGATCGTGAGCAAGCTCAAGCGCAAAGACTACGAAGCCGCCCTGGAATCGCTGCAGCACGAGCTGATCGAGGCACAGCGCTGGCTGATGCAGCAGGGCAAGCGCCTGGTCATCGTTTTTGAAGGGCGCGATGCCGCCGGAAAGGGTGGCGTGATCAAGGCGATCACCGAGCAGCTCAACACGCGCGGCTACCGCGTGGTGGCCCTGTCCAAGCCATCCGAGCGCGAGAAGTCGCAGTGGTATTTCCAACGCTATGTGGCGCACCTGCCCAGCGCCGGTGAGTGCGTGCTGTTTGACCGCAGCTGGTACAACCGGGCGGGCGTGGAGCACGTGATGGGCTTTTGCACCGATACCGAGTACCAACGTTTTCTCGACCAGTGCCCTGGCTTCGAAAAACTACTGGTCGACGACGACATCCTGCTGATCAAGTACTGGCTGACGGTCGACCAGAAGTTCCAGGAAGAACGCTTCGCCGAGCGCGCCAACGACAAGGCCAAGCGCTGGAAGATCTCCGAGATCGACGTTGCCGCCCGCGCGAAGTACGCCCAATACGGCAAGGCACGGGATGCGATGATCGCGCGGACGCACTCGCCACAGGCGCCCTGGTTCCTGGTGGATTTCAACGACCAGCGTCGCGGCCGCCTCAATCTGATTCGCCACCTGCTGGACTGGCTGCCCGATCGCAAGGTACCCGACCAGTACATCAAGCTACCGCCGCTGTCAGGCAATCCGCGCAAGGAAACGTTGCCGCGCAAGGCGCTGCGCGTGAAGGACGTGTATTAGGGACGATGTGTGAACGAGCCGCACATGCCTGCGGCTCTGCCTGGGCCGATCAGCGGGTGACGAATCCGTCGCCCGCTGCGGCTGCATCGGCCGGTTCGCGCCGGACAGATTCCACCTTCGCGGCGGGCGGCCCCCGGTGCAGCCATTGCTCCAGCGTATCCACGGCCGCCGCGTCGCCGCAGGCAAGCACCTCGACACGACCGTCGGCGAGGTTGCGCGCATAGCCGCGAAGACCCAGCCGCGCCGCTTCGTCGCGGGTGGAGGCGCGGAAGAACACCCCTTGCACGCGCCCGCTGACGAGAAAGCGCGCGGCAGTGGTGGTCACGACTTCGTTCCGCCAATGACCTTGGCCAGGTCCGTCTCAGTGATCGGGCCGGTGAATTTCTTGGCCACGGTGCCGTCGGGCGCGATCACATAGGTCATGGGCAGCCCGCGCGGCGTCTCGAACGACTTGGGAGGATCAAACACATCCACCTGCGCCACCGGATAACTCACCGGGTGGGTCTTGAGGAAGGCAAGGACTTCGGCCTTGTCTGTATCCTCGTACGCCAGGCCCACCGCTGCGACGTTGCTGTGTTCCTTCACGAAGCGCGAGATCTCGGGCAGCTCCTTGATGCAGGGCGAGCACCAGGTTGCCCAGAAATTCACAATGACCCATTTCCCTTTTTGAGCGGAAAGATCGAATGTCTTTCCGTCCAGCGTCTGGATCGACAGCTCCGGTTTCGCGGGCGTCTCAGCCGCCTCGACAGAAGCAGAGCCCGCGGCAAGGGCAATCAACAGGGAAGCCAGGAAGCGTTTCATTCGTTCTCCGGGGCGTTGGCGGCAGGCCGGTCAGGGCGTTCATCGGGAAAGAATACACGGGACAATGGCTGCGACAACGCCCCCTGCATGTGGAAGGAAAGCTGTTCGAGCAGATCTGTGAGCGAGACCGGCAACGCCCGGCGTGCCGTTTCGCCGAGGGCCAGCGGCGGCGGCAGGCGGTACAGTCCGGCTTCGTAGAGGTCGAACAACGACGCCGAATCGAGATTCCGTACCAGCGCCCACTCGCCCGTTTCCGTGCGCTGAACCATGCCCGCACGGTTGAGGTCGACCAGGAATCGCTGCAGCAGGTCATCGGTAAGGAAACGCTCGCGCTGGCGGAGATCTTCCGTGCGCAGGCCGATGCCTTTGCGCTGGGCCAGCGCGAAATGCTGCACCACGCACAAGAGGCCGAGAAATTCATGCCCGGGCGGCAGCCGTTCCTCGATACCGCGGTATTCAAACGCGCTGATCGCCGCACTGACCGACGCGCCCAGCAAGACCATCAGCCACGACAGATAGATCCACAGCATGAAGATCGGCACCACTGCCAGCGCGCCGTAGACCTGCTCATAGGACGTGATCGACCCCAGGTACAGCACGAACAGGCGCTTGGCAGCCTCGAACAGCAGCGCCCCGAGCAGCGCGCCGATCGCCGCGTCGCGGATGCGCACGCGACGGTTCGGAATGATCACGTAGCTTGCAACCAGGGAAATCCAGACGATCAGGAATGGCAGGAACCCGAACAGGCGGCTCCTGACGCCCAGCCCCGCCTCCGCGTGCTCAAAGAGCGGCAGGGCAAACAGATAAGAGCTGATTGCCGTCGCGGCGACCAGCAGCAGCGGCCCGAACGACAGCGCCGTCCAGTACATGACGAAGCGCGAGGCGGTGCTGCGCGAGGTCGCTACGCGCCAGATGCGGTTGAAGGCGTCTTCAATGCTCATCATCAACGCGACCGAGCTGATCAGCAGCACCACCACGCCGATCGCGGTCGCCTGGCTGGCCTTGTCGGCGAATTCGGTGACATAGGCCTGCACGGTCTTGCCGGCGGCCGGTACGAAATTGTCGAACACGAAATCCGTGACCGACACGCGCCACTGCTCAAACACCGGGAAGGCGGAGAGGATGCCGAGAATCGCGGCCGTCAGCGGCACCAGCGAGAACAGGGTCGTGTAGGCCAGCGCACCCGCCGCCTGGGGACAGCGGTCATCGCTGAACCGCTGCCAGAGAAAAACCGCGAAGGCGTGCAGCTTGTCGCGCTTGATCCACATGCCAGAGCCGGATTCCCTGCCGCGCGCCCGTTGGCGCCACCGGCGATGATAACCTCCACGCTTGCTTCGCCGCTGTGCGTACCCTATGGAAATATTGGTCCTTTATTACAGTCGCCATGGCGCGACGGCGCAGATGGCGCGCCTGGTCGCCCGGGGCGTGGCCGAAATCGACGGCGTTGGCGCGCGCCTGCGACAGGTGCCGCCGGTGGCCCCGGTGACCCAGGTCGCGGCACCGCCCGAGCCGGACGATGGCGCGCCCTATGCAACGCTGCAGGACCTGCGCGACTGCGCCGGCCTGATCCTCGGCAGCCCGACGCGCTTCGGCAACATGGCAGCGCCGCTCAAGTACTTCCTCGATTCCACCTCGGCCGAGTGGGCCTCCGGCAGCCTGGCGGGCAAGCCAGCCGGCGTCTTCACCTCGACCAGCACCTGGCACGGCGGCCAGGAATCGACCCTGCTGTCGATGCAACTGCCGCTGCTGCACCACGGCATGCTCCTGGTCGGCATTCCCTTCACCGAGCCCGCCCTCAATGCCACCCGGACCGGCGGCACCCCCTATGGCGCCAGCCACACGGCAGGGCTGGACGGCGACCTGCCGATCAGTGAGCACGAGCGGGAACTGGCGCGGGTGCTGGGACGCCGCGTCGCCGATGTTGCCCGCCGGCTGGGAGCCTCCCCGTGAACGCGCAGCGACTGGGCGTGTGGCTCTGGGCAGCCCTGGTGGCGCTGCAATTTGCCTGGTACCTGTGGCTGGCGCCGCCGCCGGTGGCCTCGCCCTGGGTGAGTTCGCTGCTGGCCGCCGGCGTGTTGCTGCTGCCCGTGCTGGCACTGCGCAGCGGCGTGCAGCGGGCACTGCTGTGGGTCGGGCTCATTGCACTGCTGTATTTCATGCACGGGGTGGTGGTGGCCTTCAGCCTGCCCCGCTCGCGCCTGCCAGCCGTGCTCGAGGTTGTCCTGTGCGTGGCGCTGATCGGTGTACTCGGCTATGCGGCCCTGCGTGACAAGCGCACCGCGCGCGCCAGCCAGGCGGTGGCGCCCCCCAACCTCCAGAGGAATAGCGATGTCCTTCGTGCAGCCGGCCGCCGAACTGGGCAATCAGTATCGCGATGACCGCGTGTTGCGCTCGTATCTCAAGCGCACGCTGGCGGCAGACAGCCTGAGAATGATCGAGCAGGACCTGCACTGGCTCGGCGAGCACGCGGCCGTGGCCTGGCAACGCGAACTGCGCCGCTCGCGCAGCGAGCCCGTCCATACGCCCTGGGATCCGACCGGCACGCGTGTCGACCGGATCGAGCTGACGCCGGCATGGCAGGAGTCGCGCACCATCGCCGCCGAGCGCGGACTGGTCGCCGCCGCCTACGGCAGCCCGCTGGGTGACCAGGGCCGCGTACACCAGTTTGCAATGGTCTACCTGCACCACGTCGCGAGCGCGATCTTCACCTGCCCGCTGGCCATGACCGACGGTGCGGCCACCTGCCTGACCGCCTCGGGCAACAAGCGCCTGATCGAACGCGCACTGCCGCATTACCTGTCGCGTGACCCGGCGACGTTCTGGATCTCCGGTCAATGGATGACCGAAACCACGGGCGGCTCCGACGTCTCCGCCACGGAGACCCTGGCGCGTGCGGATGAACACGGCCGTTGGCGCCTGTACGGACGCAAGTGGTTCACCTCGGCCGTCCACGCCGATACCGCCCTGGCGCTGGCCCGCCCGGAGGGCGCAGGGCCCGGCGCCGACGCGCTGGCGCTGTTCTATCTCGAACCGCGCCGGCCCGATGGCCTCTGGCGCGACATCGAGATTCATCGCCTGAAGCCCAAGCTCGGCACCCGCGAACTGCCCAGCGCCGAAACGCAGCTCAAGGGTGCACCGGCCGAGCCGGTGGGCGATCTCGCCCATGGCGTGCGCTCGATCGCGCCGATGCTCAACATCACGCGATGCTGGAACGCTGTCTGCGCGATTGCCACCATGCGCCGCGGCATCGCGCTCGCGCGCGACTACGCCAACCGGCGTGTGGTGTTCGGCCGTCCGCTGGCCGAGCAGCCGCTGCACCAGGAGACCCTGGCCAACCTGCAGGCCGAGTTCGAGGCCGCGTTCCACCTGGTGTTCTACACCGCGGAACGGCTTGGCCAGGTGCAGGCGGGCACCGCGGCCCCGGCCCAGGTGCCGCTGCTGCGGCTGCTGACGCCGCTGGTGAAGCTGTGGACCGGCAAGCTCGCCGTGGCCATCAGCTCCGAGGTGCTCGAATGCTTCGGCGGCGCCGGCTATATCGAGGACACCGGTCTCCCCGCGCTCCTGCGCGATGCGCAGGTGCTGCCGATCTGGGAGGGCACGACGAATGTGCTTTCCCTCGACACACTGCGCGCCCTGCGCGGCGGCGCGGCGCTGGACGCCTGGCAGGAGGCGCAACAGGCGCTGCTGGCCGAGGCCGAGGCATCGCCCGGGCTGGCCGCCGCTGTCCGCGCCGTCCGCGACGACAGCCAGTGGCTGCTGCAATGGCTGCAGAGCCATGCGCCCGATTCGCCGGGCCTGGAGTCAGGTGCCCGCGAGCTGGCCCTGGGACTGGCCCGGTGCCTAGCCGCCAGCGCGTTGCTGCGCCATGCGGCCTGGTCGCTACGGGTGGAAGGCGATCCGCGCGCGGCCGCCGCCGCGCGACGCTTCGTCGCCGGAGGGCTGGTGCGGCTCGTCGAAAAACACGGTGACGACGCCCGTATCCTGGCGCACGATGTCGCGTGAACAAGCGTCATGAGTGCCAGCGCGGCCGATCGGGTAAGCTCCCGGCCCGCCAGCGCCATCGCAGTGAGGAATCCGTCCATGCAGCACCTGACCATCGTTACCACCGGCGGCACCATCGACAAGATCTATTTCGACGACAAGTCGGAATACCAGATCGGTGCGCCGCAAATCGGTGACATCCTCGAGCAGCTGGGTGCTGCCTTCGCCTTCGACGTGATTCCCATCCTGCGCAAGGACAGCCTTCACATCACCGACGATGATCGCGAACTGATCCGCCGCACGATTGCCCAGCAGCCGCACCGGCATGTCCTGGTGACCCACGGCACGGACACGATGGTGGAAACCGCCCAGGTACTCATGACGATCCCGGACAAGGTCATCGTCATGACCGGCGCACTCAATCCCGCGCGCTTCCAGGGCTCGGACGCGGTATTCAACATCGGTTGCGCGGTCGGTGCACTGCAAGCGCTGGACAACGGCGTCTATATCGCCATGAACGGCCGGGTGTGGGATCCGCGCACCGTAAAGAAAAACCGCGCGGCCAACCGCTTCGAAGCCATGTAAGGCCTCCGCGGCGCTGCACACGACCTGCCGCACCATTGCGCGCGCACAACAAATAAGCCCCCGTCCGCCAGGGCGGACAGGGGCCTCTTCCGTTACGGCCGCCGGTCCGCAAGAACCGGCGACAGTCGCGGCGATGGCTGTAACGGAACGCCATGCCGATCCGGTTAGAAACACGACCGGAGTCGTGCTCTGCCCGGGCTCCTCCCCTCCGAGGACGGTCCGGGGTGCCGCCGTTTCCGGCGTCACCCGCGTGTCAGTCAGTCCCTTGAAGCGGAGCGGCGCTTCCTGCGCCGCTCCCAATTACCACATTTCGCGACTGATCAAAATGGCTTGATCAGCTTCCGGCGATCAGCATGGCTTGTCAGAACTGGATCGACCAGTCGTCGATGCGGCCGGCATCACTGGAGTACAGGTCAGTCACGCGCAGCTGCCAGGTGCCGTTCTTCGGCGCGGCCGAGGCGTTGACCGTGTAGGTCGCACGCACGTCGTCCGCGCTGTCGCTGGAGCTGCCGCTCTTCAGACGGGTCGAGGTACCGTTGGGCGCGACCAGGTCGATCTGCACGTCACCGCGCCACGGGTGGACGATGTTCACCGTCACCTTGGTCGTCGTGGACGCGTTGCCGCTCTGGCCCGACACCGTTATGGGGCTGTTGACCGTGCCCGGATCCGGGATGTTGTAGTCCGTCGTGTTGCTGAAGGTGCCGCCGCCACCCGTGGTGTAGCTGCCCTTGAGCGTCACACCCGAGAACGCGCTGTAGGCCCGCAGCTTGACGTAGTACGTACCCGCCTGCGCCGTGGCAATGGTGCAGGTTTCCGTATTGCCGTTGACATACGGACGGCAGTCGTAAGTGGAGGTCGTCGGGGCCGAGCCGAACCTGACATACATGTCGGCGTCACCGGTGCCGCCGGAGCTTTCGAACTTGAGGTTCGTCGCGCCAGCCGGAACGTTCATGGTGTAGGTCAGCTCGACGCCAGCGGCAGCCGACAGGTTCGACACCGCGACACCGTTCTGCAGCACGTTCGGCGGCGTGGTGCCGACGGTGACGGACTGGGTCCTGGTGTTCGTGGCGCCACCGTTGTCGGTCACCGTCAGGGTGACGGTGTAGGTGCCGGCCGAGGCGTAGGTCTTGCTCGGGTTGGTCTGGGTCGAGGTGCTGCCGTCGCCGAAATTCCAGGATCGCGAGGCAATGCTGCCGTCGCTGTCGGTGGACGAATCGGTGAAGTTCACCGTCAGGCCGCTGGTGGCGGCGCTGAAGTTGGCGACCGGCGCCTGGTTGCCGCCGCCGGTGACCGCGGCCAGGGTCTTGGTGGCGTCGATGATGCCCGTGCCGCAACCGCCCGAGCAGCTGCCCGGCAGCGGCTTGGTGTTGTTCTTGAGCAGGGTTTCGATCTGGTCCGGCGTCAACGACGCGTTCTTGGACAGCATCAGCGCGGCCAGGCCCGCCACGTGCGGTGCGGCCATCGAGGTGCCGGCATACGCGGCGTATGACTCGGCGCCCTGACCCTGGGTGCCGGAATTGAGCGTGGACAGGATGTTCGGCGGCGTGGAGCCACCGCCACCCGGCGCCGACACGTCAATCAGTGCGCCATAGTTGGAATAGCTGGCGCGGCTGCCGGACTTGGTGGTCGCGGCCACGGCGACGACGCCGTTACAGTTGCCCGGATCGAAACCCGACACATTGGCGTTGTCGTTGCCGGCCGCGATGATCAGCACTGAATTGCGCGAGCGTGCGGAATTGATAGCCGCCTGCTCGGTCGAGGAGCAGGCGCCTTCGCCACCGAGACTGAGGTTGATGACGCGGGCCGGCGTTGCGTTGGCGGGAACGCCCGGGACGCTGCCGCCCGAAGCCCAGATAATGGCGTCGGCGATATCAGCGATGGAACCGCCGCAACGGCCGAGCACACGGATCGGCTGCACCTTCGAATTGAAGGCCACGCCGGCGACGCCCTTGGCATTGTTGGTCAGCGCAGCCACCGTGCCGGCGACATGGGTACCGTGCCAGCTGGAGTTCGAGGACGGCGGCGCGAGCGGACCGCACGCGGAGTTGGTCCACCAGTCGCCCGGGTCGTTCGGGTTGGAATCGCGGCCGTTACCGTCCTGGGCGGTAGTGGTATCGGAGATGAAGTCGTAGCCGGCCACCGTCTGACCCGCCAGATCGCTGTGCGGGGTGATGCCGGTGTCGATCACGGCAACGACGACGCCGCTGCCGGTGGCCACGTCCCAGGCCGACTGCACGTTCATGCCGCCGACGGAATCAAACATGTCCCACTGTTCGCTGTAGCGCGTGTCGTTGGGGACGAGGAAGGCGCGGACCTTGTGGTTGGGTTCCACCTTGCTGACCGAGGCGTTCTTGGCGAATTCGACCATCACGCCTTCCATCTCGGCGGCCGTGAGGATGCCCTTGGCCACCTTCACCAACTGGCCGCCGGTTCCCAGGGCGCGCGAATAACTCAACCCGACCCCAAGTTCCTTGCCGACGCGGGCAATATCGTTGCGCGCGGCCGATTCCGCAGCAGCTGCTTCCGAAACGCTGCGCTGCATCTGGTTTTCCTGGCCGTTGTAGTAAACGATGAAGCTGTCGAACTGCTCGCCGGCAGCACCCATGTTGAACGCGACGCGGGTCGCGTACTGGGCGCGCTCGGCGCTGGAGATGCCGGCGGCATGCGCCGTCATGACACCCAGGCCGCCAAACAGGGCAAGCGCCAGGGCGCTGCGACGAATGCCATTGTGCGAAGCTTTCACAAGTAAACCCCCACCGGAAAAAAGGAAAGATTGGTCACCCCCGGCGACCGCATGTCTTCCGCTCCGTAAGTCCCGCCGTGCACGTCCGGGCACCCTTCCCGTCCTCCCGTTCCCAACGGCGAAGCGGTGCCACTTTCGTTGTGCAACGCGCCGCGGCGTCAGTCCGACGCCGGTCCCCGGCCCGTGCGAGTCATGCCCCTGTCCCTACCTGAACAAAAAGCGCGCGGAAACTAGCAGTGGCACCGGTAACCGTCAAGGAAAGAGCAAAGCTAAGTGATTGATCCGTCACGCTTTGCGCTGCCATGCAACATATCTGTCCGGACAACTGTTGCTGAATACGAAGAGCGTCGGATGTTGCTCTTCCAAGCACCCTGCTTCGCTTTGCGGGAATTTGGACGGCACGGCGCCCGTGTCGAAATTTGACAGAAACGGACGCGACCGCGTCGCGATCGGGACAAAGCCCCGGACCGCCAAAACGAGTGGTATTCGACGTTAGTGCGACGTCAATCTGACGCCCGGTTTCCTGCCGCCAGAGAACCGACGCGTGCGTATGGACCACTCCGGCCCGCCCACGGACAGAGGCGGCCCCCGCCGCCTGGCTGACCTGCCGGCAATCGGTATAGAAATGAAAAGGTTATCGCGGCTGTGATCCGCCGGGCCACGCCGGCGCCGCTCGTCGGCGCGTTCCGAACGCTGCTTACCGCCGCCCACCCAGCATGCGGACCTGGCGTGGACGACGCAGCCACAGCACCAGGGCAACGATGCCCAGCACCAGGGTCAGATAGACGCCCGACCGCGTCAGCCGGTGCGTTGCATTCCAGGTGTCCTGGAAGATCAGCGCCATGGCGACGTCCGGATCCTGTTTCATGCGCTCAAAGCCGGGGCTGAAGGCCGATTCGGCCCATTGCTGCCCCATGTCGCGCAGGAACGGCACCTGGTCGCCGAGACGTTCGCCCACGAACATGTAGCTGGTTACCAGGGGCGCTTCGCGCGACGCGGACTGCACCAGTATCGGGCCGACCGTGGGCAACGTGGCCGCGCCGCCCCAAAAGATGATCTGCCAGAGGAACGCAAAGACAAACAGCAGTATGGCGATAATATGCAACTTCTTGCCCATTCTCGCTTCTCCACCATTAGCCATTCGCAGGTGCCAGGGCGGCCGCATACGGCAGCGCCACAAGAATCGCCGGACACGTCCGCGTGGTCAACACACTGCAGGGCAACCGGCACCGCCAGTCGCGATCCCCCTGCGCGCGGCGCCTACGCCTGCACGTCGTCTTCACGCCCCCCGCGCGGACTGGGCCGACAGCATCCTTCGCCGGAATCCGTCCTGTTCTGTGACGCAATCAACATGGCCCGGGAACGAACTGTGATCGTAAACACGTCCGACCGACAATTGCCGGCGCATGCTGCGCCAAAAGGCGCATACTTTGCATCGTCCGAGGAAATCGTCGCGGGCCAATCGATGACGGACCATATCCACTTTGCGGTCACGATCCCGTCACGGGATCCTCTGCACCGCCCTTGCCGGCAAGGACCCGCCGGCGTTGACCGCGCGAGGGAATCTGCCAGGTGGTCGGAGGCCGCGTGATGAGCAGCCAGGGCCACGGGCACGCGGACATCCAGACGCGCAACCAGTTGCGCGACCGCTGCCTGGCATTGGTACGCCGCTGGCAGCCCCTGGCCAGTGGCGGCTGGGACCGCAACGCCGCCCGGCAGCTGGCCGAGGAGATCGACCAGGTCGCCGACACCACGGAACGCCTGGGTTTTGATCGCCTGAATGCGGATGCGCTGGAGCTGGCGGCCTACCTGTGTTCATTCATCGACGACGCGCTGGTGCCAACGCCGCGGGACCTGGCCCGCCTGGCCGACATGGTCAACGCGCTCGGCAACGACCTGACCGACCTGTCGGCGACGGAAACGGCCGCCGTCCATACCCTGCCCAGCGCCAGCGCACGCATCAGCACCGAGATTCCCGTCGTCCGTGATCCGGCGCCGCGCGCCGCCATGGAACCGGCACCGGCACCGAAGGCGCCGGATCCAATAGTGGCCGCACCGGAACCTGCCGCGCCGCCAAAGACAGCACCGCCCCCGGTTGAATCCGTCCAGCCGGCGCCCCCGGCGGCTCCGCCTGTGCCGCAGCCCGTTGCGGCGGCGGACGTCCAAGCGGTTCCTGGCGCGCCAGCAGCACGGTCGATGCCGCGCGAACCCGCAGCCGCGCCAACGATCCTGCGCGACAAGCTCACCCGGCTGCCGCGCGCGGTTGCCCTGCTTGGCGTCGACGACACTCTCGCGCCGGGACTGGTCAGCGCGCTCGGCGAACGCGGATTCGACGTGCGCCAGCACGCTGATCCGGAACAGTTGCTCGAATTCCTCACCGGGTCAGTACCCGGCGCCCTGATCCTCGACGCGCGTCGTCTACGGGTCTATTCGCGGGTGCGCGCCATCTATGACCAGCTGGCAGCGTCGGGTGAAGCCCTGCCCAGCCTGATCGTCGTCTCGCCCGACAGCGACCTCGGTCATCGCCTGCTGGCCATGCGCGCCGGTGCTGCCGCCTATTTCCAGACGCCGGTCGACAGCCTGCGCGTGCTGTCCAAACTCGACGAACTACTGGCGCATACGGCCGAGCCCGCCTGGCGGGTGTTGCTGGTGGATCCGGATCGCACCCATGCCGTCGAAGCAGCACGGGCCCTGGCCGAGCGCGGCATGACCGCGCGCCTGGTCCCCAACGGGCAGGCGACGCTCGCCGCCCTGGGCGAATTCCGGCCGGATGTCGTCGTGATCGACCTGGCCCTGCCGGATGTGCGGGGCATCGATCTCACCCAGATGATCCGGCACCAGCCCGAGTACGCGGCCGTTCCCATCATCCTGGCCGCTGACGCAGCCGACGTGAATCTGCGCTTTGACGCCATTGCGGCCGGCGGCGACGAATTCCTGATCAAGCCGCTCAAGACGCGGCACCTGCTCAGTGCCGTCACCTCGCGTGTGCGCCGTGCGCACTGGCTGCGCGAGGTTATCGGCAACCCGGATGGCCGTGACAGTCGTACGGGTCTGTATTCGCGGGCGGTGCTGATCGACAAGCTCAGCGCGGCGTTGGGGGATCGATCGGCGGCACTGCTGACCATCGCGCTGGACAAGGCACAGGACCTGCGCGAGAAGATCGGCCTGGCCGGACTGGCCGCGCTCGATGCCCATGTCGGCAACCTGCTCCGTGCCCAGCTCGATGACCTGGACCTGCCGGCGCAGTACCACGACTTCCACTATCTCGTCATGCTGCATCGGCGTTCGCGCAGCGATATCACCGGCGCCGCCGAACGCATCCGTTACGCGCTGGCAACGCAGCCCTTCTCGTTCCAGGGCCAGAATTTCAACCTGTCCGGCAGCATCGGCATGGCCCTGCTCGGTGGCGAGCATGCCAGCGTCGACGAGGTGGTGACCAATGCGGAAGCCGCGCAACTGGCGGCGGCCCACCTGGGTGGCAACCGCGTGCTGTGGTTTGAGGCGAAGGAGGCAGCGCTGCTGCCGTCCGATCCGATCCTCGCCGTCCGCGCGGTACTCAGCCGGCCGCTGACGCCCGAGCAGACCGTCTTCGAGTTCCAGCCCATCGTCCCCCTTGCGGGCAAGCTGACCGGCCAGTTCCAGCTCGGCTTCAAGGTGAAGAGCACGCAGCAGGCCGGCGCCACGGTTGCCTATGCTGATCTGGCGCCCGTTGCGGCCGAATGCGGACAACTCACCACGCTCGACCGCTGGCTGCTGGAGCGCTCTCTCACGGTGCGTGAAGAACAGCTCAAGCGCGGCCGGCAGCTGCGCCTGTTCGTGCCCCAGTCGGTCGCGACGCTGCTCGACCCGGATATCCCGTACTGGTTGGCGCGCGAGTTCAAGGAACGGCACCTGTCGGGTACCGGACTCACCCTGGAACTGCCGTGCTCGGAGCTCATCGACGCCGGCGCCCGCGCGGGCGAACGGCTGAAATTCCTGCACCAGAACGGCGTGCGCGTCTGCCTGGTGGATTTCGGGCGCGACTGGGCCGCCGTGCATGCGCTGAAGAACCTGACAGTGGATTTCGTGCGCCTGTCGCCCGCCCTGGTGGAAGACCTCGGCACGGCCAAATCCGTGAGCGACACCTTGCTGACCTTGATCCGCAAGGCGCACGCCTCGGGGTGCGCGGTGATTGCGCCGGAGGTCGATTCCATCAACCGTGCCCACCTGCTGCTGCGGCTGGGCGTGGACTACGGCGTCGGCCCGGCCTTCGCGCGGGCGTCTTCGCAGCCGGAATTCGACTTCGGCCGTCCGCTCTGGTGATTGCCTGCGCCGGTCGTGCCCGGCCGGTCAGAACATGCCGGTTTCGAGCTTGGCGACGTCCGACATCATGGCGTGATTCCACGGCGGGTCGAAGGTCAGCTCAACGTCGGCGGCCTCGATGGTGGGAATCGCCTCGATCTTCGCGCGGACATCGTCCACCAGGATGTCGCCCATGCCGCATCCCGGGGCGGTCAGCGTCATCTTCACCTGCACCTGGCGCTCGCCGCTTTCGCCACGTACCAGCACGCACTCGTAGACCAGGCCCAGGTCGACAATATTGACCGGGATTTCCGGATCGAAGCAGGTGCGCAACTGCTGCCAGACGAGCTTCTCCACGGCTTCATCGGAGGCGCCCTCGGCGAGATCGAGCGCCTGCGGTGGCTCCTTGCCGATGGCATCGGCATCCGATCCCTTGATGCGGAACAGGTTGCCTTCGATGTAGACCGTGAAGCTGCCGCCCAGGGCCTGGGTGATATAGCCGATCTGCCCGGCGGGAAGCGTGACCGTCTGGCCCTGCGGCACCATGACGGCCTCGCAGTCGCGCTCGAGCTTGATCGGTTCGGAGGTGTGGCTGTAGCCGGCCATGGGTCGAACGGATTCCTTCGCGCAGACCGCGCGGGTGAAACGCCTATTATGCGGCAGATCCGCGTGCGGACCCACCTCGGGTGCGTTGCGCCCGTCGTGCGGGACTAGGCTGCCGCGGCAGTACCCGGGCGCCGCGCCATGCCCAGGTCGGCCAGGCATGCGCCGAAGACCCGCATCGCCGCCTCGATATCCGCCGGTGGAAGGCTCGCGTAGCCCAGCAGCAAGCCTTCACGCGGTGCACGTCCAAGGAAATAGGGGTGGATCGAATAAAGGCCAAGCCCGCGCTCGGCCGCCAGTGTGATGAGCTTTTCGCACTGGGCGCGCGAAACACCCGGCAACCAGGCCACCAGGTGCATGCCGGCGTGACTGTCGGCCACCTCGACCGCGCCGCCCGCGTACCGGCGCAGACCGGCGAGCATCGCATTGCGCCGCTGCTTGAGTGTCTTGGCCGCATCGCGCAGGTGGCGTTCAAACCCGCCGTCGCCCATGAAGCGCGCCAGCGCCGCCTGCTCGATCGCCGGGCAGCCGCGGTCGCAGAACCACTTGGCCGCGACGAAGGCCTGGCGAAGGCCCGGCGGCAGAACCATGTAGCCCAGACGCAGCGACGGAAACAGGGTCTTGGAGAAACTGCCGATGTAGATCACCCGGCCGTGCCGGTCGAGCGACTGCATCGCCGCCAGGGGATGCGCGTCGTAGCGGAACTCGCCGTCGTAGTCATCTTCCATGATCCAGCAGCGCTGGCGCGCCGCATAGTCCAGAAGTTCCAGACGCCGCGCCAGCGACATCACTGCGCCGGCCGGAAACTGGTGCGACGGCGTCACCACCACCAGGCGCGTGCCGCGTGCCGGCAGCGCATCGGTGATCAGGCCGTCGCCATCCACGCCGGCGACCTCGACCTTGGCCCCATGCGCCTGGAATACCTGGCGCGCACCGCGGTAATGGGGATCTTCCAGCACGACGCTCTCGCCGGGCTCGATGATGACCGTGGCTGCCAGGAAGAACGCCTGCTGCGTGCCCGAGACGATCAGGACGTCTTCCGGCGCCGCCACGATGCCGCGGCGCCGGGCGAGGTAGTCGCACACCTGCGTGCGCAAGGCCAGCAAGCCCTGCGGATCCGGATAATCCAGCTCCGCGTGCGCGGAGGCCTGCGCCAGCGAGCGGCGCCAGGCGCTGGTCAGCGCCGGATTCGTCAGCGGCAGACCGTACTGCAGATTGAACCGTAGCCCCTTGTACTGGCGGCCGGGGATGATGCGGTCGAACACCTCCCGCGCGCGCTTTGCGTAGCGCGCGACTGGTGTGGCCGGCGCCACGCGCGCCACCGGACGGGTGGCGCGGGCCGCCTCGATCGAAGCCACGTAGCTGCCAGAACCTACTTTCCCGAGCAGGAAGCCTTCCGCGTGCAGCTGCTCGTAGGCCGCCAGGACAGTATTTCTGGACAATTCCATTTCGCGCGCCAATACCCGCGTCGCCGGCAGGCGCGAACCCGCGGCTACCCGCCCGGCCAGGATGGCCGCCTTCAGCGCCCGCGTCAGCTGGGCGTAGAGCGGCCCGTTGCCATCAAGTTCCAGGTACACGATTGGCCCCTTCGCTATTACCGAATCCGGATCTATGGGGAGCCAATGTCGACCCTGATACTGCCCACGTCAAGTCCCCGGGGAGACATCCATGCGCGAATACGCCAGGCACGAAGTACGGCGCAGCCGTGAGCGCGCCCGTTACGACGTTGAAACCGTCCACGCGATCCTCGATGCGGGCTTCCTGGCCCACGTCGGATTCGTCGTCGATGGCCAGCCCTTCGTCATTCCCATGCTCTACGTCCGCGACGGCGACGACATCCTCCTGCACGGATCGATCGCCAGCCGGCTGATGAACCAGCTGGGTGAAGGCGTTCCCGTCTCGATCAGTGTCAGTCACATCGACGGCCTGGTGCTGGCGCGATCGCACTTCCACCATTCGGTGAACTATCGCTCCGTGGTGTGCTTCGGCACGGCGCGACGCATCGACGACGGCGAGGCCAAGGCAACGGCGCTGGCCGGATTCGTCGATGCCATCCTGCCGGGACGCGCGGCCGAGTCACGGCCGTCCGACCGCAATGAGCTGGCCGCAACAGCCGTACTGCGCGTGGTGGTAGAGAACGCCAGCGCCAAGATCCGCAGCGGCGGACCGAAGGACGATCCCGCTGACCGCGCCCTGCCCGTCTGGGCCGGCGTCGTTCCGACCCAACTGCGCTACGGCGAACCGGAGAACGGCGAGGACGTAGCCGGGCAGGCGCCGCCCTCGGTGCGCCGCCTGCTGCAACGCCAGAATGAGGTCATCACGGCATGATCACCTACCGTACCGACTGCGTTCCGGACATCGCCACCGCCCGGGCGCTCTATCGTTCCTGCTCCCTCGGTGCGCGTCGTCCCATCGACGACGATGCGCGCTTCGGCGCCATGCTCGCCAACGCGAACCTCACCGTGACAGCCTGGGACGGTGATCAGCTGGTGGGTATTTCGCGCTCCATGACCGACTACGGCTTCACCACCTACCTGGCAGACCTCGCCGTCAGCCAGACGTACCAGCGACTGGGCATCGGCAAGGAGCTGATCCGCCTGACCCAGGCCGCGGCGCCCGAAGCCAAGATCGTGCTGCTCGCCGCGCCCGCCGCGGTCGACTATTACCCACATATCGGATTCGACCACCACGCTTCCGCGTGGCTGCTGAGCGGCCCATTGCGCTGATCCACCGCCGCCCTGCCGGGCATCGGGGGGCACGTGATCCCGGCCCCCCCCGCGGCTATTATCGCCGGCTCCCCACGCAACCCCGGTGCGTCATGCAATCCGCCGTTTCCACCCACGCGCCGGTGAATCCGCCGCCGCGCCCAGAGGGCTTCGTGTCCCGCCTGATGACGGCCCTGACGGCAGTCATGACAGCCCTGGCGGCAGGCGCCGCCTGGTCGGCCGCCGCCCTGTGGACAGGGCGTGAGCTGGGATTTGTCGCCGTCCTCGTGGGCCTGCTGGTCGGCGGGTTGTTGCGGAGCACCGGGCTGGGCCATCGCCTGGTGACGGCGCTGTTCGCCGTGGTGCTGACGCTTGCGGCCTCGCTCTACGCCTGCGCCCTGCTGGCCACGGCCAGCGTCGCCATGGTGCTGGGTCTACCGCTGCAGACCACGATGTCCAACATCGGGCTGGAAATGGCCCTGGCGGTCGCCTGGGTGCGGCTGGACTGGCTGGACGGCCTCTTTATTACGGCCGGCTGCGTGATGGCAGCCCTACTGGTCGCCAGGCGCGGGAAGCAGTCCGCGCAGTAATCGCAACAACACCTAAGGAATCCACTGCGACGCGGCAGGCGCCTTGGCCGCCGCGTCCGTCATGCCTCAGGGGCCGATCAGTGCCCGCCGCTGGCGTCGATCGCCTTCAACTCGGCAATCAGTCGATTGGCCGCTTCCTGGCCATCGGCATAGAGCATCTTGCAGTTGTCCTGGTAGAACAGCGCGTTTTCGATGCCGGCGAAGCCGGTGCCCTTGCCGCGCTTGATCACGATGACCTGGCGCGCGTTGACGACATCCAGGATGGGCATGCCGTAGATCGGCGAGGACTTGTCGGTCTTGGCCACCGGATTCACCACGTCGTTCGCGCCAATCACGATGGCGACGTCGCAGGTGGAGAATTCCGGGTTGATGTCGTCCATGTCGGCGATCAGGTCGTAGGGCACGCCGGCTTCCGCCAGCAGCACATTCATGTGGCCGGGCATGCGGCCAGCCACCGGATGAATCGCGAACTTCACCGTCTTGTCGCGCTTGATCAGTTGCTGCGACAGTTCCCAGATCTTGTGCTGCGCCTGGGCCACGGCCATGCCGTAGCCCGGCACGATGATGACCTTCTCGGCCAGATACAGCAGGGACGCAGCGTCGCTGGCCTCGATCGGCTTCTGCGAGCCGGCGATCTCCTGGCCACCGCCACCGCCGCCGAAGTTCGAGAAGAGCACATTCGAGATGGGCCGGTTCATGGCCTTGGCCATGAGCTGGGTCAACAGCGTGCCGGCGGCGCCCACCACCGTGCCGGCGATGATCAGCGCCTCGTTCTGCATCACGAAGCCTTCGAAACCGACGGCCAGGCCCGTCAGCGCGTTGAACAGTGAGATCACCACCGGCATGTCCGCGCCGCCGATCGGGAGGGTCATCAGCACGCCGAAAATCAGCGCGAGGGCGAAGAAGGCAATGATGATCGTGGTATCGAGCTTCCAGAACACCAGGGCCAGGCCTGCCGCGACCGAGGCGGCAAAGACGAGGAAGTTGAAGACCTGCTGTCCGCCGAAGGTGAAGCGCTTGTCCATCCGGCCGTCGAGCTTGGCCCAGGCGATGATGGAACCCGTCATTGAGATGGCGCCGATCAGCGCGCCGATGACGGCCAGCGTCAGCGTCGGGATCGAAGGCGCGGTGCCGGCATCGACAAACTTGAGCAACTCGCCGGCGCCGATGGCCGCGGCAGAACCGCCGCCCATGCCGTTGAAGAGCGCCACCATCTGCGGCATGTCGGTCATGGCGACCTTCTTGCCCCAGATCCAGGTCGGTGCCACGCCCAGCGCGATGGCCAGCACGATCAGCCCCAGGTTGTGCGTGCCCGTCAGGGCGAACGTCGCGAGCGTCGCGACCACCATGCCGATGCCGGCCTGCACGATGCCCTTGCGCGCCGTGACGGGTGAGGCCATGCGCTTGATGCCGAGAATGAACAGCACGGCGGCGAGGAAATAGCTGGCTTTGGCGACATAGCTGAGCAGGGTCGTGGTATCCATCGACGGTTCCCTTCCACAATCGGATCAATCAGGTGGACATGGCATTCGCCGTCCACAACGTGGTCTTGCGTTTTTTCGCAGCGGCCGCGACGCCCGCTAGCCCTGCTTCTTGCTGGACTTGAACATCTCCAGCATGCGTTCGGTCACCACGTAACCGCCGGCGGCGTTGCCGGCACCCAGCATCACGCCGAGGAAGCCAATCGTCTTGCCCAGGGTGGTGTCGGCATGTGCCAGCGCCACCATGGCGCCCACGAGCACGATGCCGTGCACGAAGTTCGATCCGGACATCAGCGGCGTGTGCAGGATCACCGGTACGCGGCTGATGATTTCGTGGCCGGTGAATGCGGCCAGCATGAAGATGTAGAGAGCCAGAAAGCCGTCGATCATGTCGGTTCCCCGTTGAGCGGTTCCACGATGGGTTCAGCAGGTTTTATTGCGCCGACTCGACGAGCTGGCGGGTGGGTTCGTGGCGGATCTCACCGGCGTGGGTGAGGCAGGTCTTGGCGATGAGTTCGTCATCCCAGTCCAGTGTGATGGCACCGTCCTTGAGGCTTAGCTCAAGAAAGTTGTACAAGTTGCGCGAGTACATCTCGCTGGCATGGATCGGTGCGCTGGCCGCGAGGTTCACCGGGCCGATCAGGCTGACGCCGTTGTCCGTCACGACTGTCTTGCCGGCTTCCGTGCCCTCGACATTGCCGCCCGTCTCTGCCGCGATGTCGACGATGACGGCACCGAGCTTCATGCCGGACACCATCGCCCCGGTGATGATGCGCGGCGCCTTGCGTCCTGGCACCGCTGCGGTGGTGACCACCACGTCGATGCCCTTGAGGTGCTCGGCCAGCGCGCGCTGCTGCTGTTCGCGCTCCTCGGCGGTCAGCTCGCGTGCGTAGCCACCGGAACCGGCGGCGCTGACGCCAAGATCGAGGAATTTTGCCCCCAGCGATTCGATCTGTTCCTTGGTTTCCGGTCGCACATCGAAGCCTTCCACCTGGGCGCCCAGGCGCCGCGCCGTGGCAATGGCCTGCAATCCCGCGACACCGGCGCCGACCACGAGTACCTTTGACGGGCGGATCGTGCCGGCCGCGGTAGTGAGCATCGGAAAAAATTTCGGCGAGGCTTCGGCGGCGATGAGAACGGCCTTGTAGCCCGCCACCGCGGCCTGCGAGGACAGCACGTCCATGGCCTGGGCGCGCGTCGTGCGCGGCAGCAGTTCCATGGCAAACGCCGTGATCTTGCGCTCGCGCAGCAGTCGCGTGCGTTCCGGATCCAGGTGCGGCTGCAGGTAGCCTACGACAATGCTGCCTTCGCGCAAATTGCGGATTTCTTCCAGGCTGGGCGGCTGCACCTTGAGCAGCACGTCGGAGCGCTCCAGCGTAGCACCGGCGCCACTGACGATCTCGGCGTCCCGATACTGGACGTCGCCGAACCCCGCGGAGGTGCCCGCGCCCTGTTCGACCAGGATGCTGGCGCCCCTTCCCTTGAGTTTCTTCGCCACTTCCGGCGTCAGCGCCACGCGCCGTTCGTTGGGACTCGTTTCGCGCAAGACCGCAATGGTGACCGCCATGTGCCCACTCCTTGAGTACCCGAACCTTTCGCATCGTAGCCGATGCCCGCGACGCTGGTAAGCATCCCCGCTACACTGCGGCATTCATATGGCGAATCTCCCTATGCGCGCACTGCAATCTCTCAACGAACGCCGCTCAGTACCCTCGCGTCTCCTGGGTGAGCCCGGCCCTTCCGCGGCCGAACTGGAGTCCCTGATCGCCAGCGCGATCCGCGTTCCCGACCACGGCAAACTCACGCCGTGGCGGCTCATCCTGATCCGCGGCGACCAGCGCCGGCGCCTGGGCGAGTTGCTGGTGGCCACACAGCTGCGGCGCAACCCCGAGACCCCGCCCGCCGTTCTCGACAAGGACCGCCAGCGTTTCAACTTTGCGCCGTTGATCATCGCCGTCGTTGCGCGCGTGGAAGAGAACCATCCGAAGATTCCCGCGCAGGAACAGCTGCTGTCGGCCGGCTGCGTGGCCTACAACCTCCTGCTTGGCGCGCAGGCGCTCGGCTACGGCGCGCAGTGGCTGACCGGCTGGGCCGCCTACGATGCGGATATCGCAGCGGCGTTCGCGCTGGCTCCTGGCGAGCGGATTATTTCCTTTATCCACATCGGAACCGCGTCGGAAACCGCGCCAGAACGACTGCGGCCGGCAGTCGCCGACGTCACCAGCGAGTGGACGGCACCGGAATGAGCCAGCAGACCATTCACCTGGTCGATGCCAGTCTCTACGTCTTCCGCGCCTGGCATTCGGTACCACCGCAGTTCTTCGACCAGGACGGACGCCCGGTCAACGCGGTCTACGGATTTACCCGTTTCCTGCTGGATTTCCTCGACCATACGCGGCCCACGCATTGCGCGGTGGCCTTTGACGAGTCGCTCACCAGCTCATTCCGCAACGCCATATACCCCGAGTACAAGGCCCACCGGGAACTGCCGCCGGACGAACTGCGTTTCCAGTTCGGCTACTGCAAGGAAGTCGCTGCAACGCTGGGGCTGGTGGTACTGACCGACGTCAGCTTCGAGGCCGATGACCTGATCGGCAGCGTCGTGCACGCGCTGCGACCGCAGGCCTTCCGCTCGGTGATCGTGTCGGCGGACAAGGACTTCGGCCAGCTCGTCGGCGAGCATGACGAAATTTGGGATTTCGGGAAAAACCAACGATGGGACGCGCGCGGCGTGAAAGACCGCATGGGAGTACACCCGCATCAGGTGGCTGACTATCTCGCGCTTACCGGCGATGCCGTCGACAATATTCCAGGCGTATCGGGTATCGGACCAAAGACAGCTGCAACCCTGCTGTCGCATTTCGGCTCGCTCGACGCGATCTTCACGCGCATCGAGGAAATCCCGTTCCTGCGCTTTCGTGGCGCGGCCGCCGCGTACGCCAAGCTCAAGGCCGATGTGGCAAAGGCGCGCCTGTCGCGACAACTGACGGAGATCGCCTGCAACGCGCCGGTACCCACCGACGCGACCCGGCTGGTGCGCCAGGCGCCCGACCTGGCCGGCGCCGAATCCCTGTTCGAGCGCTTGCGCTTTGGTCCGCTCACGCGTTCGCGCGTGCGATCGCTCGCGTAGCGCCCCAAACGACAAGGCGGGCACAGGGCCCGCCTCGTTGCACCGGAGAATCTACTGACCGCCAGGCGGCGTAACGCTGCCGTCGCCCTTCTGCACCGGAATCGGTGCCGGACCGCCCGGAATACCCGGCTGGTCCCAGGCGAAGCGCAGATCGTTCTTGAAGATGCGCACGGGCTCCAGCAGCTTCTCGTCGCGAAGCACCCCGTGGCTGTCGTAGAGCGCCTTCTGGCTGTTGGCCACGAAATACAGCGAGTTGCCTGCCACCGTGCCGACGCTGGGCGAGGTGAAGGCTGCATGGTTGGCCTGCAGCGGCATCACGGCGGTGATCTTCTGGCCGTCCGGCGTGAGTTTCAGACGCATCACGCGGCGCGGCACCATGTCGCGCTGAATGATGACCAGGCAGCCGTCGTACCAGTACATGCCGTCGATACCGCCGACGACCAGGCGTTCCGGGCTGTGCACGACGGCAAACGGCTTGCTGCTGGCCAGGTCGATGCCGAAGATGCCAAGGCTCGGGTCCGCGAAATACAGGGTCTTGCCATCATCGGTGACCGCGAGGCCACGAATCCCGCTCAGGCGCTGGTTGCCCGCGATGCGCTTGAGCTTGTCACCCTCGACGGCGTAGATCTCCTTGAGGGAGCCATCGGCCACATAGACGCGCCCGCCCTTGGCCACGGCCAGCGCGGTGAAGATGTGTCCCTTGTTTCCGTCCTCGGGCGCGTAGGTAGCCAGGAGCTTGCCGGTGGACAACTTGTATTTCAGTACTTGTGCACGACCGACCACATCGGCGTTGTAGCCCTTGAACAGGCGCAGGCCCGCGGAAGCAACCCACAGGGCGTCGTTCTCGGCATCCACCTTCAAATCCAGCACGCTCCAGAGTCCGGAAGCAGCGTCAGGCTTGATGAATTCGGTGACCTGGCCCTTGTCATCGGCGATAACCACCGCACCGTCGCGGGCGCTGCCGACCAGGAACTTCTTGCGCACCGGATCCCAGGCAAGCGTTTCGTACAGGTGGTCGCCCTTGGGCAATTCGAAGGCCACGCTACCTTCACCGAACGGCCGGGCATTGGCTTCGAAGTTCTTCACCAGGTAGTCCCACACCTGCGTACCGTGGGCTTTTTCAAATCGCGGATCCTTGGCGAGGTCGTAGGCAAACCCCTGCGCCTGCATGCGGATCAGAATGTCGTAGACCTTGGATTTGTCCTCCAGCGCCGCGTAAAGACCCGCCAGCTGCATGCGCAGCTCGCCCGAGTTCGGCGTGAGCTCGACCAGGCGTTCGAGCGTCCAGATGAAACGTTCGACGTCCTTGCCGTTGTACAGGCCCGCAAGCTGGCCGAGTGCTTCGCGATTGGACGAGGACTTGATTTCCTGCTCGGTCAGCTTGGCCGCCCTGGCCATCGGGTCATCGGCACTGGCCGAGGGCGCGGCGGCGGCCGGCGCGGCAGCCTGGTCGGCCGCCTGCGTGGTTCCGGCGAATCCGCTGATCATGAGGGCAAAGACGAGGGCTTGAACTTTCATGCGCGAAATCCGGAGTATCGTGGGGACGCAGTCAAGACCGCCCCAGGTGGGAAAGGTTCCGACCGGCGGCCAGAAGGGAACACATAACGATGACTCAAAAGGATGTCCTTTTCAACGGCCGGTGGCTGAAATTGTGTTGCCGTGGCCAGTGGGAGTTCGCCGAGCGCACCAATCCCGGCGGCGCTGTCCTGGTGATCGCCGTGACACCTGAAGACAAGGTGTTGTTCGTGGAGCAGTGGCGTGCCGCGATCGATGCCCGGGCCATCGAGATGCCCGCGGGCCTGATCGGCGACGATCCCGGCTCCCACGATGAACCGGCCATCGAAGCCGCGCGGCGCGAATTGCTCGAAGAAACCGGCTATTCCTGCGGCCACATCGACTACTACATCACCGGCCCGACATCGGCCGGGATGAGCAACGAGACCATCACCTTCGTGCGCGCCTGGAACCTCGTCCGTGAACACGCCGGAGGCGGTGTCGAAGGGGAGGACATCGTCATTCACGAGGTGCCCCGCGCGGCCGCGGCGCGCTGGTTGTGCCGCAAGGCCGCCGAGGGGTACTCGATCGATCCGAAAGTCTTCGCCGGTCTTTACCTGCTCGAGCACGGCGAAGTGTTATTCAAGCCCGATTCGATCTGACCACGTGTGCGGTTCCGCAACGGCGGCACCGCAGCGGCCGCCTCAGCGTGGCGGCGGCGGTGGCATGGCCGAAGCGGGCGGTGGCGGTGGCGGCATCGCACGGCGCGCCCGGCCGCGCAGCAGCCACACCGCGCCGCCAGCGACAGCCAGCAAGGCAATGGCGACCAGCGGCCGGTAGAAAAACCAGGCCACGGCGATCGTCACGGCCGACAGTACGACGGACAACAGGCCCGCGACGATGGCCACGCCGTGTCGTACCAGCCCGCCCAGGAACGGGATGAAATCCAGGATCGTGGCGATCCAGCCCAGCGCCGACGACAGGCCGATCCACATCAGCACGACGCCGACGCCGCGCAGGATCCAGGTCAGCATCGACGCGCGCGAGTGGGCAGCGGCGAACATCTTGTCGGCGCTGACCTCACCACTTTCCAGCAGCGCAATCTGGTTTCCATTGCTGGCCACGAAGGGCTCCAGGCGACCGTCGCGCTGCACGCCCACCACACTGACGCGTTGTTCCGGCAGCTGCCTGAAGGTCACGCGGATATCGCCAACCGCCGGCTTGTCCGGATCTGCCGAGGTCACCAGACGGCCGTCGTCGACACGAAAGCTGGCGGCGAGATTCGGTGGGATATTTTCCAGTCTGGCCGGCAAGGCCTGCTCGCCATCCAGCTTGCGTGCATGCTCCGCACCCAGCACCAGCTCGCCCAGTGTGATCGGATCCGCCACCACGCGGCGGCTGTCGAACGGCATGCGGTCGGGATTCTTGTGCCCTTCCGGCTTGGCAAACCGGGTCGAGTCGATCAGGTCGTCATCCCATTTCGTCTCATAGTGGTACGTGGTGACCCGCTGCTCGCTGCCACCGAGGTTCTTCTCGGTGCGCGTCTCCTTGCGCTCCTTCCATTGATACATTTCCACATGGCGCGAAAGGACCAAGCCATCGGTCTGGAGGCCGAAATCCGGATCGGCAAGTACCTGGGGACTCATCGCCACGGCGCTGGCGTGCACGAGCTTGCCGTTGTTGGCCGGGTCCAGCGGCGCGGCAGCGATGGAAACCACCGCATTGGCGCCTTCGTCCAACGCCTTGTGCGCGGCCACGGCGCGGCCTTCGTTCCAGAACTCCAACGGAAACGCGACGACAAACAGGAGCAACCCGAACAGGGCGCCACCAAGGGACGATGTCACCCGGCTGCCGTAGCCAACGGTTTCTTCAGTGCTGAAACTGTCCGACATGGATTCTCCCCTTCATTCCTCCGGACGATCTTCCGCAGCGATGGCGTCACGCCACCCTCAACTGCCGGACAGACGCACTCCGGTCGCTTCGATGGTCAGCTCGGTCGGCTTGACCGCGCTGCGGCCTTCACTCTGCAGGTGCGCTATTTCCTCGGCGGAAAGCGTCTTCACTGTCAGGATGCCATAGACCTCGGCGGCACCGCTGGCATCCTTGGGCACACTGAAACCGTGATCCTTCATGAAGACACGGGCGAACTGGCCGTCGTCCTCCAGCACCATCCAGCACCCCTGCTTCTGGCAGATCTCGGTGATACGGCCGCGAAACGCGCGCGCCTTGCCGGCGAAATCCTGCGGCCTGGCGGCCACCTGCGCCAGTGGAGCGGCTGAGCCGGCGTCGGCAGGCAGTGCCTGGCCGTAGGTCCTGCCAGCGCTGTCGACGACAGCCGCTTCCGCCTTGGCCGGCTGGCCATGGCCGTGATCGTGCGCGGAGGCCGCCATGGCGACAAGCCCGAAGAATGCAACCGTAGCGATCAAACGCATGTGGAACTCCTGGCAGTTCGTGGCGCAGCCGGTGGCCGACGCCGGTTAGCGGGTCTGGAGCGTTTCGCCCGCGAGCGCGCCGCGCTCGTCGGTCGTACCATATTTGCCTTTTTCATCCCGAATCACGCTTGCCATGGCGCATCCGGCATCATGGGTGAAGAACAGGCGTACGCCGCGGGCGAGTTTGTCTTCGAGGAAGCGCCGCTTTTCGTCGATCAGCAGCTCCGGATAGCGGTCGTAACCCATCGTCACCGGAAGGTGGACCCAGGCGCGGCCGGGAATGAGGTCGGCGCAGAACACCACGCCGCCCGGGCCGCCGATCTCTGCCAGCATCAGGCCCGGAGTGTGGCCGTCGCTGTAGCTGAATCGCACGGTATCGCCGAGGAAATCCGAATGGTCGCCATCAACGATCTCCAGGCGGCCCGACGCTTCCAGCAGCGACTGCAATTCCGGGATGAACGAGGCGCGGTCGCGGGGATGCGGCTGTTTCGCGCGCTCCCAGCAGCCACGGCTGACGACATAGCGCGCGTTCGGAAACAGCAGGCGCGGCGGCTGGTTTTCTTCCCACGCGGCAAGCAGGCCGCCGGCGTGATCGAAATGCAGGTGCGAGAGCACGACCGCGTCGATGTCCTCGTGACTGAACCCGGCGTCGGCCAGGGAATCCAGAAGTACATGGTTACCTTCCACGACGCCGAACCGCTCTTTCATGCGCGGCTCGAAGAAGGCGCCGATGCCGGTTTCAAACAGCACGCGCCTGCCGTTGAGACCCTCGACCAGCAGACAGCGGCACGCCAGCGGAATGCGATTCTCCGCGTCCGGCTGGATCCAGCGTTCCCACATGCCCCGCGGCACGTTGCCGAACATGGCACCGCCATCGAGTTTCTGGGAGTTTCCCAGGAGAGACCACAATTTCATCGATCAATGCCCGAATGATTCGCACCGCGACGCGGCGCATCGATTATTTCACCAGCGCCTTGCCCGATACACCACGCGGATCGCTGCCGCCGCGCAGCTCGTTGGTGCCATGGTTCCAGTCCACGGCATTCATGTAACCCCACGGGCGTTCGCCGTCACTGACCACGTGTCCCATGCCTTCGAGGGCCTTGCGCTCGTCTTTGGAGAAGGCCTCGGCCTCGGCGGAGATGACATCCGGCAGATATTGGTGGTGGAACCGCTTGTTGCCCACGAACGTGGCGGGGCTGTCACCATCGAACCACGCCAGAATGCCTTCGAGCACCATCGTGATGATGCGACTGCCGCCCGGCGTGCCAATGACCAGGGTGCGGTCCTTGCCAATCACGAAAGTCGGCGTCATCGACGACAACGGCCGACGCCCCGGCTTGGGTGCATTGGCGTCGCCGCCGACCAGACCATACGCATTGGGTGCGCCGGCCTTGAGGGCGAAGTCATCCATCTGGTTGTTGAGCACGAAGCCGGTACCGGGAACGACGGTCGCTGCGCCAAACGGGAGATTGACCGTCTGGGTCACCGCGGCGAGGTTGCCGTCAGCATCGATGATGGAGAAATGGCTGGTATCAGTGCCCTGGACCGGCGCCATGAAGCCCGGCAGGTTCGCACTGGGCGTGGCTTTTTCCGGATGGATCGACGCGCGCAGGCCCGCGGCATAGAGCGGACTGGTTAGCTCGGCGACGGGCATTTTCACGAAATCCGGATCGCCCAGGTATTCGGCGCGGTCGCGGTAGGCGCGACGCATCGATTCAACGATCAGATGCGTCCGGTGCACGCGATCGAGCTTGGCCAGGTCGTACCCTTGCAGGATGTTGAGCATCTCCGCCAGCGCGATGCCGCCCGAGGACGGCGGCGGCGCCGTGACGACGCGATGGCCGCGGTACTGCAGCACCAGCGGTTCGCGCTCCTTCACGGTGTAGGTTTTCAGATCCTCCAGCGTCCAGGTGCCGCCGGCTTTTTTCACGCCATCCACCAAGCGCTGTGCGGGTTCGCCCTCGTAGAACCCCTTGTTGCCGTCGCGGGCAATCCGTTCCAGGGTGCTGGCCAGGTCCGGGTTTTTCAGCACCCAGCCGGCCGTGGGCAATTGGCCGCCGGGCAGGAACAGCGCGGAAGCACCCGGATCGCGCGCGATCGCATCTTTGCGCAGGCCCAGGAACATCAGGCTGCGCGCGTCGGGCGCAAAGCCTTCGCGGGCGATCCGGATCGCCGGTGCAAGCGATTTTTTCAGCGGCAGCTTGCCGTAGTTTTCCGCCACGAACACCAGCGCGGCGGGCTGGCCTGGAATGCCGGCCGCCAGTGCGCCGTTGACGGACTTGTCGCGATCCAGCTCGCCTTTTGTATCCAGGAATTGCTTCGGGTCGGTCTGTGCCGGCGCGGTTTCGCGCGCATCGACCATCACTTCCTTGCCGTCGGAGACGCGACGCAGCAGGAAAAACCCGCCGCCGCCGATGCCGGAGCTCTGCGGTTCAACGACCGAGAGGGCTGCGCTGACCGCGACTGCGGCGTCAAACGCATTGCCGCCCTGCGCCAGCACTTCGAAGCCGGCCTCCGTCGCAAGGACATGAGCACTGGCAATAGCGGCCTTGCCGGGCCGTTCCGCGGCATCCGCGGCGAAGGTCAGGCACGACAGCGCAAGGATGACGAGTGGGGAACGGACTATCACGGACGGCTACTCCTTTTTCGTCAGCTCGACGTACTTCTCAAGCAGTTTCTCGCGACTTTCCGTGTGGTCCGGATCGACAAAGATGCACTCGACCGGACACACCTCGATGCACTGGGGAACGTCGTAGTGGCCGACGCACTCCGTACAGCGGTTCGGCGCGATTTCGTAGATCTCGGGGCCCATCGAGATCGCAGAGTTTGGACAGACCGGTTCGCAGACGTCGCAGTTGACGCACAGGTCAGTGATTTTGAGGGCCATGGTCCTGCTCGTGCGGATGCCGTTTCATGCCGCGGCATCGCGTGGGGGCGCGCGTCGCGGACGCGGCGCCGTCGCGGGCGGCCCGGGCAAACTTACTTCATTTCCACGAAGCGGAAGGTGGCGCCGCTGGGAGCGACGGCATCCTGCACGCGCTGCTGGTCAGCCGGCGAACCGATGAAGAGCACGATGACGTCCTTGAAAGCGCCCGCCTTGGCGTCCTTGAACGAATCCAGGATCAGGTCGCCGGTGAGCTTGGAGTCCGGGCCGCCGAAAGCCAGCATGTTGCCCGGCAGAACGGTGCGGGCCACGACGCCGCTCACCTGGGTCGTCTGCGCGATGCGCTCGTCCTGCGCGGCCTGGTCTTCGCCTGCGGGAACGAAATACATGTACGGACGACCGGAGGTCACGCCGGCCATGTTGCGCTTGACCACGTCGACCAGATAAGCCTTCCATGCGGCCTTGTCGGTGGCGTCGGTGGGCATCTTCACTTCCACGGCAACCGGCGCCGCCGGCTTCTCAGCTTCCTGCTGTTTGTCGCAACCAACAAGGGCAATGGTGGACAAAACGCCAAGGGCGGCGATCTGGATAAGTTTACGCATGGGTATCACCTGTCGTCGTCGAAGCAGAATCAGGAATTTCGCCAGCGCTGACGCAACGCCTGCTGCACGGCCGGATGCACGAACCCGGACACGTCGCCGCCCAGACGCGCGATCTCGCGCACCAGCGAAGAGGAAATGAAGCTGTATTGCTCAGCCGGGGTCAGAAACAGCGTCTCGGCCGCGGGAATGAGATGGCGGTTCATGCTGGCGAGCTGGAATTCGTATTCGAAATCCGATACTGCGCGCAGGCCACGCAGGATCACCGTCGCGCCGACTTCCCGCACGAAATCGGCCAGCAGCACCGAAAACCCGCGCACCTCGACGTTCGGCAGGCCGGCCAGCGCCAGTCGCGCCAGCGTGATGCGTTCGTCCAGACGGAAGCTGGGACCCTTGCTGGTGCTGTCGGCCACGCCCACGACGATGCGGTCAAACAGCGGCGCCGCGCGGCTGACCAGGTCGATATGACCGTTGGTGATCGGGTCGAAGGTTCCGGGATAGACAGCGATGCGCGACATCGTTTGCGTACCGTCAATGGCTGGGGCAAAACGGGAGAAGCTTACGGCATGGCCGTGCCGCGGCGATAGAGCGCGTAGCGCACCTCCCCCGCTTTGCCTTCGCGATGCAACATCCACCCGGGCGGCACCGCCGGCGTGACGCCGATCGGCGATTCGACGTAGATCAACGCGTGCGGCGCCAGGTACCCGCCGGACTCGAGCCGCTCGATCACCGGATCCCATAGCAAAAGGTCGAATGGCGGGTCGAGAAATACGATGTCGAAGGGTCCGGACTCGCCCGCCAGCGCCCCCAGGGCATCGCCCACGACAACGCGCCCGGCGCTCTGCCGCAGCCGCTCCAGGTTGCCGCGCAAGGCGGCGGCCAGCGCCGGGTCGCGCTCGACAAAGACGACTTCCCGGGCGTGCCGGGAGAGGGCTTCGATCCCCAGCGCACCGGTGCCGGCAAACAGATCCAGGCAGCGCGCACCGCCGACCGGGCCCATCAGCCAGTTGAACAGGGTCTCGCGGACGCGGTCGGTGGTCGGGCGCAGGCCGGGGCGAAGTGGTACATCCAGCCGGGAGTTGCGCAGGGTGCCGCCGATGATCCGGACCTTGCCGGAGGAATTTGGGGGGAGGTCCGCATTGGAAAACAGCGCCGGGTAGCGTCGGTGGTAGCATGCGGGATGCATTTTCGTTGATTCGCGAGCCCGATGTTCAAGTTCTGGAAGAAGAAAACGCCGGTTCCGGAAGTGGCTGCCGAGCCACCCGCGACCGAGAATGCGGCGATCGCACCGGAAACCCCGGCGATCTCCCCGCTTCCCGCCACTCCCGTCGAGCCGGTGCCACCGGTGGTCGAAGCCACCCCGGAGCCCGTGTCGGAGCCGATGCTGCCCGTCGCCGCCGACGAGGTGCCTTCGGCAGGTACCGCGACGGGTAAGAAAAGCTGGCGCGAACGGCTGGCCGGCAGCGCCTTCGCGCGCAACCTCGGCGCACTGTTTTCGCGCAAGCCCAAGCTCGACGAAGCGCTGCTGGAAGAGCTGGAAACGACCCTGATCACCGCCGACGTCGGCATCGCCGCCAGCACTGAACTGGTCGAAAACCTGCGCAAGCGCGTCAATCGGCGTGAGTTCGACGACGCCGGACAGTTGCTGACTGCCCTGCGCGAAGCGCTGCTGGCGCTGCTGGCGCCCGTCGCGCAACCGCTGCAGATCGTCGCGGAGCAGAAACCTTTCGTCCTGCTGATGGTGGGCGTGAACGGCGTCGGCAAGACAACCACCATCGGCAAGCTCGCACGCCGGTTCCAGAAGGAACGGCGCCAGGTCATGCTCGCGGCCGGCGACACCTTCCGCGCGGCGGCGGTGGAGCAGCTCAAGACCTGGGGCGAGCGCAACCAGGTGCCCGTGGTGTCGCAGGGTTCGGGCTCGGATGCGGCCAGCGTGATTTTCGACGCCCTGCAGTCCGCACGCTCCAGGGAACTGGACATCCTGATCGCCGACACCGCCGGTCGCCTGCACACCCAGACCGGATTGATGGACGAGCTGGGCAAGATCCGCCGCGTACTGGGCAAGCTCGACGCCAGTGCGCCGCACGAAGTACTGCTGGTCATCGACGGCACCACCGGACAGAACGCGATCAACCAGGTGCGCCAGTTCCGCGCGGCGATCGGCGTCACCGGGCTCGTGGTCACCAAGCTCGACGGTACCGCGAAGGGCGGCGTGGTGTTTGCGCTGGCGAAGGAATTCGGCCTGCCGATCCGCTATGTGGGCCTGGGCGAAACCCTGGACGACCTGCGCGTCTTCGACGCCGCCGCGTTCGTGGACGGCCTGCTGCCGGAACGGTTCAGTGGCTGAGGCGCCGTGAGCGCCCATGCGGAAAGAGTAAGGTGGGCGTGGCGACGGGACGTCGCCACGCCCGCTCACGCTTTCCGCCAGGGGGGCCAGCTTGGGCGCGAGCATCGCTGCCGGACGCCCCATCCTAGGTTGTCGTGGCAGCTGGGGCATTATGCACCGCCTGTGAATATCCATCAATCCACTTTTAGGCCCTCATGACAATCCGCCGCAGTGTGCGCGTTGTCGTTGCGGTCCTGCTCCTCCTTGCGGGAACCGCGCTGCTGCTGGTCCGGCACTACGCCAATCCGGAAAAGGTCGCGAAACTGCTGGTGGACACGGCCGCCACGCACCTGCGCCTGACGCTCGCGTTCGACGGATTGCCGCGTTATGCATTCTGGCCCGCGCTGACCCTGGAACTGGACCATCCACGACTGTCCGTGCCTGGCCGGCCGGGCAACCTGCTGGAAGCACGATCGATCGGCGTCGTGCTGCCCTGGCGCAGCATGGTCGACTCGCAGCTGGTGATCGAGAAGGTTGTCATCGATTCACCGGCGCTGGCACTGGACCCCCTGGACCATTGGCAGTCCACCGCGCCCTCCGGCGGCGGGTTGCCGGATGCGCAGGCGTTTATCCACATTCGCAACGGCCAGGTGCAGCGCGCCGGCAAGCCGGTGATCAAAGGCCTGGATGTCGAAGGCGAGGTCGACCTGCACGCGATCGATCGCTGGTGGCGATCACTGCCCGCCCCCGCCGCAGATGCGACGCCGTTTCCGCCCGTTCGTGGCCGTGTCGACATCGCCGAGGCGGTCGTCGGCGGCGTCGTGCTCAAAGGGCTGCACCTGGAAGCCACTCCCGACTGATGCGCGCCACACACACCTTGAATCCGCCTGCTCAACTGCCTATTGCGCCACGCCTCCTGAACTGGTTCGACCAGTACGGCCGACACGACCTGCCCTGGCAATCGCCCCGCACGCCGTATCGTGTCTGGTTGTCCGAAATCATGCTGCAGCAGACGCAGGTGGCCACGGTGATCGGCTACTTCACGCGTTTCGTGACCGCACTGCCCGACCTGCCCTCGCTTGCCGCCGCGCCCACCGACACCGTGCTGGCTCTGTGGGCGGGCCTGGGTTACTACAGCCGCGCGCGTAATCTCCAGCGCGCTGCGCAACTGTGCATGGAGCGCCACGGTGGCGAACTGCCCCGGGATGCCGAGGCGCTGGCCGCGCTGCCGGGCATCGGACGTTCCACGGCGGGCGCGATCCTCGCCCAGGCCTGGGGCCTTCCACACGCCATTCTCGACGGCAACGTCAAGCGCGTGCTGGCGCGCTTCCACGCCGTGCATGGCTACCCGGGCACCACCGAAACTGCGCGCGTGCTGTGGGGCCATGCCGAGTCACACCTGCCTGCCCGGCGCCTTGCGGACTACACGCAGGCCCTGATGGATCTCGGCGCCACGGTGTGCCAGCGCGCGCGCCCGCTGTGCACCACCTGCCCGCTGGCTGCTGACTGCGCCGCGTACCGGCAAGGCATCGTGGGCCAGTTGCCCAGCCGCAAGCCGGCGAAGGCCGTGCCTACGCGACAAACCTGCGTGCTGATCCTTCGCGACGAAACCGGACGCACCCTGCTGCACCGGCGACCAGCGACAGGCGTGTGGGCGGAACTATGGAGCCTGCCGGAGACACCATCGGCGTCACAGGCGGCATCGGCCGCGCGCAGCCTCGGCGTCCGCACGGACGGCTTCGAAGTCCTGCCGTCGTTCACGCATGTTTTCAGCCATTACAAACTGGAGATCCAGCCACTGCTGGCGCGGGCGACGCCGGCAAACCAGGCCGGCGAGATGCCGGACCTGCGCTGGTGCGACAGTCAGGCCCTGACGGAGGTGGGGCTACCCGCTCCGATCAAGCGGCTGCTGGGCGACCTGACGGGCACGACACAGTCGCTGTTCTGAGCGCTGCGCGGTCTGTTCAGTGAAGCGATGGCAGACTTCGGCGGCCCTGCCACCGGAGCTTCCCATGACCCGCGCCGTGCTTGCCGCCGTGACCCTTGCCGCCTTCGCGCTCGGCGCCCACGCGGCGCCACCGTCCGCATTCATGGCGACCTATACGGTCAGCCGCGACGGCAAGACCATCGGTTCGACCACCATGACCCTCAAGGCAGGCACGGGCGACGCCTGGTCGTTGACCACCCAGACCAAGGGAACGGCGGGACTGGCGCGCCTGATGGGCCTGGAAGTCATGGAGGAATCGCGTTTCCGCTGGCAGGGTTCCGCCGCGCAGGGCGTTGCCTATGACTACCGCCAGGACGCCGCGATCCGGAAGAAAAAACGCCGCATCGATTTCGACTGGAGCGCAAACGAAGCCCGCGTGGTCGATAACGACGAACTGTTTCGCTACGCGATCAAGCCGGGCACGATCGATCGCCACACGGTCGGTGTCGCGCTGGCCCTGCAGCTGCCGTCCGCCGATGGCGAAACGATCCTGCCGGTTGCGACGAAGGACCACCTGGAGATGCAGCGCTTCAAGCGCGAGGGCGAGGAAAACCTGACGGTTCCGGCAGGCCGCTTCCAGACCACGCGCATCGGCCGTACCGACGTGCAAGGCAAGGGCCGCTCCTGGTACGCGCCGGAAGCGACGTTGGCTCCGATCAAGATTGAACAGAAGCAGGGCGACGGCGCACTGATCGTGATGGAGCTGGCGTCAGTGACGCCAGCGGCCAGCCAGGTCGCCGCAGCGGGCGGAGCAGAGTAAACCGCCTGCAGGGCGGAAGCGCGCAAAACCGCACTCCGCCCTTTCCTGCGTACGAATCAGGAGGGCAGGCGGCGAATCTTCGCGCCGAGCGCACCGAACTTTTCCTCGATGCATTCGTAGCCACGGTCTATATGGTAGACGCGGTCCACCGTCGTATCGCCCTCGGCCACAAGACCGGCAAGCACCAGGCAGGCGGACGCCCGCAGGTCGGTCGCCATCAGCGGCGCGCCGGTCATCTTGCTCACGCCCTTGATGATGGCCGTATTGCCTTCCAGGCGGATATCCGCGCCCAGGCGCTGCAGTTCATGCGCGTGCATGAAGCGGTTCTCGAACACCGTCTCGGTGATGATTCCCACGCCCTCGGCGACGCAATTGAGCGCGGTGAACTGCGCCTGCATGTCGGTCGGAAACGCCGGGTACGGTGCCGTAGTGATGTTGACGGCCTTCGGGCGGTTGCCGCGCATGTCCAGCTCGATCCAGTCGTCGCCGGTGTTGATGTGCGCGCCGGCATCTTCGAGTTTGGCGAGCACGGCGTCCAGGGTCTTCGGACGCGCTTTCTTGGCCAGCACGCGGCCACCGGTGATCGCGCCGGCAACCAGGAAGGTGCCGGTTTCGATACGGTCGGGCAGCACTTCGTAATCGGTACCGTGGAGACGGTCCACGCCTTCGATCACCAATGTGGCAGTGCCGGCCCCCTCGACCTTCGCACCCATCGCATTGAGACAGTTGGCCAGGTCGACGACTTCCGGTTCCTGCGCGGCGTTCTCGATGATCGTCGTGCCCTGCGCGAGGACGGCGGCCATCATGATGTTTTCCGTTCCGGTGACGGTGACGATATCCATGTTGATGCGCGCGCCCTTCAGGCGTTTGGCGCGGGCGCGGATATAGCCATTCTCGACGCTGACGTCAGCGCCCAGCGCCTGCAGTCCCTTGATATGGAGATCAACCGGTCGCGATCCGATCGCGCAGCCGCCCGGCAGCGACACGCTCGCCTCGCCGTAACGCGCCAGGAGCGGCCCGAGCACCAGGATCGACGCGCGCATCGTCTTGACCAGATCGTAGGGCGCCGAGAAGTTGTGCGTGGAGCGCGGATCGACGTGGATCTTCATCCGCTCGTCGAGCACCAGTTGCACGCCCATCTGGCCGAGCAGTTCCATGGTGGTCGTGACGTCGTGCAGATGCGGCACATTGCCGATGCTGACAGGTTCGTCGGCGAGCAGGGTGGAAGCCAGGATGGGCAGCACGGCGTTCTTGGCGCCGGAAATCCACACATCGCCATTCAGGGGCTCACCGCCGGAAATTACAATTTTAGCCATTCGTTAAAATCCAGTAATGTGTATCCGGCCGGGCGCACCGAATCGCCGCGGATCGCGTTGCGGGAAGATTCGGAAAGTCGCTGCCAGCCCCGCGCCGATCAGCCCGATTTCGCCGCTTCTTCCGGCGTCTGCGTCTTCAGGGCCAGGGCGTGGATGGCGCCGCCCATGAGATCACCCAGGGTGGCATAGACCATCCGGTGCCGCGCCAGGGGCAGCTTGCCGGCAAACGCCGATGCCACCACGACGGCCTCGAAATGCACCCCGTCGGCGCCGCTGACATCCGCGCGCGCGCCGGGCAATCCCTGTTCGATCAAAGTCTTGATGGTCTGGCTGTCCATGGGCGGCGCTTCAGAAGGCGAAATGGGGGCAGCCGGAGCTGCGGGCGGGCGACAGCAGGCGGTTTTTCCGCGTCCGCAGCGGACGGGGAGACATAACCGGCTACAATAGGGGACGCGCATGGTACCGAAAAAGCCGCGTGCGTAAAAACGCAGGCCGTCCAGGCAGTCGACGCAGATCGACCGGAAGACGGCGGATTGTTCGACTTCTTGAATCGTGACGCGCCCCTTGCCCTTGCCACCGCAGCCGCCCATGAACGCCCAAATCCTGCCGCTGGCCGGCGCCAGCGCACCCCAACACCCGCTCGACAGCGCCTCGCTGTTCCGCAGCGCCCTGCAGGTTGTCGAAACCGAGGCCCGCGCGATCGCGGTCCTGCAGAGCCGCATCGACGACAGCTTCCTGAAGGCCTGCCAGCTGATGATCGACTGCCCCGGCCGGGTGGTGGTCACTGGCATGGGAAAGTCCGGACATATCGGGCGGAAGATCGCGGCCACGCTCGCGTCGACGGGTACGCCGGCGTTTTTCGTCCATCCGGGCGAAGCCAGCCACGGCGACCTGGGCATGATCACGAAGAAGGACGTCGTCCTGGCCCTGTCGAACTCGGGCGAGACGGATGAGCTCCTGACCATCCTGCCGCTGCTGCGCCGCCAGCACATTCCGCTGATCGCCATGAGCGGCAACGACGGTTCCTCGATGGCGCGCCTGGCGGACGTCCACCTGGACGTGAGCGTGCCGGCCGAAGCCTGCCCCCTGGGCCTGGCGCCGACGGCCAGCACGACAGCCGCCCTGGTGATGGGCGACGCCCTCGCCATCGCATTGCTGGAAGCCCGCGGATTCACCGCCGAAGACTTCGCCCGGTCGCATCCGGCCGGCTCGCTCGGCCGCCGCCTGCTGCTGCACATCAGCGACATCATGCACACCGGCGATCAGGTTCCCCGCGTCGATTCCACCGCCACGGTGGCACAGGCACTGGTGGAAATGTCGCGCAAAGGCCTGGGAATGACGGCTGTCGTGGACGAGAAGGACACCCTCCTGGGCGTCTTCACCGACGGCGACCTGCGCCGCGCCCTGGATGACCACGCCGTCGATCTGCGCGCCACCGCGCTGACCAGTCTGATGACCACGCGCGCCAAGACCATCACGCCGGACAAACTCGCCGTCGAGGCCGCGCGGTTGATGGAGGAATTCACCATCCATGCGCTGCTGGTGGTCGACCATGCGGGCAAGCTGGTCGGCGCGCTCAATATTCATGATCTGTTGCGGGCCCGGGTGGTTTAACCAGCGTCCCCGAACGCCGCACGAACCGAGGGCGGCGCGCCGAGGCGCGCCGCCGCACCGTTGCCCTGACCATCACAGACGCCATGCCCTCGATCACGCCCCCTGACCTGCCGCCGCCTGTCGCCGAACGCGCCGCCCGCATCCGCCTGGCCGTGTTCGACGTCGACGGCGTGCTGACCGACGGCAAGCTCTGGTACGCCGAGGACCAGCGCGAACTGAAGGCTTTCCACGTGCATGACGGGCTCGGTCTCAAGCGGCTGCTGGCCAATGGCATTGAAGTGGCCGTCATCACGGCGCGCATGAGCCACCTTGTCACCGAGCGCATGGCGGAACTGGGCGTAGCCCACGTCTACCAGGGACAGAAGGACAAACTGGCCTGCCTGGGCCAGCTGCTCGAAGCGCTGCACCTGGATGCGGTCCAGGTCTGCTATACCGGCGACGACCTGCCCGATCTTCGCGTCATGCGGGCCTGCGGACTGGCTATTGCGCCGGCCAATGCGCATCCGTGGATTACCGCCCACGCCCACTTCCAGACGCGTCTAGCCGGTGGCAATGGCGCGGTGCGTGAAGTGTGCGACCTGCTCCTGGGGGCGCAGGGCCGGGCCGAGGCGGAGCTGGCGCATTGGTCGTGATGGATCGCCGTCGTCTCGTTACGATCGGCGCCGTGATCCTGGGCGCCATCGCCACCCAGCTGCTGGTGTGGCTGATCCGTCCCGTCGACGAGCCGCCGCCCTTTGTCGGCCCTCCGCGTTCGGACTACACCCTCGCCGATTTCGAGCTCAACGCCCTCGACGAACAAGGACGCCTCGCCTTCACCGTCACCGCGCCCACGCTGGCGCGGCGTAACGACGATGGCTCGCTTTGGGTGGAGACGCCTCAGTTCCGGTTGTCCGGCAAGGATGGCGACAACTGGAAAGGCCGTTCGCAGACCGCCTGGGTGACGAAGGATGGCACGCGCATGCTGCTGGGCGGCGAGGTGGAGATGCACCGCGACACCACCGACGTCGCGCGCTACGCGCGCCTGGAGACACGCGACGTCACGGCCTATCCGAAGGATCGCAAGCTGGAAACCCAGGCGCCCGCCACGATCACCCAGCCCGGATCTATACTCCGCGGGACCGGCATGAAAGCCGACCTCGAAACGCATCAACTGGAGCTGCTCGCCGATGTACATGCCTCGTTCGCGCGCCCGCGCAAGCCTTAGTCTTGTCGCGGTGCTGGCGCTGGCGGCACCCGCCGCATTCGCCAAGAAGTCCGACCAGGAGCAGCCGCTGGATGTCTACGCCAACCACTTCCAGGCTGACCAGGGCAAGCAGACCACGGTGCTCAGCGGCAGCGTCAAGCTGACCCAGGGCACGATCCAGGGCGAAGCCGACAAGGGCACCGTCCATCAGGACAAGAACAACCAGATCCAGCGCGTCGTGCTGGAAGGCAAGCCGGCGCGGTTGCAGCAGCAGCTCGACGACGGCGGCGGCATGATGCGCGCCAGTGCGCACACCATCGACTACGCCGGCGAATCGGCGACCGCCGTGCTTTCCGGCGACGCCGTCGTCGTGCAGGAAGGCCGCGGCGAGTTCCGCGGCGAACGCATTGTATACAACACCGCAAGCGGCGAAGTCACTGGCGGATCCGAAAGCGGCAGCGGGCGCGTGCACCTGAAAATGCTGCCCAAGCCCAAAGATCCCGCCAAGGCGGCCGACGCGGAAACCAAGAAGTAATGCTCAGCGCTACCGGCCTCAAGAAACGCTACAAGCAGCGCGACGTCGTCCGGGATTTCAGCTGCCGCGTCGACCAGGGTGAAGTGGTGGGCCTGCTCGGCCCCAACGGCGCCGGCAAGACGACCTGCTTCTACATGATCGTCGGGCTGGTCGGTGCCGATGCCGGCTCCATCCGCCTGGACAACGTCGATATCACCAGCCAGCCCATGCATGCGCGCGCACGCCTGGGCATTGGCTACCTGCCGCAGGATGCCTCGGTGTTCCGGCGTCTCACAGTGGCCGAGAACATCCTCGCCATTCTCGAGCTGCGTGAGGATCTCAAGCCTTCTGATCGCGCCGGCGAACTGGAAAAACTGCTCGACGAACTGCAGATCGCGCACAAGGCTAATGAGAAGGGCGCCAGCCTTTCCGGTGGCGAACGCCGGCGCACGGAGATTGCCCGTGCCTTGGCCGCACAGCCGCGATTCATGTTGCTGGACGAACCCTTTGCGGGCGTCGATCCTATTTCCGTGGGCGAGATCCAGCGTATCGTGCGCCAGTTAAAAGAGCGTGGAATCGGCGTGTTGATCACCGACCACAACGTGCGCGAGACACTCGGCATCTGTGACCGCGCCTACATCCTCAACGAAGGCGCCGTACTGGCCAAGGGCACGCCGGCGACGGTACTGGCCAACGAGCAGGTGCGGGAAGTGTACCTGGGCAAGGATTTCCGGCTCTGACCGGCAATATCCGGCGGCTACGCCGCCTCGTGGAAATGGCTACAACGCATCAATCCGCCAACGCCCGCGGGCGCTGACCCGTGCCTGGGGCGTTCACAAGCCACCGACGAGGCCGGTAACAAAATGCAACGGACGGCAATGCCCTCGTCCGCGATATCCGGCTGATCGTCCCCCAATCCGGGCCCGCGCGCAAGCGCAAAATCCAAGGTTCCCGCGAGGGCATTTCCGCATTAGGATGGGGCTGTGGGCGAGCCGTCGGGCCAACGGGGGAAAGGACTCGCGGCACGCTCTAGAAAGGGATGATCGATGAAGCCAGCGTTAAACCTCCGGCTCCACCAGCAGCTAGCCCTCACGCCGCAACTGCAACAGGCGATACGGCTGCTGCAACTGTCCAGCGTCGAGCTGGAAATGGAGCTGCGCGAGGCGCTTGAATCCAACCCCCTGCTGGAACTGCCCGACGAGCAGAGCGAATCGGCCCCGGCCGAGGAAGGCGCCGCCCCGGACCCGGTTTCGGAATTCACCCAGTCACACACGTCTTCCGACGAATCGTCGACGCCTGCCGAGGCAGAGCGCGACCGCGACCGCGAGGAAGACCGCTACGAAACCCTCGACAGCGCCTTCGACTCGCCGTCCCGCGGGCCAGCTGCCGATGACGAGTTCGAGCCCCAGGAACCGGAACAGCAGGACCTCCGGGACCATCTTCTCTGGCAGCTCAACCTGACGCCCATGTCGGCGCGCGATGGCGCGATCGCCGTGGCCATCATCGAGGCGATTGACGACGACGGCTACCTGCACGAATCGATTGAATCCATCCAGCAGGGGCTCGCGTCGCTGTACCAGGTCGAAGCCGACGAAATCGAAGCGGTACGTCATCGTGTACAGCGGTTCGACCCGATCGGCGTTGCCAGCCGGAACCTGCGCGAATGCCTGCTCGTCCAGCTCGATGCCTTCGAGCCGACGGTAGAAGCGCTGCCGGTGGCGCGCGCCATCGTCGCCGACCACCTGGAGGCCCTGGCCAAGAACGATCGCGCGCGCCTGGCGCGCACGCTCAAGACCACGCCGGACCAGATCGACCTCGCCGTGCACCTGATCCGCACGCTCGACCCCAAGCCGGGCGCCAGCGTATCGAGCTCGGCGCCCGAATACGTCGCGCCGGATGCCTACGCCTTCCGCAGCCAGGGACGCTGGCATGTCAGCCTCGCGCCGGGCTGCCAGCCGCACCTGGCCATCAACCGCCACTACGAGTCGCTGATCGCCCGCGCGCAGCGCGACGACGCCTCGTACCTGCGTGGCCAGCTGCAGGAGGCGCGCTGGCTGATCAAGAGCCTCAAGACCCGCGCCGACACCATCCTCAAGGTGGCCCAGGCGATCGTCCGCGCACAAAGCGCATTTCTGGATTTTGGCCCAGAAGCCATGAAGCCACTTGTGCTCAAGGACGTCGCCGAAGAGATCGGCATGCACGAATCCACCGTCTCACGCGTGACCACGCGCAAGTTCCTGTACACGCCGCGCGGCACGTTCGAGTTCAAGCATTTCTTCTCCAGTGGCGTGTCCACGGTCGACGGCGGCACCGCCTCGGCCACCGCCATCCAGGCCATGATCAAGAAGCTGATCGAGGGCGAGCCAGCCGGCAAGCCCTTGTCAGACCAGGTTCTGGCCGAGGAACTCAACCGGCGCGGCATCAACGTGGCGCGCCGGACTGTCGCCAAATATCGGGAAGCCATGAATATCGCCGCATCCAATGAGCGCTGCCGCCTCAGCTGAGGGCTTGAAGCGTGTCCGGGGAACCCTCAGTACTTCATCGTGTCCATGCATACGTGTCGTATTTGCGCGAGCTGCTGATCGCTTCGCGCTGTTAAGCGCCCCGCAGATGGGGTGCGCCTTTACCGAGGAGAAGTACCATGCAGATCAATGTCAGCGGACCCAAGGTTGATGTCACGCCGGCGCTGCGAAGCTACGTCGAAAGCAAGTTCGAGCGCATCCTGCGCCATTTCGACCACCTTCACGACGTCGGTGTACAGCTCAGCGTCGAAAAGCTGGTCCACAGGGCCGACGCGACCTTGCACGCAGCCGCCGGCAAGATCATCCACGCCGAAGCGACCGCCGACGACATGTACGCTGCCATCGACGCGCTCGCTGACAAGCTCGACGGGCAGATCCGCAAGCACAAGGAAAAGCTGACCGATCACCGCAAGAGCGAAGCCCAGCGAGCGGACCGCGCGGCATAACCCCTGCCGCAGCACCGCTCACGTCGAGGAGAACGCCAGCATGCAGACCCCGGCGGCGGCCCCAGTGGCCGCCGCCGGCGTTTCGGGCGGTGCCTTCGTACAGGTGGCCGGAGACCTGCCACCACCTTCCCGGATTGGACAAGACCACTCGCCGAATTGCCCGCGACAGCGCTGCAACAACCGCAGCGCTTCACCTTTCGTAACGTTGCGCCGGCCGGGCGCGACACCCTCGCGGCGAAACTAGACAAGCCAACCTAATCCGCCCGCGCTATGATCGCGTGTTTGTTGCGGATACAGCGAGCCGATGCGCTTGACCGAACTCCTGACTCCCGAGAGCGTCGTGGCCGACCTTCGCGTCTCCTCGCGTCACGCTTTGCTGGAGTCCCTGGCCCGCCTGCTGGCGCCCGAGGGCGACGATCTCGCCGTGCTGGAGGCGCTGGCCGAACGTGAATCGCTCGGCTCGACCGCGCTGGGCAACGGAATCGCCCTGCCGCACGGGCGCTGCGCCGGCATCGGACGCCCTTCCGCGGCGTTTGCGCGCCTGCGCAAGCCGATTGCCTTTGGTGCCGCCGACGGCAAGCCCGTCGACCTGGTCGCAGCCATCGTCACACCCAACCACTTCACCACGGCGCACCTGTCCCTGCTGGCCGATATCGCCGCCCGCGCGAGCGATCCGACCTGCGTGGAACGTCTGCGCAAAGCCCCTGATGCCAGCGCGTTGTACGACGAACTGGCAAAATGGGGCGAGCCAGCCTGATTCGACGCCATGGATCGACTCACCGCACGCGAACTGTTCGACAGCCTGAACGAGCGCATGGGCATTCGCTGGATCGCCGGACAACGTGGCGAAGAGCGCGCGGTCGACCAGGGCGACAACCAGACCCGCCGCCCGTCGCTGGTGGGTTACCTGAACGTGATCTACCCCAACAAGGTGCAGATCATCGGCACCGAGGAACTCAACTACCTCGACGGCCTGGATTCCCGCCAGCGCTGGGAAACCATCCAGAAGATCATCAACTACCGGCCTATCGCCCTGCTGGTCACCAAGGACCAGTCCATCCCCAGCGACCTGCGCGACGCCGCCAACGAGTCCAATACACCGCTGTGGAGCAGCCCCAAGCGGGGTCATGAAATCCTTACCTATCTCCAGTACCACCTGGCCCGGGTGCTGGCGCGGCGCCAGACCCTGCACGGCGTGTTCATGGAGGTCTACTCCATCGGCGTGCTGATCACCGGCGAATCCGGTTCGGGCAAGAGCGAGCTGGCGCTGGAACTGCTCACGCGCGGTCACCGGCTCGTCGCCGACGACGCCCCCGAATTCACCCAGATCGCACCGGACGTGATCGACGGCCACTGCCCTGAGCTGTTGCAGGACCTGCTCGAAGTCCGGGGCCTGGGCGTGCTCAATGTGCGCGAAATGTTCGGCCACACCGCCGTGAAGCCCTCGAAATACCTGCGCCTGGTGGTTCACCTGCGGCCACTCAACCCGCTCGACGATGTCGACGGCATGAAGCGGCTGACCGGCGATGTGGGCTACCGCGAAATTCTCGACGTGAAGATTCCCCAGATCGCCATCCCGGTGGCGCCAGGCCGCAACCTCGCGGTACTGGTGGAAGCCGCCGTGCGCTCCCATATGCTCAAGAGCAAGGGAATCGATCCCGCCCAGACCTTCATGGACCGCCAGGCCCACCAGCTGCGTCGTCACGCGCCATGGTAATGCCCCCCACCGACGAACATCCGTCAGCCGACGGCGTGCCGACGCGCCTGGTCGTGCTCACCGGCCTCTCGGGCGCTGGCAAAACCATCGCCCTGCGCACGCTGGAAGACTTCGACTTCTACTGTGTCGACAACCTGCCGGCCGCACTGATGCCGTCCCTGGTCGACGCCGTCAGCGTCGGCGGACACCGACGCATCGCCGTAGGCGTCGATGTGCGCAACCGCGCGGAAGACCTCAACCGGCTGCCGGAAGTGCTGGCATCGCTGGCCACCCGCGGTGTCGACTACCAGCTGATCTTCCTCGATACCCGTGACGAGGTGCTCATCAAGCGGTTCTCCGATACCCGCCGGCGCCACCCGCTGTCGGCTGACGGACTGCCGCTCAATGACGCCATCGCCCTGGAGCGCAAGCTGTTGCGCCCGCTTTCCGCGATCGCTGACCGGGTAGTCGATTCCAGCGAACTCAACGTTCACCAGCTGCGCCGGCTGATCGCGACCGAACTCGGCATGGCCGGTGGCGAGCTGTCCCTGATGTTCGAATCGTTCGCGTTTCGGCACGGACTGCCGCCCAACGCCGATTTCATCTTCGACGCGCGCTGCCTGCCCAATCCGCACTGGGTCTCGCCGCTGCGCCCCCTGTCCGGCAAAGACGGCGCCGTGCGCGCCTGGCTGGAGAACAAACCCGAAGTGGCGCGCTTCCTCGAACAGCTGACGGCATTTCTTGACGAATGGGTGCCGCGCTTTGAGGCCGACAACCGCTCCTACGTCACCATCGGCATCGGCTGCAGCGGCGGCCGGCACCGTTCCGTGTACCTGGCCGAGCGGCTGGCCGAGCATTTCCGCGCCACCCGCGAGCAGGTTCTGACGTTTCATCGTGAACTCGAGTAACCCGGACCGCGCGGGCGTATACGCGGCAACCTTTTTGCAAAGACGAAACATCGATTGACCGAGCAGGTGCAGTGATGGCAACACGATCGACAGGCCTCCGCCCCGTCAGGGACCGCCACCGCGCGGCCGTTCCGGGCCAGCGCCATTCACAAGCGTACGGAAAACGCGTGTCATGAGTGTCGGCGTCCTGCTGTTGACCCACGAAGCCATGGGCGATGCCCTCGTATCCGCCGCACACCACGTGCTGGGGAAATTCCCGCTGCCGCTGGAGGTACTTGAAGTGGCGGCCAGCGCCGACCCCGACCGGGCACTGGGCGACGCGTCCCAGCGGGCGCGAAGCCTCGACCAGGGTGACGGTGTCCTGGTACTTTCCGACCTTTACGGCGCAACTCCGTGCAATATCGCGCAGCGTCTGTCCGGGCTCGGTTTTCGTACCCACTGTGTCAGCGGACTGAACCTGCCAATGCTGCTACGGGTGTTGAACTACCCCGAACAGAACCTCGACCAGCTGGCGCAGACTGCCGCCACTGGCGGGCGCGGCGGAATCTGCATCGACCATGCTTGAACGCGACATCGTCATCAGCAACAAACTCGGACTGCACGCCCGCGCCTCGGCCAAGCTCGTACAGTTGCTACAAAGCTATAAATCCACGGTCTGGCTGCGCTGCCGCGGCCGCGAAGTGAACGCCAAGAGCATCATGGGCGTGATGATGCTGGCCGCGGGTCTCGGCACACCGGTCACGATCAAGGCCGACGGCGCCGACGAAGGCTCCGCCATGGATGCCGTCATCGACCTGTTCACGCGCAAGTTCGACGAAGGCCAGTAGTCTCCACGCCCCGGCCGGCCTGTGCCCCGCTCGCGGGATACCGTTGCCGCCCGGTGACAGGGGCGTCCCGCCGCGTCGGACCACAGACAACGGCCGGAATTGATGGTACTTGTTGGATGGCGCATGCCCGGGCCCTGCCCGCGGCGATTCGCGGTTGCCGGCAAGCACCTCGCCACGGCAGCATGCGATCGGTGACCGGCCTGCCCGCCAGCCCCGGAATGGAACCCAAGGAGAAACGCGGCACGTGAGTATGCGCATCGTCCTGCCCGGAATCGGCGCATCGCGCGGCATGGCCCTGGGCCGGGCCAGGCTGGTCCAGCCCAGCCAGTTCATCGTCGACGAAACGCCGCTGGAACCGGAAGAGATCGATGACGAAGCCGAGCGCCTGCAGGCCGCCCTGGAGACCGCCCGGACCGAGCTGCGCGGTATCCGCGACAAGCTGCACGGCGCCCTGGCGCGCGAGATCGGCGAGTTCATCGACGCGCACAGCTTGCTCCTGAGCGACCCGGATCTGATTTCCGGCCTGTTCGACCTGGTCCGCCGTGGGCGCTACCGCGCCGGTGCCGCGCTCAAGATGCAGCGCGACCGCCTGGCCGCCGTGTTCGAAGCCATGGACGATCCCTACCTGCGCAGCCGGCGCGAAGACATCGACCACGTGATCGGCCGCGTGCAGTCGGCCCTGGCCCGCGAGACCAGCAGCGCCGAACGCCAGATCGCTGCGCGCGTCGGCACGATCCTGGTGAGCGACCAGATCGCCCCCGCCGAAATGACGCACCTGGCGCAACAGGGCGTGCTGGGGGTGGTGTGCACCGGTTCCAGCGCGCTGTCGCACAGCGCCATTCTCGCGCGCAGCATGCGGCTTCCGATGGCGGTGGGTGCGCACGATGCATTGGCGGCCATCCGCGACGACGACCTGGTTCTTCTGGATGGAGAGCACGGCGAGGTGGTCGTTCATCCCACCGCGCAGGACCTGGCCCGCTATCGCCAGGCGCAGCGCGAAGCCCAGCGCGAGGGTCGCCGCCTGGCCCAGCTGGCGCATGCCGAGACGCGCACCCGCGACGGCTCCACTATCCGCCTGTTCGCCAACGCGGAGCTGCCCAACGACGTGGCCCAGGCGCGCGCCAACGGCGCCGACGGCATCGGCCTGTACCGCACCGAATTCCTGTTCCTGCAGCGCCACCATCTTCCCGACGAAGACGAGCAGTTCCAGGCCTACCGCGAGCTCGTGCTGGGCATGGGTGGACTGCCCGTCACCATCCGCACCCTCGACCTGGGCGCCGACAAGGCCGACACCACCGGGCTGGCGCTCACCCGGGAGCCGAATCCGGCGCTCGGCATGCGCGGCGTCCGCCTGTCCATGCACCGCCCGGCGCTGTTCGCCACCCAGATGCGCGCCATCCTGCGCGCGTCGGCCTATGGGCCGATCCGCATCCTCGTGCCGATGGTCACCAGCGCCGAGGAACTGCGTGCGACACGCGCCCTGGTCGATATCTGTGCCCGTGACCTGCGCAGCGAAGGCCATGAAATTGCCGACCATTTCGACCTCGGCGCCATGATCGAGGTGCCGGCCGCGGCCATCGCCCTGCCCTCGATGATCGGCTATGTGGATTTTGTCGCAATCGGCACCAACGATCTGGTGCAGTACACCCTGGCCGCCGACCGCAACAACGACACCCTGTCGCACCTGTACGACCCCTTGCATCCGGCCATCCTGCGGCTGGTCGCCGACACGATCAAATGCGGCCACAAGGCCGGCAAGGCAGTCAGCCTGTGCGGTGAGATGGCCTCGGATACCCGCTACACGGCGCTGCTGCTCGCCCTGGGCCTGACCGAATTCAGCATGCACTCGGGTGCACTGCTGGAGGTACGTGACCGCATCGCCGGCTGCGAACGCCCCGCCCTCCTCAAGCTCGCACCGAAATTGCTGCGTGCCGACCGCGAAGGCATCACCGCGATCCTCGCCAGACTGTAACCATTGTGGCCGCGTTCGCGCCGCCGGGCAGCCGATGGCATCATCCTCCCCTTTGCACCGCGGTAACCGCCATGCTTGCTGACCACGTCGCTGCCGATGCCGACCGCTACGCTGCGCAATTTGCGCGCCGCGAACCGTTTCGCCACGTGGTCATCGAACGCTTCTTCACCGACGCCGTCGCGCAGGCGCTGCTCGAGACCTTTCCCCCTTTCGAGAAGGGCAATGCGCGCAACGAAGCGGGCGTACCGGGCAACAAGTCGACGGTTGAACGCATCCGCAACCTCGGATCCATCTACGCAGCGCTGGACGACCAGATCCGCTCGCCGGGGTTCCTGGCCTTGATTTCGCGCATCACGGGCATCCCGGACCTCCAGTACGACCCCTGGTATTTCGGCGGCGGCACCCACGAAAACCGCAACGGGCAAGACCTCGACCCTCACGTCGATTTCAACCGCCATCCCGTCGAACCCTGGCACCGTCGGCTCAATCTCATCGTTTACCTCAATCCCGAATGGGACGACGCCTGGGGCGGTTCGCTGGAACTGCATTCGGATCCACGCGCCGCGGACAACCGCATCACCACGGTGACGCCACTGTTCAACCGGGCAGTGATTTTCGAGACCACCGAGTGGAGCTGGCACGGGTTCAGCCGCATCACGTTGCCGCCGGAGCGGGCCGGCACCAGCCGGCGTTCCATCGCCCTGTACTTCTATACGAGCGATCGCCCTGCGGACGAGCTGGCGTCGCCGCACGCCACCATCTACGTGGACAGGCCCCTGCCCGCGCGTTTCGCGGAAGGACACACGCTCACGGCACAGGACGTGGCCGAGCTGCGCCAGCTGATCGATCGCCGCGACCAGCACAATCGCCGGCTCTACGACGATATCCGCCGCCTGGGTGACCAGGTCGCGCAGCTCAAACGCGCCGTCGGCGGTGGCCTGCTCGGCGGCATGCGCTACCTCGCCGGGCGCGCACTCGCGCTACTTCGAAAGTAGCTATGAACGCTGACCATGCCAACGTGCCATGGCGACGCTGGGAACGCATCGCGCTCATCGTCTTTGTCGTGGGCTTCGGCCTCTACGCGATGTCACGCGGCCAGAGCGCCAATTTCGACCTGCGCAACTATCATTGGTACAACGGCTGGGCATGGCTGAATGACCGCCATGGCTGGGATCTCGCCGCGGCGCAGACGCAGTCGTGGTTCAACCCGCTGATGCCCGCAGGGCTCTACCTGCTGCTGTCATCGCTCAAGCCCTGGGCCGGCACGTTCCTGCTCGGCTGCCTGCAGGGCCTGAACATCGTTCCGCTGCACCGCATCGCGCTGCGTGTCGCGCCCGGCGACATGCTGGCGCGCCACCGTTGGCTGCCTCTCGTGATCGCCGTTGTTGGAGCCACCGGCGCCGCGCAACGCGGCGAAGCCGGTACCACGTTCGGCGACAACCTCGTCAGCCTGCCGCTGCTGTTCGCCATCGCGCTGCTTCTGCCCGTCGCCGGCAGGTGCGCCACAGACGCCTGGAAACGCATCACCGCCGCCGGCCTCCTGCTTGGCCTCGCGGTCGGGATCAAGCTCACGCTCGCGCCCTGGGCCCTGGGCATTGGTGCTGCACTGGTCTGCATGGGGCCAACCCTGCCCGACGCCCTGAAGCGCGGCATCCTGCTCGCCGGCACGGCCGCGGCCCTGTTCCTGGTCAGCAGCGGCGCGTGGATGTGGCAGCTGTGGCAGGAATTTCACAACCCGCTGTTTCCCCTGTTCGCCAACCTGTTCGGCGGCGAGTTCCAGCCGCCGGCCGATCTGCGGGACCGGCGCTTCCTGCCGGTCAGCGTGATCGAATGGCTGGCCTATCCGCTGGCATGGGTATCGTCGTCGCGGCGCGTGTCCGAGCTGTGGTTCCTCGATCTGCGGGTGCCACTGTGGTTTCTCAGCCTCGTTGCGCTACCGCTGTGGTGGCGCCGCCTCGGCCTGTCGCGGGAGCGGCACGCGCTGGCGTTCGTCCTTGTCCTGGGTGCCGCCAGCTATGCCGGCTGGCTCGTCCTGTTCGGCATCTACCGGTATCTGGTCGTGCTGGAAATGCTGGCGCCCGTTGTCGTTGCTGCCGTCCTGTGGACATTGCCCTTTTCCGGGCGCGGCCGCGCCGCCACCCTTGCCGTCGTCCTGCTCACGGTCGGTGTGACGACCAAGCCGGCGAACTGGGGTCACGCGCGCCACTATGGCGCACAGTATGTCGAGGTCGCAGTCCCGGCGGTGCCCGGGCTCGACCGCGCGATGATCGTGATGGCGGATGGCGAACCGCTGTCGTTCGTGATTCCCCAATTCCCCTGGACGACGCAATTCGTGCGCGTGGGCGGCGGCTTCATCGGTCCGCCGATGCCGCCGTGGGCCCTGGACCGCGTTGCCGCGAAGCGGATCGCCTCGCATACGGGGCCCTTCTACGCGCTGTTCTCGCCGAAAAACCGGACCGCCGCCGAACAGGCACTGGCAGCTGCCGGGATAGCACTGGGCGACGGCGAATGCCGGCCCGTGCCCGCCAACCTCTACGACCGCAACGCTCCTGTCCCGGTGCTATGCCCCGCGCAGCGCGCCGCCGCGCCGATGCCGTAGCACCGGATCAGCGGACGCCGCACGGGGAGTGATGCACGGCTAGACCACACCAAACAGCTTGAGCAGGATGATGCCGGTGAGCGGCACGCCGAGCAGCCACAGGATGATTCCACTTTTCATCGTCCTTCTCCTTGGATAGACGCAATCGCCGGTCGCCTTTGGGCCGGCGAGCGGAAGCCGCAGGGTCCGTGCCAAGGGTTTGATGCGGGAAATACCGCGTGCACAGCGGTTTTCCCCTCGCGCGCTGCAAGGCTGGCGCCACTGGGCCACGCATTCCGCACGACCGGATTCCCCGGGCCACGACGTGAAACAGCCCGTACTTCCGGCTCAATACGTCACTTCAACGCTCGCCAGATACATGGCCTTGGCACCGTGTCCCGGCAGCGCCAGCAGGCGCAGCCGCTGACCGGGCCGGGCGTGGCGCACGTAGCCGTCAAACCCGCGCTTGTGCCCGAATCGCCATTGCAACGGCGAGGTGACGACCGCAACGGCACTCCATTCGGCAAACCCGCGCACCCGGTTCTGGTCGTCGACGAAGACCAGCTCGGCGTCCGCCGGGAGTTGGTTTCCGGCCTGCCATTCGCCGCGCAGATGCAACCCCACCGCCCCGTCACGCACATCGTGCACGGCGTGCTGTTCGAGAATGGACGCTGACCCGCTGGATTCCGAGTCCAGCGTGCCATTCCACACCTGGCCCAATTGCTGCCACGCCGGTCCGCGAAACATCGCCAATCGCCGCTCGCGCAGCAACTCGACCACCCGCAGCCGGGTGGCGCGGCTGGCATCGGCGTTATCCGGGAACAATGCCGCGTCATACACCTGCGAGCGCACCGCCGCCGCCAGCTGCTGGCTGGAGCGGTACATCGCGCTGCCCCAGAAGCCCCAGGCCAGGCCCGTCGGTACCAGCAGCCCCACGCAAAGCGCCACCGCCGGCGCCGCGCCCCATCGTCCCTTGCCGCGGCGCGCCAGGGCCAGCCAGGCCAGACCCAGCCAGAACAGACACGGCCACACCAGGTAGCGCGTGGCGAATATCTGCTCGGGGCTGGCCTGGAAATACGCCAGGCGCGCCGTGCCGACGACCCCCGCCGTGACCGCGGCAAACACCGCCAGCCCCAATCCCACCACTTCCAGGCGGGTGGGGTCGTGCCACCGGCGCCCGCGCGACAGCACCGCCGCCGCCAGGGCAACCAGTCCGAGAAATCCGATGAGCGCCGCCGTGGAAGTGCGCCAGTCGAGTCCCGGCACTGCGTCCACGGCACCGGCGCTCAGACGCAGTGCACGACCGGCGAGGTTGCCGTCGAAGGCAGCGGCGAGATTCGCCGAGAGGGGTGGATCCGCCAGCCCCAGCCAGCCGTTGATCCACGGGGAAGAAAGCCAGCGTGCACCGGCCACGGCATTGTCCAGGGGCCGGATCGCCATCACCTCGCGCACGCCATCCGTTCCCGGCAACACGCCGAGGTAGAGCAGCAGGCAGGCGAGAAACCCGCCCAGCGGCCACAGGAGCGGCCGCCACGGCACACGCAGGAGCACGGCGACGCAGCCGACCGCCAGGAAACTGGCGATACCCGGGCCGAAGCAGAACGTCGCGACCACGCAGGCCAGGGTGGCGCCCGCCATCCAGCGACCCGCCGAACCGCGTGCCGCCTGCCACAGGCACAGCTGTGCCGCCACGACCGCCGCCGTGAGGAGATACGCGTGGACCAGCTCGTGACCATGCAACAGCATCCGGGCATTGCCCATCCACAGCACCAGCGCCACGCCGGCCAAGCCGGCCGCCGCGCGGCGCGCGGGCGTGAGGCCCGGCTGCAGCGCGCCCACCAGGCCCAGCATGCCGGCCGTGAGAAAGGCGGCGCCAGCGCCCACGACAAGCTGCAGGGCCTGCCCGCCGCCGAACCAGCGAATCTCGGCCAGCCGCACCAGGGCGGGCAGAATCGGCCGATGGCCGTTCTCCAGCTGCCAGGCGTTCGCCGGGAACGGCAGGGTCAGGTAGGTCTCGTAGAGGCGGAACTGGTCGAACATCGGCTGGGGCCAGCCGAAGGCGGTGATTTCCAGCAGCGCGTGCAGGGCGAAAAATCCCGCCAGTGCCGCGCAGCCGAGCACGAACCACCGTTCCATCGATTTCACGATCCGACACGCTCCCGAGGGCGCCTGCGGCGCCGGCCAGCCCGACATCCTATACTGCGCCGTTCCGCGCCGCAGTCCCGTCCGCCGGGAAGGCCAATACCGAAACCCGACTCCGTCCAAGCGAATGCTGTTCAACTCGATTCACTTCGTCGTGTTCTTCCTGGCGGTCTTCGCCATGAACAACCTCCTGCGCCCCTGGCCGACGGCGCAGAAGCTCATGCTGCTGGCAGCGAGCTACTACTTCTACGGCCAGTGGAGCTGGATGTACCTGGGCCTGATCCTGTGGTCGACCCTGCTCGACTACGCCATTGGCCTGGGCATGGTCCGCGTCCGGCATCCGCAGCGGCTACTGTGGGTGAGCCTTGCGACAAACCTGGGCCTGCTGGCCTTCTTCAAGTACACCAACTGGCTGATCGAGAACTGGAACGTCGCGGCGGGCGCGGTGGGCTTCACCTGGCAGTTCTCGCCCATGGACATCATCCTGCCGGTGGGAATTTCGTTTTACACATTCCAGAGCCTGTCCTACACCATCGACGTCTACCGCGGAGTCAGCACGCCGCGGCGCAACCTGCTCGACTACGCCCTTTTCGTGGCGTTCTTTCCGCAACTGGCCGCCGGGCCGATCGTCCGCGACTACGAATTCTTCCGCGAGCTGGACGGTGACCGCCGCCTCGACGTGGAGCGCGCGCAGCAGGCCCTGGTGCTGATTGCCTTCGGCTTTGCCAAGAAGATCGTCTTCGCCGACAACCTGGCGCCGATCGTCGACCACGCCTACGCCACGCCGGCCGCCCTCGGATTCTGGGATTCCCTGCTGGCCACCTACGCCTTCGCCTTCCAGATCTACTGCGATTTCTCCGGCTACACCGATATCGCCATCGGCACGGCGCTGCTGCTGGGCTTCCGCTACCCGCAGAACTTCAACTACCCCTACATTGCCACCAGCCTGCAGGACTTCTGGCGACGCTGGCACATCAGCCTGTCGCGCTGGCTGCGCGATTACCTGTACGTATCACTCGGCGGCAACCGCAAGGGGCCCGGGCGCACCTACATCAACCTGATGCTGACCATGCTGCTCGGTGGCCTGTGGCACGGCGCGAGCTGGAACTTCGTCATCTGGGGCGGCGTGCACGGCGGGTATCTGGCGTTCGAGCGCGCCGTGCTGCAGCGTATTCCTCTCTGGAACAGCGAACATGTCGCGGTGCGCTGCCTGCGCTGGTTCGTCACCTTCCATGTCGTGTGCTTCGCCTGGATCTTCTTCCGTGCCAAGACCTTTGCCGACAGCCAGGCGATCATCGCGAACCTCGCCTTCGAATCAGTCCTCGATTTCGACTTTGCACGCCACGGCGGGCTGGCCCTGCTGCTGGGAATCATGCTCGCAGCGCATCTCCTGGGTGGCGGCGTCGGCACCAAGGAACGTGTCATGCGCGACCGCGGCCCCGTCTTTGCAGTGACCCTGGCCGCCATTGCCCTGATGCTGATCTGGTTCACGCCCGCGGCGACCAGTGCATTTATCTACTTCCAGTTCTGACCCATGCGAACGCTGATCAAATTCACCGCACCGCTTGTCCTGGTGCTCCTGGCGGAACTGGCCTTTCGGGCGGGCATCTGGGAACGCTGGGCCCAGCCGGACAGCCACGCGGGTACCTCGATCCGCGTCAAGCGCGCCTTGGCCGAACCGCAGTTCGCGAAGATCGACTTCGTCACCCTGGGCAGCTCACGGCCCGTCTACGGCCTGGATCACGAAGCCATCGCCGCCAGTGCCACCGCGGCCGGCTTCCAGCACGTCAACATGAGCATGCCCGGTTCGCACTGGATGGCGATCGGCGCCGTGACCGAATGGCTGGCGCGTTCGCACCCGGAATTGCGCGGCGGCATCATCGCCGTGGACACCACTTCGTTCAGCGCGCCCGGCAACGGGGCCTACGAAATCGGTATCGCCCGGCCCTTCGTCGGCGTGCACGGCGACGACTGGATGACGCAGCACGTTCCCTTTTCCTGGAGCGATACGAGCACCTGGAGCGTGCATTCGTCCCTGTTCCTGTATCGCGAGGACATGCAGGACCTGCTCAAGGCACCGCGTGCCCGCTACCTCGGGCTGGAATGGCATCGCCAGCGCCCGGGCAGTGCGGTCGTGCTCAGTAACGCCACCGAAGAGCGCAACCTGTGCACCTACGGCCGGCCCGACAGCGCGGTCTGCACCAAGCTGGGTGATGCCGCCGACGACGCGACGCGCCTGCTCGTGCGCCAATGCCAGGATATCGTCGGCGCGAAAACCTACCGCCCGGATTACGGACAGTCACTCCGCCAGGGCACACTGCAGCCGGAAATGATCGCCGTGCGCGACCTCGTCCAGAAACGCCTGCGCGGCCTGCGCTGGAAACAGAAACCCCTGGTGGTGCTGATGCCGGTCACTCCGGCCTGGAAGGAAGCCGCACCCGTCGGCGCGCACGAGTGGGCGCTCTCCGTACTCCAGCCGCTCGTGGCCGAAGGCACGATCGACCTGATCGATACGACCGACACCCTGGACAAGGCCGACGGCAGCGACTGCCAGGACTACTTCGACCTCTATCACCAGAACGCCCACGGCCGCGAACGGCTGATGAGCACCTTGATGCCGCAGATCCGCGAGCGCCTGCACAGCCCGACTGCGAATGACCAGGTGGCTACTGCGGCGACCGGACCAGCACGAGGCGATTGAGCACGTACGACAGCGGCACTGACAGCGCGATCACGATGACCATCGCCCAGCGACGGTCAATGCCGAGCCAGTCCACCAGAGAATGCAGCAGCGCCACGCCGAACAGGAACTGTGCGACGTAGATCAGCGGATATCGCAGGGCGCTGCGCCAACCCAGCGCACGGCGAAAGACGAAACGCGCATTGAGCACGTAGGCAATGCCGATTCCGGCAACGTAGGCCAGCGCGTAGGCCAGGCGGTAATCCACCAGCGCGAGCAGGCCGTAATACAGCGCATACGTGAGCACCGTGTTCAGGCCACCCGCCAGCACGAAGCGCACGCCTTCGCCGATGGCCGGGCGCTCCGTCACCGGGCGCGGCTCAGGCGCAGGAATTCATCGTAGTCGCGGATGTATTCCTGGGTGTCGTAGTACTCCGAGGCGAAGACGAGCAATACCGCATCGGCGCTGTAGCGGTACTGGATGCCCCAGGTCATGGGCGGCAGGTGAAGCCCGAGATTGGGGCGATCCAGCAGCAGTTCCGCACGGCGCGTGCCGTCATCGGCAATGACCGAAACCGACCCCTTCACGCAGACCAGGAACTGGTGACACGTTCGGTGCGCGTGTTCACCGCGCACCTCCGCACTGGGCACGCCAAACACCAGGAAGTAGCGGCGCGGAAGGAACGGCACGCTTCTTTCGAACTCGCCGACGGAAAGGTCGCCGCGCATGTCCTGAATCAGCGGAAGCCGGTGCAGGGCGACGCCGCGAACACTGGTTTCCTCGACGCCGGGACGCTCGTTGCTGTCGCGGGGCCGATCCGCGACCAGCCGCCCGCCGGCGGAATTGTCCACATAGCCCACAATGCGCGCTGGATTGCCGACCACGATGGCATCCGGCGGCACCGACCGCAGCACCACGGCACCGGCGCCGACCATGGCACGGGCACCGATCGTCAGTCCTGGCAGGATGGTCGCATTCGCGCCAATCGACGCCCCCGCGCAGACCCGCGTTTGCGGGAACTGCTCCGGGTACTGCTTGCTGCGCGGAAAAGGGTCGTTGGTGAAGGTGACATTCGGCCCGATGAATACGTCATCTTCCAGCGTGACGCCATCCCAGAGCTGGACACCGCACTTGACGGTTACCCGATCACCGATAACGACATCGTTCTCAATGAAAACGTGGTCGCAGATGTTGCAGTCGCTGCCAAGCCGGGCCTTCGCAAGCACGTGCGCAAATGCCCAGATGCGTGTATTTGCGCCAATATGGCTGCTTTCGCAGATGCCCTGGGGATGAACAAAATAGTTCATACGTCACTTTTTCCAGAAAAGTTCTTGTGATGAAAAACCACTGCCTGCGGACGGCGTTTCGTGTTCTCGTAGGCACGCCAGACGTAGGAACCGACAATGCCAAACCCCAGCAGGTTGAGCGCGCCGAAGAACAGGATCGTCAGGATGGTGGCCGAGTAGCCCGGCACCGCGACCCATCCGGACAGCCGCAGGACCGCCACCAGCAACCCAAACGCGGCGCAAATTACGATGCCGCCCAGACCGGCCAGCGTCAGCAGCCGGATGGGCAGGTCGGTGAATGAAAACACGCTGTTCATGAGGTAGTGCAATTTGCGCGAGAACGTCCAGGCGCTTTTTCCGTGGCGCCGGGCAACGCGGTGGTAGGGCACTTCCGCACGGCGGAATCCCAGCCAGATCACCTGCCCCACCAGCGAGCTGTTGCTTTCCTCAAAACGCAGCAGCTGATCGCGAAAGGCCTGGTTGCAACCAAACATGTCGACACCGCCGGCCGGCAGCTCCGGCTGCACAAGTCGGCGATAGGTGCTCCAGAACAATCGGGACGCGATCCGGTCGATGAAGGGATCATCACGACCCGTCCGTGTGCCGAGCGTGACATCCGCTGCATCCGAAGCGAGCAGGCGAAAGAACTCCCGGACGAGCTGCGGCGGTTCCTGAAGATCGGCCGCCATGACGGCAAAGTACTTGCCGCGGGCGTGACTCAGGCCCTCGCGAATAGCCGCGAACGATCCGAAATTGCGTGAAAGCAGGATGAGCTGCGATGCAAAGGGCGCGGCAGGCAGCCGCTCCGCCAGGTGCGCATGGCTGCGATCGGGGCTGCCGTCCACCACGAAGACGACCTCAAGCGGCCTATCCAGTCCTTGTGCGAGCTGTGCCAGCTCCACGAGGAGGTCCGGCAAGGACTCTTCGTTGCGATAGACCGGGATAATCAGCGAATACTCGGGCGCGTCGGGGGTTTCGGGCATCGTCGGATTCCGCCGGGAAAATGAGCGTGTACGCGGCGCCGGCGACTATTTTCCGGCGATTCAGGCAATGGCCACCGGATTCGGGCACCTGCTGGACGAGACGAGGCGCCAGATCTCGCCGGTCACGGAGCCACGGGTTCAACCTGCAAGCCGGGGATATTACCATTCCCTTTCACGCCAACCACGAGAGCCCGGATGTCCAACCCCTTGCCAGCGGTCAAATCCGTGGCCAAATCGCGCTCCCCGGCGTCAACCCTCTTGCTCGCTGCCACCCTGCTGGCGACTTACGCCTACGCCCACACGGCGTTGGTGGCGGTTGCAAATTTCGGGCTTCGCTTCCCCTACTCGGACCACTATCGCATCTACGCCAATTTTTTCAGCCGGCCCCTCGTCGATGCGCTGTTCGGTATCGAGAATGCCCATCGGCCGGTTGTCGCCGCACTGGTCCGCTTTGCGGAAATGCGCTGGTTTGCTGCGGATCAATCGCTGCAACTGGTGCTTGGCGTCGTGCTGGCAAGTGGCACGGCGATGGTGATGATGGTGACTGCGCTACGCGAACGGGGACTCTCACCGCTTGCCCGCGCAGCCGCAATGCTGGTCGCCGTGATGACCGTATTGTGGCTAGGCAACGTCAGAATGTTCTTCCACGGCGGCGAAGCCCTCCATGTCTACCCTGTCACACTTTCCGCCGCTCTGGCCAGCCTCGCCGCTTTTGCGGCGCGCGAACGACGATCGGCAGCCTGGATGACAGCAGGAGCACTGGCGTGCACCGTTGCAACCTTCAGCTTCGGATCGGGTGTCGCCGCATTTGCCGCACTTTTCGCCGTCGCGTTGTGCGTCCGAGTCCCATGGAAGGCCTGGCTCCCTGCACTCGCCATCCTGGTAATGGACGTCATTCTGTATACGACCCTCCTGCCCGGCAACGACGGCGTGAAAGGTTCGCTGCAGTTCTCCCCGGCGGTGATGGCCATGACAGTGCTGCGTGTCCTCGGCTCGCCATTTATCAACGCAGCGCAACGTCTGGAATTGTCAGGCTCTTCCGCGTTGAGCGCTGGATTGTTGGCCGGCTCCTTCGTTGCCGCATCGTATGTCGCTGCAATGCTGCACGCGCTACGCCATCGAAAGCCATTGTCGCGACTCGGCGCGCTCGGTCTGGGCGTGGCCTCGCTCGGTGTGGCGTCCGCAGGATTGATCGGGCTGTCCCGTGTCGAACTGATGCTGACGGTACCTGCAGAAGCATTTGCCGATCGGTATCTGGTGTGGTCTACGCAGGTGTGGGGTGGACTGGCGCTGTTCGGCATCAGCCTGGCTCGCCGGTCCGGCTCCGCCCGGAACGGCGTTGCACCCGCCATAGGGGCGTTGACTGCCGCCGCGTTGCTTTCAGTATCACACCGCGACAATGCCGGCTGGGCATCGGCCGTTCACCGGAACAACCAGATATCTGCGGTTGCAGCACGCCTGCAGATCTGGGATCCGCTTTACCTTCCGGACGACGACGCTTCGCGCCGGGCACATACCATGGCGGCTATCGAAGCGTTCCGGGAGCGTCGCTGGAGCATGTTCATCCAGTCCCCGCCGTCCAACCCGCTCGCATTGGTCGAACCGGTTCCGGCCGCGCCTGCCACTAGCCTTGTCGTCCTGGGAGATGTCTTTGACGATACCTGGGGCCAACGCCAGGTCATTCGCGTCTCAGGCCGCTACGCGAAAGATGCACCCATTCCAGACAAACCTCTTCTGATCATCGTCGACGAATCCGGTCACGTGCACGGAGAAGCGATCCTGAGCCACCTTCCGTACGCACAGCGGGCGCTGCGTTTCAACACGCCCGTCGCGCGCGGCTTTGACGGCTACGTCATCGCACCAAAGAAGGATACGAAGTACCGGCTGCTGCTCATCGATGCGGATCAACAGTTGCCCGTCACTGCGCTGGCATTCACTCTGCCATCACAGGTCGGACCGCAAGTGGCAGAATCACACGCCGTCCACTGACCAGTGCGGGCAGGCCGCTCACGGGATGCCAGCGCCGGGTTTCCAGCCAATGCACTGGCGGAATGCCATGCAGGAGGCGCGCGCTCCAACGCAGTGCAATCCATCTGCACTAGTTCGCGCCACCCCACCACGGCCAGGAGCAGCGCCCATGCCCAGCGCGCAAGCCAAGCCGTCGCTAATCTGCAGCCACTGGCTCGCGGCTAACCAGTCTATCCCGGCCATACGGATCTGAGCATCCAGCTGCGCACGTTCTGCGGGAATGGCCCGCTCAGATAGACCTCGTGCAGGCGGAACTGGTCGGCCATCGGTTGCCGCCACGCGAACCTGGCGATCGCGCACGCTGCCCTCAGCGCAATTATGGCGGCCATCGCAAGCCGCACGGCTAGGCGCCACCCTGCCTCGCCGCCGATAATCACGCCATTCCCGTCTGATAGCGCACCGATGGCCGAGACCGCCCTCCAGGACCGCACCGCCAAGCAACTGCGTCTGCTCGAGCAGGCGCTCGACAGCGGCCGCCTGGGACCGGTCAAGCGGCTGGTCAATACGCTCTCGCCCGCGGAGATCGGCAACCTGCTCGAATCGCTGCCGCCGCACAAGCGCCAGATCGTGTGGGGACTGGTCGACCCGGAAGACGACGGCGAAGTGCTCGTGCATGTGGGCGACGAGGTTCGCGAGGACCTGCTCAAGGCGATGGACCCGGACGAAATCGTCGCGGCCGCCGAATCGCTGGATATCGACGACCTGGCAGACCTGCTGGAAGACCTGCCCGATACCGTTATCGACGAAGTGCTCAAGTCGATGGACCGCGAGAACCGCGAACGGCTCGAGCAGATGCTCACCTACGAGGAAGACACCGCCGGGCGACTGATGAACCCGGACGTGGTCACCGTGCGGGCCGACGTCTCGGTGGACGTGGTGCTGCGCTACCTGCGGCTGCGCGGCGAATTGCCGGAAGCGACCGATCGCCTCTACATCGTCAGCCGGCGGCGGCAGTACCTGGGCGGCATTTCGCTGGCGCAGCTGCTGACCGCCGACCCGGCCGTCGCGGTGAACCGCCTGATCGACTCGGAACAGCCCGCGATCGACGCCGACACCCCCGTGGCCGAGGTTGCCGAGCGCTTCGCCAACCACGACTGGCTCAGCGCTCCGGTCGTCGACGAAAACAACGTCCTGCTCGGCCGTATCACCATCGACGACGTCGTCGACATCATCCGCGCCCAGGCCGAGCACCAGGCTCTCGGTGCAGCCGGTCTGGACGAAGACGAAGATCTGTTCGCCCCGGTACCGCGCACTACGCGCCGGCGTGCGGTCTGGCTGGGCATCAACCTGCTGACGGCGTTTCTCGCCTCGTGGGTGATCGGCAATTTCGAGGGTGTACTGCAGAAAGTGGTCGCCTGCGCCGTGCTGATGCCCATCGTGGCCAGCATGGGCGGCGTGGCGGGTACGCAGGTGCTGACGCTGATGGTCCGCGCCCAGGCGCTAGGCCAGGTCAGCCCCGCCAACGCGCTGTCGCTGCTACGCAAGGAAGTGCTGGTCGCGCTCGCCAACGGACTGGTGTGGGCGCTGGCTGTCGGCAGCGTCGCGCTGGCGATCTACCGCGACGCCTGGCTCGCGCTGGCGTTCGGCGCGGCCATGGTAATCAACCTCATCGCTGCGGCGCTGTCCGGCGTATTCCTGCCCCTGGTGCTGCGGCGCGTGGGAATCGATCCGGCGTTGGCCGGCGGCGTGATTCTCACCACGGTTACCGATTGCTGCGGATTCGCTTCCTTCCTGGGTCTTTCGACGCTGCTGCTGATGCAGTAGCACATCAGCGATTGCCGCGCGCTTCCCGCTGCTCGGTCAAGGTGAGGGCGACCTTGTCGCGCAGGTAGACCGGCAGGGCCAATTCCGGTGCGACCGCATGTCCGGCGCCGAACTCCGCCACGGCCAGGCGCGCCACCGCCCGTGCCTGGGGATGACGGGATCCGTCGACCCAGGCCGGTTCCGCCGCCAGGCGCGGCGCCAATGCAGCGGAGTAACTGGTCCAGCCACTGCCAATGACATTCCAGCGGGCGGCGGGCGGCACGACGAGCTGGTCCGCCGGCCCCACCGACTCATCCCCCCACGCGACCACCGAGCCGTCCACGTGGCGGAATGCGCCGGCGTAGACCTCTCCCATCCGCGCGTCAATGACGGCCAGGACGGGATTCCCGTCGTCCGGCGCGTCCAGCGCGAGCGCCGCCAGGGACGAAATCGGAACGACCGGCAGGCCCAGCCCCAGGGCCATCCCCTGGGCTACGGAGACAGCCAGCCGCACACCGGTGAACGCACCAGGGCCGCGCCCTACCGCGACGGCGTCGAGCTGCCGTCGCGACAGGCCCGCCTCGGCCAGGAGCGAATCGGCCATCGGCAGCACCAGCTCCGCGTGGCGGCGTGGCGCCAGTTCACTGCGCTCGATCACGCGACCGTTGTACGACAACGCGACGGAGCAGCATTCGGTGGAGGTTTCGATGGCGATCAGGTTCATGGACGACTCTTTATCTTTCTATACGTTTATCGGCGCGAGCCGTTCGGCGGCAGGTCGGGCATGACGAAGGCGTCAAAATCCGTCTTCGCCGCCGCCGGCGCCGCCGCCGGGCGGGATTCACCGTACCAGTCGATGCGCCGGGTCAGGTACATCAGGACAGACACGACCGCCAGCAGCGTGATGGCGCCGATCAAGAGCGAGTATTGCTCGCTGATGACCAGTCCGTACAGCAGCAGGTAGGCCACCGCGAGGCAACCGGCGAGAAGTCCGCCAGCCCGTCGCGTCGCCAGCACTGCCGCCGCATAGCCGCCGATGATGAGCACGACGGCGGTGGCGGCCACCGCATAGGCGCCGCCGAAGCCGATCTGTTCGGACAGTGCCAACAGCAGGATATAGAACGTGCACAGCGCCAGTCCCACCAGGACATACTGCACCGGGTGCACGCGCAGCTTCTTGAGCACTTCGAACAGGAAGAAGGCGACAAACGACAGGCCGATGAAGAGCAGGCCGTATTTGCCGGCCCGCTGCAGCTGCTGGTACACATCGACGGGGCGGTACAAGGTCACGCCAAAGGACCATTCGTGCAGATTCACCGCGTTATGCGGCGTCTCTTCCCAATGCTGCGCAAAGCCGCGATTGAGTTCCAGCACCTGCCAGCGTGCGGAGAATTGCTTGTCGTCAATGTCGCGTTCGGCCGGGAGAAACGCACCGGTGAAACTCGGATCCGCCCACGGCGCATCGACCTTCACCGTTGTTGTCCGCGCCATCGGCAGGAACTGCAGCGATTCGGTGCCCGCCACCACGTACTGCACCTCGACCGTCAGCGCCCCGGCCAGGAGCGAAGGGTCCAGCGCCACGCTCACCGCGGCGATATTGCCGATGGCGTCGCCCGGTTGCAGCCGCTGCGGCGTGCCATTGACCTTTACCGACTTCACCTCGCGCAGGCCACGCACGTCGCTGAGCAGGAAGCGCAGCTTCACCTGGTCAGTCAGGTAATTCGCCGCGTCGGTCGAAAGCGGCGCAAAATCGTCAGATTCGTACCGGGCGCTGATAGTCACGTCAGCCGTATAGACGGCCGTATCGTAGATCCCGTAGGCGCGGATAGAAGGGGTCAGCGTTGCGGAGATATCGCCGCGCTCGGGCAGCAGATACAGCATCTGTTGCGAGGGCTTGTAGCCGTCCTTGGTTTCAAGCATGACCCGGTGCGGCACGGAAATGACCGGACCACCAACGGTCTGCGCCGCGCCCCAGCGCGACGCGATCTGTGCAACGGCGTGTTGCCGATAACCGCTGCGCTCGGCGATCAGGTCGCGCACCTGCGCCAGGGGAATCAACATCAGCAGCGCCATCAGCGCGATACCCAGCGCCTTGGTCGTCACGGAAGAGTATCGGGAGAGCATTGGGGGCGATCCATCAGGGAAGATGGCGCTAGTTCAGTGCACGGCCTGGGAACTCGCCGGTGCGATACGGGGCAAAACGCTGACCAGCCGGGGCGGTCGTCGGGCACTGACCGGCCGCCGCCGTCGCGTTCGTCTGGCATCATTCCTGCTTGTATCCGCCTCGAAACCCGCCAGTCCGGCGACTGCAACCACGGTACACGACGATGGCCGCCTCCACCCAGAAGATGTTGCTCGCGCTTCGCGGTTCCCAGGCTCACTGGCTCGCCGCGATCGTCAACGCCCTGGATGAAGCCCTGCGTGATCCGGATTTTGGCCCGGAACAACGCGCCATCGTGCGGCATCTGCTAGACGCGGGCATGGTCCCGGCCAGCGTCGCCCGTGCCGCCGAAGCCCGCTTCCAGCGTTTCGAACAGAGTTTTGCCGACGCACTGCCCGAGCCGTCCGAATCTGACTGGCCGGCAGTGACTCCGCCCACGCCGCCGTCACGTCCAAAACTGACGCTGGTGGGCAACGAAGCCGCCTGATTGTTTCCTCCCCTCCCCCGAGGGTAAGAGCCCGGCCCTGGTGCCGGGCTTTTTCTATGCGCCACTAGCACCCACGCCCGATGCCGGTACGCCGTCGCGCACGACGGATTGCCGACGAGCGGCGCCGGCAAGTCGACAGAAGCTGTTTCTATACAAAGCAACAGTCCCGGCGAATGGAGGCGTGCACCCAAGGCCGGGCATCCTTTTTGCCGTCGGCGACGCCACAGCGCACCGATGACACATGCCCTGATTCCGTCGGTCAGGAACGGAAGAAGTCCTGCACGTCCGCCAGTTCGCGGGTCATCGGCATCGGCGGCAGGCTTTTGAGGAACAGCTTGCCGTAGGGGCGGGTGACCAGGCGCGGGTCGCACAGCACCAGCACGCCACGGTCGTGCACGTCGCGAATCAATCGGCCCACGCCCTGCTTGAGGGCGATGACAGCCGACGGAATCTGCCATTGAACGAACGGGTTTCCGCCCGCTTCGCGCATCGCATTCAGACGCGCCTCCAGTACCGGATCGTCCGGCGCGGCAAACGGCAGTTTGTCGATGATCACGCAGCTGAGTGCTTCGCCGGCGACGTCGACGCCTTCCCAGAAGCTCGCCGCTCCCAGCAGCACGCCATTGCCCGATGCGCGGAAATCGGTGAGCAGCTGGTGGCGCGGCGCCGTGCCCTGCACGAACAGGGGAAATGGTGCACCGGCGAGCAGCTCGGCGGCGCGTCGCAGGGCCCGGTGCGAGGTGAACAACAGGAACGCTCGACCACGCGAGGCATCGAGCACCGGCCGCGCCACTGCGATCACGCGCTCGGTGTAGTCCGGCGCATTCGGATCGGGCAGTCCTTTGGGCAGGTAGGTCAGTGCCTGGCGCGTGTAATCGAAGGGGCTGGGCAAGCCCAGCGTCACCGGATCATCCAGGCCCAGCTGGCGCGAGTAGTGCCCGAAATCACCGGCCACCGACAGGGTTGCCGAGGTGAAGATCCAGGCGGCCTGGCTCTGTTGGCGCAGCGCGCGCAACGGCGGCGCCAGGTCCAACGGCGTGGCATGCAGGCTGAACCCCTGCGATGTCAATTCGTACCAATGTATCCAATTGTGACCGGTACCATCGAGCACCTGATCCAGCCGCTGAACCAGGCCCTGCGAGCGCTCGTGCATGTTTTCCAGCCCGCGCGAACGTTCGGCCTGGCCACCGAGCGCGGCGTCGAGCGTGACCAGCGCCTCCTGCAGCACACGCAGTTCCGCCATGGCGAAGCGGTCTTCCTCGATCGCCGCGAAGGCGCCGCGCTGGGGCAACTTGTCCAGCGCCAGCCGCACCCGTCGCAGCGCGGGCACGACGGCTGCGATGGGCTCGCGCAGGATCGCGAACGCACCGGTCACCGACGCGCATTCGGCCTCGGTATCCGAACACAATTCCTGCAGCTGGCGCGCCGAGAACGACACGGAGAAAAACTGCCCGGCCAGCTCCGGAATCTGGTGCGCCTCGTCCAGCACGAAGGCATGTGCGCCGGGGAGGATTTCGCCGAATCCTTCCTGCTTGATGGCAAGGTCAGCGAACAGCAGGTGATGGTTGACCACCACGACGTCCGCTTCCTGGGCGGCGCGGCGCGCCTTCACCACGAAGCAGTCGTTGAACATCGGACAATCAGCACCGAGGCAATTCTCGGTCGTGGAAGTGACCTTCGGCCAGATTGGCGAATCCTCGGGCACCTCGATCACTTCCGCGCGATCGCCGCTGGCCGTACGCGTGGACCAGCCACGCAGGTGGTTGAGGTGCGCCACTTCGTCACGCGACACCATCCGGCCGTCCCGGCTGGTCTGGTCGAGCCGGTACAGGCACAAGTAGTTGGCGCGGCCCTTGAGCAGGCTGGTCTTGAGCCGCGCGCCGGTGACCTGGCGCACACGCGGCAGGTCGCGATGAAACAGCTGGTCCTGCAGCGTCTTCGTACCGGTGGAAACGATGATGCGCTTGCCGGAGGTCAAGGCCGGCACCAGATAGGCAAAGGTCTTGCCGGTGCCGGTGCCCGCTTCGGCGATCAGGACATGCCGGTCGTCAATCGCCTCGGCCACGGCAGCGGCCATGACCTGTTGCGATTCGCGCGGGGCGAATCCGGGAACTTCACGTGCAAAGGGGCCGTCCGCGCCGAGCAGCTGCCGAGGGTCGCTACGCACGCGTCCTACATCCGCACGCGCGGCGCAATGCGGCACGAGGCCAGCTGCGCCTTGGCGCTCTCGACGCTGACCGAATCGTTGGCCATGCGCCGCACTTCCACCACCGTCTGCCAGTTGCGCGCACAGAGGCTGCCCAGCTTGGGTCCCAGCTCAAACGACTTGCGCGCCAGCGTTTCGGCATGATCGTACTGGCGCAGCGCGATGAAGAGCTCGGCCTTCTGCTGCAGCAGTTCCGGCGCGTCCGGCGCCACCTTGAGGGCGCGATCGAGCGCGCCGATGGCGTCGTTGTACTTGCCGGCGGCTTCCAGTTCACCGGCCTGCTTGACGAAGCCGTCCACGGCCGGGTCGCGCAGCGGCTGCACCTCGATGGCCGAACCGGTCGCGCTTCCCGCGGCGCGGATCTCACCGACCAGGTCGCGGTCCGGCCGCGTCGGCTGCGGCGCCGGCGGTGCCGGCGTGGAACACGCGCCGAGTGCGACCAGCGCCAAAGCGAGCACGCACAGCTGGAAACTCGTTCTTGCAGAATTCATTTCTACCTCTTTCTCATCTGTCGCACCGGGTGCCGGAGACCGACGCCATCAGTTTGCGCCGCCGAACCAATCGCGCAACTGGTCCATGGCGCAGCTTTTCTCCTCGCTCGGCGCGTAGCCGGCAAGGAAGGGCAGCTGGCGCGCCTGGTCGCAGTCCTGCTGCGTGCGCTGCCCGGACGCCGGATCGATCCAGACCAGTTCGATCCCCTGGTCCATCGGAATATCCAGCGGACGCGTCGGCAACTTCTGGAACAGCGCCATCCAGATGCGCAACGCACCGGTCGAGCCGTACAGCCCGGTCGGCTTGTTGTCGTCCCGGCCGACCCAGGCCACCGCCAGGTGGTCGCCGGTGTAGCCGGCGAACCAGCTGTCGCGCGAGTCATCGCTGGTGCCCGTCTTGCCCGCGGCGTTGAGCGAGGCCAGCTCGCTGCTGCCCACGACACTGGCCGTACCGCTGGTCATCACCTGCTGCAGCGCGTAGCTTACCAGCCTGGCTGCTTCCACATAATCGCCCGCACCGGGTTTGACGCTGTAGCGGTGCAGCGCGCGGCCATCCTTGTCGAGCACGCCGCGCACCGCGATCACCGGCAGCGCGTGGCCGTCCGCGGCGAAATATTGATACAACTGCGCAACTTCCACCGGCGCGTATTCCTGCGCACCCAGCAGCAGCGACGGATTGGGGTTGACATCGGCGTTGATGCCGAATGAAGCAAGCAGCGTGCGCACGCGGTCGACGCCAACCATCATGCCCAGGCGCACCGTGGAGAGATTCCACGAATTGGCCAGGGCATCGACCAGGGCGACACGGCCGTGGGCGATCTTGTCCGAGTTCTGCGGCATCCAGGTCTTGCCGTTGGGCTGCGGCAGCGAAATCGGCGCGTCTTCGATGATGGTGGCGAGCGAATAGCGTTGCGGCTGCGCCAGCGCCACCAGATACACGAACGGCTTGACCAGGGATCCGATCGGCCGGCGTGCATCGATCGCGCGGTTGAACCCCGGTTCGTCCGGATCCCGATCCCCCACCACCGCCTGGACTTCCCCATTTCTCGCGCCGGTGACCACCATGGCCGCCTGCGTTTCTTTTTGCGCCTTGCCCAGTGCCGCCAGCGTGTCGCGCACGGCCTTCTCGGCAAGCATCTGCGTGGATGGCGCAAGCGACGTCAGCACTGTCAGGCCAGCCCCGCGCAGGGCTTTGTCGTCGTACTCGCGCTTGAGCTGGGCGCGGACCAGGTCGAGGAAGGCCGGAAACCGATTGCGCGCCAGTCCGGCGCCTTCAGCCACGCCCAGTGGAGCGGCCTTGGCCCGCGCCAGCTCGTCCTCGTTGAGAAGACCGGTGTCGTAGAACATCTGCAGCACGAGGTTGCGCCGGCCCAGAGCACGCTCGGGATACCGCCGGGGGTCGTAGTAGCTCGGCCCCTGGACCAACCCGACCAGCAGCGCCACGTCATGCGCCCGCAGCGTGTTGAGCTCGCGGCCGAAATAGAACTCGCTGGCCGCCGCGAATCCATGCACGGCCTGGCCACCCTGCTGGCCCAGGAAAATCTCGTTCACATAGGCTTCGAGGATGCGCTGCTTGTCGTAGCGGGCCTCGATGATCAGCGCCAGCAGCGCCTCGTTGCCCTTGCGCATCAGGTTCTGCGTGCGGTCCAGGAAGAGATTCTTGACCAACTGCTGGGTGAGCGTCGAACCGCCCTGCACGACGTGTCCGGCCATCGCATTGGCCCACATGGCGCGGATGATCGCTTTGAGCGCCACGCCGTGGTGATGCTTGAAATCGCGATCCTCGACGGCCTGCAGTCCCGACACCAGCAGCGGTGGCATCTGACCCAGCTTGGCGACACGCCGTTCCTGCTGCTCCGCCCCGTACAGCGTGGCGATGCGCGCCGGATCCAGGCGCACCCGGTCGAGCGACTTGCCGGTGTCCAGATCTTTGATCGTGGCCACGCGCGACCGGCTGAGGACCACGTCGATCCGGCGCGCCGGCTCGAATCCGTCCAGGCCCGCGAAGGCGCGCCGGGCGATGACGAAATGGTCGCCGTCGCGCATGAAGCTGCCGGGATTACGCGCGCCGGTCACTTCGTCGTAGCGCGCGGCTTCCAGTTCGAGGATCAGGGTCGCCGCGTCCAGCGGCAGGCCGGGGCTGAGCTCGAGCGGCCGGGCGTAGACGCGGCTGGGCGTCTCCCAGGACAGGTCGTCGAATCGCGTCCGGACCTGTGTATCCAGGTACAGCGTGTAGGGCACGCCGAACGCAACGATGAACCCGAAACCCAACCAGAACGGGGCGCGCAGCCAGCGCCAGGCAAAGCGCGCGACGGCGGCACTGCGGACGAGGAATGACAAGGGACTGGCAGACTCAGCGGATGACCCCGGAAGTGTACCCGAAAGCCCCCGCCTGACCGGGACGCCCCGCCCGGCCCGCTGCGGTTCAATCTTCAGTCGCGATTCGGGATAATCGCGCGCTTGGCCCGACGTCCGGAAAGACGCCGAGTCGCGGCGGCCCACCGATGGCCCCCTCCGCGACCGGCCCAGGCTGCGGACCGGCCGGGTCCGCCGGGGACGGCCCGTTTCATTCAGCCGCGTACGTTTTCGTATGCGCACCAAGGAACTGTCGAATCCGTGCCCCTGACCGCTAGCGACCGAACTTCCGCCTGTCTCGTCGTCCATGGCCTCCCGGCCGATCCGGGCTGGTGGCAGACCCTTGCGCGCTCCGTCGCGCCGCAAACCGTGCTGCTGGCCACGCAGACGGCACCGGCTCCCTTCCTGCCGCTGAGCGGCAATGCCGAAACGCCCGCCGACCTGCTGGCCGCCGCCCGCGCGATCCAGCCGGGGTTCGATGTCGTACTGCTGCGCGCCGGCACGACGCTGCCGGAGGCGTGGCTGCCGCGCCTGATCCGCGCCCTGGACGCCGGTGATGACATCGTTGCCGCCACCCCGCTGGACGACGTGACACCCGGCTGCACGCCAGGCATCGATATCCCGGCCACGGTCGAGCGCATCGATGCGCTGTGCCATGCCTACTCCCGCCGCGCGGTGGTCGAAGCCAGCGCCCTTTCGCCGCTAATCAGCGCCTGGAAAGGACGCTGGCTGGCCACTGCTGACCTGGCCCCGATCAGCGACCGGCTGGCGCCGCAGGCGCTGGCCCCCGCGCGCTGTGTCCTGGTCGATGGACTGTACGTCGCCGATTCCGCGCAACGGCTCAAGCCGGCGGATGGAGCGCCGGCCGGGCCGCTGGGCGAGCTGCGGGAACGGGTCTCCCATGCCCTGGCAACCCCGGCGTTCCTGCCCGCCAAGGCCGGACTGGACAGCCGCCCGGTCATCCTCCATGTGCTGCACGGCTGGGGCGGCGGCGCGGAACGCTTCGTCCGCGACATGGCGGCAGCAGACACGCAGCGCATCCATCTGGTCATGGTCGCGCGCGGCAGCTTTGCGCGCCGCGAGTACGGCGCCACGCTGGAGCTGCTGGACGGCAGCTTCTGCCAGCCACCGCTGCGCCACCTGCGCCTGCCGCGGCCAATCGCGGATACCGACCTCACCCACCGCGACTGGAACCGCTTCTTCCGCACGGTGCTGCGCGACTACGCGGTGGATGCCGTGGTGGTTTCCTCCCTGATCGGTCACAGCCTGGATGCCTTGCGCTCGGGGCTGCCGACGTTTGTCGTCACGCACGACTGTTATCCGCTGTGGCCGCTGCTGCACCGCGACTTTGGCGATACCACCCTGCCCTTCGACGACGCACAGCGCGTCGCCGACCTGGCGGCCGCTGACGCTGACTTCGAGTTTGCACAGCGGGCACCGGCCTATTGGCAGTCGCTGCGGCAGTCCTACGAGACAGCTGTGCACGATGCCAAGGCCACCCTGATCGCCCCCAGCCGCGCAGCGCTCGCCAACGTGCTGCGGCTGGCGCCGGGGCTGGCGTCGCGGCCAGCACATGTGGTCGGGCACGGCATCGCGCCGTGGAAATCATCGGTTGCTACGACTTCCGCAGCGCCGATGCGCCCTGCCGGAAACCGCCTGCGCCTAGTGATCCCGGGCCGGATCCGCCGGGGCAAGGGCGCAGAGCTGCTTCACGCTGCCTTTCCGCGACTGCGCCAGTACGCCGATATCTGGCTGCTGGGCGCCGGCGCCGAAGCCCAGGCCTTCTTCGGACAGGCCGGCCTGCATATCGTGCTGGACTATCGCCGTGAACGACTGCCGGAACTGATCCGAGCGATTGCTCCCGACGCCGCGCTGCTGCTGCCGACGGTGGCCGAAACCTTCAGCTACACGCTGTCCGAATGCTGGAGCCTGGGCCTGCCGGTCATCGCGACAGGCGTCGGCGCACTGGCGGAACGGATCGAATCAGACACTACCGGCATCCTGGTATCGCCTGACGCCAACGCCATCGTCACCGCCGTCGCCGCACTGCATGACGATCGCGCCCGTTTGCAACGGCTGCGTGACGCCGTCGCTGCGCTTCCCGCGCGTGACCTCGATGCCATGATGCGCGACTACGCCGCGATCCTTCCGTCCGCTGCCGCCGCCGCCCCGCGGACGCTGCTGCTGCCGGACACCCAGGAGCAGCTGGAGATCGCCGACCTGCAGCACCGGTTGACGCAGAGCGAGCATCGTCTGCGCGGCATGGCCGAGCGCCTGGTCGAACAGGCGCGCGAACTGGATCGCCGCGCCGAATGGGCCACCGAACTGGAGCGCGACCACAAACGTGCCGCCACCGCCCTGCAGAAACTGCAGGTCGAACACACCACCACGGTGAACAAGCTGCGCGCCGAGTTCGAAGACCGCACGCGCTGGGCCCTAAGCCTGCGCGACGAGCTCGAACTGGCCTACGGCAGCCTGTCCTGGCGACTGACCAGGCCGCTGCGTTTCGGCATGCGCAAGCTGCGCGGCCTGCGCGCACGGCTGTCGTTCCATGTGTCGCGACTGATCAATGCCTGGCGCCGCACCCAGGGCAGCCTGCGGCGGCGCGGCATCATCGGTACCGTGCGTCGCATCGGAACGGAGTTCCGTCGCGGACAAGTACCCATCACCCCCGTGGCCGATCTGCCCCAGGATGACGGGCTGCCGTTTTCCGTACCGGGCGTCGACTCACCCGTGGTGTCGATCGTCATTCCGGTATACAACAAGATCGAGTATACGGTCGCCTGCCTGCGCTCACTGGCGCAACACGCAGGCCCCACCCCTTTCGAGGTGATACTCGTCGACGACTGCTCCAGCGACGACACGCCGCGCCGGCTGGCCAGCGTGTCTGGCGTGCGTGTGCACCGCAACGCGGAAAACCTCGGCTTCGTCGGATCGTGCAATGCCGGCGCCGCCCTGTCGCGCGGCGACTACGTGCTGTTCCTCAATAACGACACCGTCGTCACGCCGAACTGGCTCGAAGCGCTCATGGCCTGTTTCCGCGATGAACCCGAGGCGGGCCTGGTCGGCGCCAAGCTGGTCTATCCCGACGGCCGCCTGCAGGAAGCCGGCGGCATCGTCTTTCGCGACGGATCAGGCTGGAACTACGGTCGCTTCGACAATCCCGCCGACCCGGCCTACAACTTCCGGCGCGAAGCCGACTACTGCTCCGGCGCGGCGATCATGCTGCGGCGCGAACTGTTCGAGCGCCTGGGCGGCTTCGACCGCCGCTATGCGCCAGCCTATTACGAAGATACCGACCTGGCCTTCGCCGTGCGCGCAGCGGGACTCAAGGTGTTCTACGAACCCGCTTCGACCGTCATCCACTTCGAAGGCATCACCGCCGGCACGGATACCGGTTCCGGCATCAAGCGCTACCAGGTCGTCAATCGCGAGAAATTCCTGGACAAATGGAAAGACGCGCTGGCGCTGCAACCCGCCCCGATCGACGATCCGGCCGATGCGCGTCGCGCGGCCACCTTCCGTCACTCCCGGCGGATCCTCATCATCGACGCCTGCACGCCAACGCCCGACCAGGATTCCGGCTCGCTGCGCATGGTGAACCTGATGCGCCTGCTCAAGGCGCTGGGCTGGCATGTCAGCTTCTTCTCCGAGAACCGTCTGTACCTGGATCGCTACACACCTGCGCTGCAGTCCCTGGGCGTGGAAGTGCTCTACCACCCCTTCCTGAGCGATCCGATCCGCTTCTTCCGGGAGCGCGGCCGGGAATACGACGCCATCGTGCTGTCGCGCCATTACGTCGCGATCAACTACCTGGGGCTCGCACGCCTGTACGCACGCCAGGCCCGGTTGATCTTCGACACGGTCGACCTGCACTACCTGCGCGAACGCCGCGCGGCCGAGCTGGAAGGCAGCGGCGATCTCCTGCGCAAGGCCGAGCTGACGCGCGCGCAGGAGCAGAAACTGATTCGCGAATGCGATGTGACCCTGGTCGTCAGTCCGGTGGAGAAAGACATCCTCGCCACCGAGGTGCCGAATACGCGCGTGGAAATACTGTCCAACGTGCACGAGGTGTTCGGCTGCCGCCGACCGTTCGACGAGCGCAGCGACCTCGTCTTCGTCGGCAGCTTCCAGCACCCGCCCAACGAAGACGCCGTGCTGTGGTTCGCGCGCGAGGTCTTCCCGCGCGTGCGGCTGGCTTTGCCGGAGGTGCGTTTCCACGTTATCGGTCACCCGCCCCCGCCGGACATCCAGGCACTGGCGGACGACCGGCTCATCGTCCACGGCTTCGTGGAAGATCTCGAACCCTTCATGGACGGCTGCCGCATTTCCGTGGCGCCGCTGCGCTACGGCGCCGGCGTAAAGGGCAAGGTGAACATGGCCATGAGCTATGGCTTGCCCGTCGTTGCCACGGGTTGTGCGGTGGAGGGCATGCATATCGCCGCCGGCAGCGACGTACTGGTGGCGGAAGATGCCGCGGCATTTGCCGACGCGATCGTCCGCCTGTACCACGACAAGGCGTTGTGGAAGACGCTGTCCGCCAACGGCCTGGCCAACGTGCAGCGCCACTTCTCCTTCGATGCCGCCAAGCGGGCGCTGGAGAACATCCTGACCTGATGACCCGCGGCACCGGCGCGCCGGTGCCGCGGCAGGTTCAAACCGACGGCCGCGCGCCAGCCGTCGCGGATCTCAGCGACAACTGATACTGAGACTGACCACGGCGTTCTGCGTACCGGTGTTGACGGCAATGGCCTTGTAGTAGCCCGGCCCCGGATAGTTCAGGCCACTCACATACTGCTGGTGGAAACCGCCGCCGCGCGTATAGACGTATTCGTCGAGATTGGACTTCGGCTCCACGTTCACGCCGTAGCGCACGCGGAAGGTTACCGAGCCGTTCGTGGTGCCGGCTACGTCGACGAATCCATTCGGGTTGTACTGCGCGGCGTAGCAATCGGGCAAGGCGACACGTGCTCCCGGCGAAATCGTGATGCCGCTGACCGAGCTGCCATCGGCCATTGCAACGCTGCTGGCCAGCATCGCCAGCGCACCCGGGATCCAGCGCCTCAGGGCGCCGTATTCGATACGTTTCATGGTGTCCTCACAGGGATTGGGATAGGCCTGGCTGTGCGGGGCCCATCGCCGCCAGGCACAGGAAAAGTACGCAGCCCCAGTCCGGGCCGGATGCACATGTACCCAGGTATATTTCCGGATCTCGCCGCAAAGTGCCTTACCCGGCGCCACACCGGCATCGTACGGGACGTCGCCGCAGCCCGATGAGCGCGCGCCTGCCCTGGCAGGGCGCCGGCAATAGGACGATACTGCGCGGACCTTCGCCCGGAGACCCGCCATGATCCACGCGAGCATCCTCGACACTGTCGGCCGTACGCCCATCGTGAAGATCAACCGGCTTGCACCGGCCGGCGTGGAACTCTATGTAAAGCTCGAGGCCTTCAACCCGATGTCCTCGGTGAAAGACCGGCTGGCACTGGCCATCGTGCTCGATGCGGAGGCAAAGGGGTTGCTCAAGCCTGGCCAGATGATCGTCGAGGCGACATCGGGCAACACCGGCATTGCGCTGGCGATGGTGTGCGCGGCCAAGGGCTACCAGTTCGTCGCGTTCATGGTGGAGACCTTCTCGGTCGAGCGGCGCAAGATCATGCGTGCCCTGGGTGCCCGGGTGATTCTCACACCCGCCGCGGAACGCGGCAGCGGCATGGTCAAGCGGGCCGAAGAGTTTGCCCAGCGCCATGGCGCCTTCCTCGCCCGCCAGTTCGAGAACGAAGCCAATCCCGCCTACCACCGCAGCACGACCGGCCCCGAGATCCTGCAGGATTTCGCTGGCCGCCGTCTGGACACCTTCGTCACCGGCTGGGGCACCGGCGGCACGCTCACCGGTGCCGGTGAAATGATTCGCCTCGCCCGTCCGGACGTCGAGATCGTCGTGACTGAACCCGCGGGCGCCTCACTCCTTTCGGGCGCCGAGTGGAAGCCGCACAAGATCCAGGGCTGGACACCGGATTTCATACCGGCCGTCCTCAGGCGCGACGTCGCGCACCGCGTCATTCCGATCGACGACGTGCTGGCGCGCGATACCGCGCGCAATCTTGCGGCCTACGAAGGCATCTTCTGCGGGATCTCCGCCGGTGGAACTTTCGCGGCGGCACTGGAAGTCGCGCGCAATGCGCCCGCTGGCAACGTCATCCTGGCCATGCTGCCGGATACGGGCGAACGCTACCTGTCGACCTTCCTGTTCGAGGGTATGAACGAAGGATCGGATGACGAATGGTTGGCGACACTCTGAAAACCACCGCTGCGCGCCGGTGCGTGACACGAACGTGTGTCGCGCACCAGCAGGCGTCCGGTCAGTCCGTCGGACGGTAATTGTCCACTTCGCGGTAAGTTCGGGCGTAGAGGCCGAAAATCAACGCTGCAACGGCCGCGAAAGCCGCAAAGAAGAACATCTGAAATGCCGTCACGCTCAGGCCCGTGGAAGCGATCGACTGGGTCACCGCTTCGTTGCGCACGCCGCTGTTGACCAGCAGCACCCACAGGTTGCCCACGGTCACGGCGAGGTACCAGAAGCTCATCAGCACGCCCTTCATCGACGAAGGCGCCTGGCTGTAGGCGAACTCGATGCCCGTCGCCGATACCAGTACTTCACCCATGGTCAGCAGCACATAGGGCAGGATCTGCCAGACGATGGACACCGCGCTTCCGCCGTCGATCGCCAGCTGCAATCCGCCCGCCGCCACCCAGGCCAGGCTGCTGAACGCGATGCCGAAGGTCATCCGGCGCAACGCCGTCGGCTCGTAGCCGAAATACCGGCGCAGCGCCGGGTACAGCACGAGGTTATTGAACGGAATCAGGATCATTACCAGCAGGGGATTGAGCGCCTGCATCTGCGAGGGCTGGAACCATTCCGGCGTGGTCATCGCGCTGGCCTGCAACACCCACGTCGATGCCTTCTGGTCAAACAGCGACCAGAACGGCGTCACCAGCGCGAAGACGATCAGCATGCGCAGGACGACCCGCACGCCGTCCACCGCGATTTCCGGATGCCGGCCGCGCGCGCGGTCCAGCTGGATCCACGTCCCGCCGCCGGCGAATCCGAGGAAGATCACCACGGCCAGGCACAGCGCCGCGACGATGCCCAGCTGCGGCGCGAACACCAGCGATCCCAACCCCAGTGCAACGCCCATCATCGCAAGCACGTACCCCCAGCGCGCACCGCCGTCGCGGCTGACCAGCGCCGTCATGGCCACGCGGACGAAGGAATCGGGACTCGGTGGTGCCGGCGGGATGATCACGTAGTGCTTGCGCGCCAGCCAGAAGATGAAAGTAGCGACAAACATCAGCGCACCCGGAATACCGAACGCGACCGATGCGCCGTACTTCTTCAGGAACACCGGCATCAGCAGCGATGCGAACAGGGACCCGAAGTTGATACTCCAGTAGAAGGCGTCGAAGACGATCTTGGCCAGGTGCTTGGTGGACTTGTCGAACTGGTCGCCGCAGAACGCCGCCACGCAGGGCTTGATGCCACCGGACCCGAAGGCGATCAGGCCCAGGCCGAACAGGAAGCCGGTGCGGTCGTGCTCGAATACCGCCAGCATGACGTGCCCGACGCAATAGATCAGGCTGAAGCTCATGATCGTCCAGTACTTGCCCATCAGGCGGTCGGCCAGCCAGCCGCCGAGCAGAGGGAAGAAGTACACGCCGATCAGGAACGTGTGAAAAATGTGTTTGGCCTCGGTAGGCCGGTCGGCCTCGGGCAGGTAGGTCAGCAGGGACGAAACCAGGAATACGGTCAGGATGTTGCGCATCCCGTAGAAGCTGAAACGCTCGCACGCCTCGTTGCCGATGATGTTCGGGATCTGGCGCGGCATGCGCGCGGCCGGTGCGGGCGTCGAGGGCGCCGCGAGAGTCGCTTCGGTCATGGAAACTCCGGATGTCAGTCGGCAATCCGCCTCAAGCCAGTCCGGGAAAATCCGCGCCCTGCACTGCCTCGCTTTCGCTGCCGCGGCGGAAGGTACCGCACTCCGGCGCCCGGGTCATGTGTCGGAGGCTTCCCACCGCCCCTCCGGCTGTCGCCGGACGGGGAGCCCGGCCGTGGGAGCAGGGCGAACAGCCGGCTCGACCGTGACGACCGGTTCGCCGGCCTCTCCGGCGCCGCACGGCGCGCGGGAGGCCGACCGGGACGCCGCCCGGGCAGGGCGGCGCCGAGTGATCAGTACTGCGGATACAGCTCGGTGTTGTTGATCACGATGGGATAGTTCGACCCCGCGCCCGACGATGCGGCAAACGCGGCAAACATCGTGTAGCCGACCAGCTTGTAGTACACCTGGGCATTGTTGCACGCGGTGGTGATGTCGTTGGTGCTGGCGGTCGAGAAGAACTTCTGCAACTTGGTGTAAGTGGTCGTCTGGTACTGACCCGGCAGCTGGTACCACTCGGAGTTGGAGGTCAGCCCCCACTCGTACTTGATGTCCGTTCCCTTCTGGAAGTAGCAGGCCAGGGAAGTGGTACCGCTTGCGGCGGGCGGAGACACCTTGGCGGCGGTGTCCGCAGGGCTGGCCGGGCCGTTGCCGGCGGCGCATGCCAACTGCGGAATCGAGGCTGCCAGGGCAAACGCCAACGCGTAGTGCACTTTCATCGAACGTACTCCTGTCTGATGGCCGATACAGGCCGGCCGGCGGCCGGCCACGGTCCACGAACGCGATTCGGCGACGCCAGCGGCCGCCCAATGTATCGAAATGCGTCGGGCACTTTTGTGAAAGCACCTATACATTTCCCTATCGTCTTTTCGTGTCCGAATTGACAAAGCGCACATGGAGACCCCTGCCTATCACACGGCAACCGCCACCCTTGCTACGCATTGTGATCGACACGCCGCGCCCGGCAGTGCGAACGTCCCGCACCGGAGCCCGGGCCCGCTGCCTCAGCGGAACGCTTCGGGCACGTTCTGCAACTGCGCCTGGCAATCCCATTCCGGCGGTCGACACGCACGATCAAACCAGACCGCGCCGGCATCGAGCCAACGCTGCCGGTTCACCCGGGCCGCTTCCGGCAGGCAATCCTCGTATCCGGCTTCCGATCCGCAACAGACGCAGATGTCATGCGAGGGATTGCACCCGTCCGCGCCCCAGGGCGGAACCTCGTCCAGCAGGCCGCAGACGCGACAGGGGTAGAGAACGACGTCGGTGGCGAGCAGAAACTGCTCGGGGATGTTCTTCACCTGCGCCTGCCACTGCCAATCCGGTGGACAGCGTTCGGGAAAGCGCCATCGGGCACCCCGCGCAATCCAGGTTTCACGAAAGTGTCGCGCCGCGACCGGAGAACAATCGTGGTACCCGACCTGGTAGCCGCAACACACGCACACTTCCCAGCTCGGCGTCTTGTCATCCTGGCCCCACAGCGGCTGTTCGTGCAGCAATCCGCACACCCGGCAGGGATAGACCGTCGGAGGCGCGTTCACTTCATCGCTCCGTGGGAGGCCATTGGCCAGAAATGACCGGTACATGCCAGACGGCGTAACCCGCCGGATCGCGGATGGACGCGATGATAGCGTCGAAATCAGCGCGCACCTCATCCGGCGGCCGACCACTGGCCTGCGCCAGCACATCGACATAGCCATCGCGCCAGGCGCTGATGATTCCGGCAAACGGGTCGCGGGCACGCAGGGTGTCGACCGTCACGTAGTCGATCGCGACCGCGCTGAACCCGTGTTGCAGCAGCAACGGTACCGAATGCCGGCCGATGCGGCCGTCGCAGCCAAGGCTTTCCAGGTACGGCAATACCGTGCCCTGCCAGAAGGCATCCGGATCACGCGCCTGCCTGGGCATGTGGAGCATGCCGTAGTCTTCCGACAGCAAATGCAGCCAGCCGCCGGGCTTGAGAACACGGCAAATCTGTTCGAGGACCAGGGCGAAGCGCGGTACTGCCTGCGACATGTGCCGGCAGACGACGAGGTCGAACGGCGCCTCGGGCACGTCCAGCGCAAACGCATCGGCGACGCGATACTGGATACGACCGTCCGCGTCACCGCCGCGCCGGGCGATCTGAAGATTGCTGTCGAGGATGTCCACGCCAAGCAGCTGCGCCCCCGCGTACCTCAGTGCCAGCCGCCGGGTGATCTCGCCCGTGCCGCAGCCCAGGTCCAGGATGCGAATCGGCCCCGACAACCGGTAACGGTCGAACAGGGCTTCTTCCTGCGGCCAGATGGCCTGCGCCTGGTATCCGAGGTTGCGCGCCATGGACTCATCGCCCATCTGCTCCGCCTGCGGATTGTGCTCGCTCATTGCCGTCTCCCGGAACCGCCACGCGGGGCGCGCAGCGGTCAATTCTCGAACTGCTCGTTGAGGATGCGATCTTCGAGGTTGTGCTCCGGATCGAAGAGCAGGTTCATGGTCTGCTCCCGCGATTCCCGCACGGTGACCTCGACGATGTCGCGCACTTCGTAGGAATCGGCCGTGGCACTGACCGGGCGCTTGTACGGATCCAGCACCTCCAGTTTCACCTCCGTCGCCGCGGGCAGGATGGCCCCGCGCCAGCGCCGCGGGCGGAACGGACTGATGGGTGTCATCGCCAGGACGTTCGACCCCAGGGGCAGGATCGGGCCATGCGCCGAGAGGTTGTAGGCCGTGGAGCCGGCCGGCGTTGAAACCAGGATGCCGTCGCAGACGAGTTCATCGAGTTTCATCGCACCATTGAGGTAGACCCGCACATGCGCTGCCTGCTTGGTCTGGCGCAGCAGCGAAACCTCGTTGAAGGCCGTCGCCGTCACCGCGGAGCCTGACTCCGTCTGCACGTCCATGCACAGGGGATGCAAGGTGGTTGGAACGGCCCGCGCCAACCGGTCGCGCAGGACGTCGGGCTGGTACTGGTTCATCAGGAACCCGACGGACCCCAGCTTCATGCCATAGACCGGCAGCCCCCGGGCGTGATGGCGGTGCAAGGTCTGCAGCATGAAGCCATCGCCGCCCAACGCCACGATCACTTCCGCTTCGTCGATCGGCACTTCGCCGTACTGGGTACGCAGCGTTGCCAGCGCCGCCTGGGCGTCCTCGGTCTTGCTGGCAACGAAATGAATGCGCTGGCTCATTGCGGTATCGGGTTCCCAGGGAAGCCCGAGTGTAACCGCACTGCCGTGTCGTGGGTGCGTAGATTTTGCCAAGTGGATACAGCGATTTGACATGAACACGCAGGGCCGGTTTCGACGCCCGGGCGCGGATCTGGCGAGCTTCCAGGGGCCCGGAACGGCCCGGCCGACGCGCAGCCGGCCTCATCACCCTGCGCTGTCGCCGGTTGGCGCTGAGGGAGGCGGTGCCGACACTGCCAGGGGGCCTCTCCGCGTTGGCGCTCGAAGAACCAAAGCGTTCGCCTGCCCTTCAGCCAGCCGACCTATCGCTCTTTGCCCATGTGGCTACGCTTTCTGTAGCTGAGTCAACCCGCAGGGATCACCCGGGGTTGGCCTTCGATGATGATGAAAGGCGACTGATGGCGTCGACCTGACGGCAACGCATCATTCACCCCGAGTGCGCCACGCATACCCGGGCTACAGTAAGCGTAGCTGACGCACTGGAGCGACCGATCGCATTGCGCGTCGGCACCTAACCGGTGTCGGGCATCGCCAGCGCTCAGCCCAACCTCCAAAACCACCCTCACAAGACACGAGGGGCGGGTCGCCCTGTGGCGCACCCGCCCAAGCCAACGGGCTTAGCGTCAGCGCGCCCCTGCCTGCACCAGCTGTGCCAGGCGCCGCACGGCAACCGACACGATCGGGTAGTCCGTCACGACCTGCGTGCGCATGTCCGCGAACATGCCCAGGGTGAACTTGAGCGAGGCATCGTCGCGATTGAGCCACTGCTCGACCAGCTCCGCACCACCGCCCTTGCCACCCTTGTTGAGCACCTGCGCGGCGAGGGCGCGGTGCTGCACGTACAGCTCGTCGCGCAGGCTGCCGCGCGCGTGGGCATGCCAGCGGCTTTCCACGGGCAATTCTTCGATCTTCTGCATCAGCCACTTCAGATGCAGCGCCTCGCCCAGGGCGTAGTACACCTCGGCAACAGGGCCAACGGCGCTCTTCTGGGTTTCGGTGACGCTGATGACATCCAGCGCCGAACCCAGTGCCGGGATCGCGGCCAGCTGGTCGGCGAGGTCCGCCGGGAAGCCCTGTGCCAGCCAGCGTTCGCGGGCAGACGCATAGGCCTGCTTCTCGCTCGGCGCGATGACGCGCAGGAGGTCCTGCCTGAGCGCCAGCATGCCGGGCTCGTAGCGGGCCACGGCCCTGGCGATATCCAGCGATTCACCCGGCTGGTTGAGCAGCCAGCGCGTCATGTTGCGCAGCAGCTGCCAGATCACCAGCAGCGCATCGATCTGCGCGTTGCCGTTGACCTTGCCGTCCAGCGCCTCGATCGAGGCCCACAGGCCGCGCGCGTCCAGCACTTCGCGGGCAATGGTGAAGGCCTTGGCGATCGGCGCCGGCGCCTGGCCGGTGTCTTCCTGCATGCGCAGCACGAAGGTGGCGCCCATGCGGTTGATCATCGAGTTGGTCACGGCCGTGGCGATGATTTCGCGCTTCAGACGGTGACGTTCCATATGATCGGCGTACTTCTCGCGCAGCGGCTCGGGGAAGTAACGCTTGAGTTCACGCGACAGATAGGCGTCTTCGGGGACGTCCGAATCGAGCAGTTGCTGGAACAGCACGATCTTGGAGTACGACAGCAGGATCGACAGTTCAGGGCGCGTCAGGCCCAGACCACGTGACTTGCGCTCGGCAAACTCCGCGTCACTGGGCAGGAATTCCAGCTGGCGGTCGAGCAGCCCCTGCGATTCGAGCGTACGCACGAAATGCTGCTTGGCGCCCAGGCGGCTGACGGACATGCGCTCCATCACGCTGATCGCCTGGTTCTGGCGATAGTTGTCGATCAGCACCAGCCGCTCGACTTCGTCGGTCATGTCGGCGAGCAGCACATTGCGCGCCTCGATGGTCAGCTCGTCGCGCAGCACGGCATCCCCGAGCAGGATCTTGATGTTGACCTCGTGGTCGGAGGTATCAACGCCCGCCGAGTTGTCGATGAAGTCGGTGTTGAGCAGGACGCCGGCGCTGAGCGCAGCCTCGATGCGGCCGCGCTGGGTCATGCCCAGGTTGCCGCCCTCGCCCACCAGGCGGCAGCGCAGTTCCTTGCCATTGATGCGGATCGCATTGTTGGCGCGGTCACCGACATCAGCGTTGGTTTCGGACTCGGCCTTCACATAGGTACCGATGCCGCCGTTCCAGAGCAGGTCGACCGGTGCCTTGAGAATGGCGCGCATCAGGTCATTAGGCGCCAGTGCATCGACGGCCGCGTCGATACCGAGCGCCTCGCGCACTTCCGGGCTCACCGGAATCGTCTTGGCGGTACGCGGGAAAATGCCGCCGCCCTTGGAAATGAGCGAGGCATCGTAGTCGGCCCAGGACGAACGCGGCAGCGCGAACATGCGCGTGCGCTCGCGGAAGGACACCGCGGCATTGGGGTTGGGATCCAGGAAGATGTGGCGGTGGTCGAAGGCGGCCACCAGGCGGATGTGCTTGGACAGCAGCATGCCGTTGCCGAACACGTCACCGGACATGTCGCCGATGCCCACGCAGGTGAAGTCTTCACTCTGCGAATCACGGCCCATCGCACGGAAGTGGCGTTTGACCGATTCCCAGCCGCCCTTGGCGGTGATGCCCATGCCCTTGTGGTCATAGCCCACCGAACCACCGGAGGCGAACGCATCGCCCAGCCAGAAGCCATGGTCGGCCGAGATCGAGTTGGCGATATCCGAGAAGGTGGCCGTGCCCTTGTCGGCGGCAACGACGAGATAGGGATCATCGTTATCGTGACGGACGACGCGCTGCGGGTGCACGACCTTGCCGTCGACGAGGTTGTCGGTGATGTCCAGCAGGCCGTTGATGAACATACGGTAGCAGGCGATGCCTTCGGCGAGCACGGCGTCGCGGTCGCCGCCGGCCGGCAGGCGCTTCACGAAGAAGCCGCCCTTCGCGCCAACCGGCACGATGACGGTGTTCTTCACCATCTGCGCCTTCACCAGGCCCAGCACTTCGGTACGGAAGTCTTCCCGGCGATCCGACCAGCGCAGGCCGCCGCGGGCGACCGGGCCGAAGCGCAGGTGCACGCCTTCCACGCGCGGCGAGTACACGAAGATTTCGCGGTACGGGCGCGGCTTGGGGAGATCGGGCACCTGGGCCGGATCAAACTTGAAGCTGATGTAGTCTTTCGGCTTGCCGCCCACGGTCTGGTAGAAGCCGGTACGCAGGGTGGCACGGATGACGCTGGCGAAGCTGCGCAGGATGCGGTCTTCGTCGAGGCTGGCGACGCGATCAAGCAGCACGCGGATGACCGCAATGACAGCGTCGGCCTGGGTCTCGCGCGATTCGGTGCGCGAGGCGTAGAGCGCTTCGAAGGCCGCGGCGTTGGTCGTGCGCACGTCTTCGGGAACCAGCGCCTCGAGCTCCTTCATCAGGCGCTTCTTCGCCTGCTCCACGGACGCCTTGGATGCGCCGTCGCGGTCCGGATCGAACTTGATCTCGAACAGCTCGACCAGCAGGCCGGCGATTGCCGGATAGTGGTTGAGCGTTTCTTCCATGTAGCTCTGCGAGAACGGCACGCCGGTCTGCAGCAGGTATTTGCAGTAGCCGCGCAGCATTGCGACCTGGCGCCAGTCCATGTTGGCGCCGAGGATCAGCTTGTTGAAGCCGTCGTTCTCGGCCTGGCCGCGCCAGATGCGCTCGAAGGCATTCTGGAAGGCCTCGCGCACTTCGTCGATGTCGAACTCGAAGCGCATGGCCGGCTGCACGTCGAAATCCTGGATCGAGATGATCGATTCACCCAGGTCCATTTCATACGGATGCTCGGAGAGAATCTTCAGGCCCATGTTCTCGAGCATGGGCAGGGCTTCCGACAGCGTGATCGGCGCACCATAGCGGAACAGCTTGAAGCGCAGTCCACCGCCCTTCTTGCGCGAGCGGTACAGCGACAGGCGGATGTCCTCGGAGGTCTTGAGCGCGGCAGCGGCATCGACATCGGCCACGGCCAGCAGCGGCGTGACTTCCTCGATGTAGCTGGCGGGCAGCGCCTTGCCGAAGCGATGGGCGAGTTTCAGCCCCTTGTCTTCGCCGTGTTTCTGGATCAACGCATCGCGCAGTTCGTCGGACCAGTTGCGCACCAGCTGCCCGAGCTTCTGTTCCAGCTCGGCCACGTCGTATTCCGGACGCTCGCCGGACTTGGGACGAATGATCAGGTGCAGGCGCGCCAGTGCCGACTCGCCGACCTGCACCGTCGAATCGACGCGGTCGCCGTGGAGCGCGCGCTTGAACATGGCCTCGATGCGCTCGCGCGTGGCGTGGTCGAAGCGATCGCGCGGGATGAACACCAGGCACGAGAAGAAACGCCCGTACTTGTCACGACGGACGAAAACGCGCGAACGGGTGCGTTCCTGCAGCGCCAGGATACCCGTGGCCGTGCCGAAGAGTTCTTCCTCGGTCGCCTGGAACAGTTCATCGCGCGGGAGCGTCTCGAGGATGTGGCGCATGGCCTTGCCCGAGTGCGACTCGCGCTTGAGCCCCGAGCGCGCCATCACGCCTTCGTACTTGTGACGCACGAGCGGAACGTCCTGCGGGCGACGCATGTACGCACCCGAGGTGAACAGGCCGAGGAAGCGCTGCTCGGTCACCGGCACGCCGGCGTCGTTGAAGCCGAGCACGCTGATGTAGTCCATGTACGCGGGACGATGCACTGTCGCGCGGGAGTTGGTCTTGGTCAGGATGATCGCGTCGATCGAACCGGACTGGGGCAGGTCGCGCGCAACGAGCGTGCGCAGTGGACGCGGAGCCGGGCTGTCGTCATTGCGCAGGATGCCAAGGCCCGAGGAAGGCACCGTGGCGAGCACGTCTTCGTCGCCGACCTTGTCGACCTTGTATTCACGATAACCGAGGAACGTGAAGTGGTCATCGGCCACGAACCGCAGGAACTCCTGCGCTTCGGCAACGCCCGCGGCATCGATCGGCAGCTTGCGCTGCGGCAGGTCGCTGGCGAGCGAGAGCATCTTGTCGCGCATCGCCTTCCAGTCGACGACGGCACTGCGCACGTCGGCGAGTACGGCCGCGATCTTGTCCTTGAGCCGGGCCATCTCCTCGGCTTCCGCCACGCGGCTGATCTCAAAGTGCATGATCGATTCAAGACGTCCCTTGCCGCCGTCCGAATCGGCGCTCAGGTGCAGCACATGGCCGCCGGCGTCGCGCTCGATGCTGAAGACCGGATGCGCGATGGCGTGGACCAGCAGGCCCGCACCGCTGACCGCCATGCTGACCGAATCCACCAGGAACGGCGAATCGTCGGTGACGACTTCCAGCACGCTGTGGGTCGATTCGTAGCCCTGTTCCTCGAGCGTGGGATTGATCACCCGCACGCTCGGGACGCCGGCCTTGCGCACGCGGACAAACTCCAGGAGATCCAGGGCCATGGCGGCCCACTGGCTGGCCGGGCGGACGGCAAGGTCGTCGGCCGGGATGCGCCGCAAGAGCTGCGCTGCGAACGTCTGGGCTTCCTTGAGCCGGGCGGCGGTCAGCTTGCTTTTGAGTTCGGTAAGAACGGCCTCGACGGCCGGCGTCTGCGCGATCTCGCTCTTGGCGGACATGGGCTTCCCTGGAAGCAGATAATGAGGCGCGGAAGGATACGCCTGCGCCGCCGCCGAATCCAGCAGAAAACCTCGTCAAAACGGGTGTTTAAGTACGGTTTTGGCAAGCAGAGGCAGGCGCCTGCCCACCCGGGCTGCGACCTGTGTCACGCCATCTGCCCGCCAGCCCGCCAGCGACGCGGACCCCTGCCATCCGGCCAGCCGTCGCCAGGCAGGCGGGGGCGGAACGCAGTGGCGTTCCGGCCCCGCCAACGCGCAATCAGCGCAAACCGGTTTCGTTACGCGCAATCACCATGCGCTGGATCTCGCTGGTGCCTTCGTAGATCTCGGTGATCTTGGCATCGCGGAAGTAGCGTTCCAGCGGCATTTCCTTGGAATACCCCATGCCACCGTGTATTTGTACGGCCTGGTGCGTAATCCACATTGCCGATTCTGACGCCGTCAGCTTGGCCACCGCCGCCTCGGTCGAGAAGCGACCACCGTTCTCCTGCGCCTGCTGCTTGGCCCAGGCGGCGCGCAGGGTCAGAAGGTGCGAGGCGTCGAGCTTGCACTTCATGTCGGCGATCTTGGCCTGGGTCATCTGGAAACTGCCGATCGACTGACCGAAGGCCTTGCGCTCCTGCGAGTAGGCGATAGTGGCCTCATAGGCAGCGCGGGCCAGGCCCACGGCCTGCGAGGCAATGCCAATGCGGCCGGCGTCCAGCACGCCCATGGCGATCTTGAAACCTTCGCCTTCGGTGCCGATGACCTCGTCCGCCGTGCAGCGGTAATCGGTGAATTCGATCTCGCAGGTGGCCGAGGCACGGATGCCCAGCTTGGGTTCGGTCTTGCCGCGGTGGAAACCGGCGCGGTCGGTGTCGACGATGAAGGCCGTGATGCCCCGGGCGCCCTTCTCCGGCTCGCTCATGGCGAAGAGCAGGATGTACTTGGCCACCGGGCCGGACGTGATCCAGCTCTTCTTGCCGTTGATGACGTAGCTGCCATCCGCCTGGCGCACGGCGCGGCAGCGCATGGCAGTGGCGTCCGAGCCCGACTGGGGCTCGGTCAGCGCAAAAGCGCCAATGGCCTGGCCCGAGGCGATCGGCGCGACGTACTTGAGCTTCTGCTCGTGCGTGCCGAACTTCAGCAAGCCGTTGCAATACAGGGTGTTGTTGACCGACATGATGGTCGAGTGGGCGCAGTCGGCCGCGGCAATCTCGATCATGGCCAGCACGTAGGAAATCGAATCCATGCCCGCACCGCCGTACTCGACGGGCACTTCGATGCCCATCAGCCCGAGCTGGCCCATTTCGCGGATATTGTCGAGCGGAAACTCACCCTTGTGATCGAACTCGGCCGCGACCGGCGCAATACGCTTCTGCGCGAAATCACGCGCGATGGACTGGATCGAAAGCTGGTCGTCGGTAAAGCGGAAATCCATGGCAGCTCCTGGCCGGAAAGACATGACGATGCCGGCGCACACAGCGCCGGCGTGAACGCGCAGTGAAAGACCGCGTATTTTACCGGTTCCCACGCGAACTTGGGGTTGGGCGCCAAATCTTCCGGACGGCAGCGTGCGGTGCACTCCGTCGTGCCAGCGCCGAGCGCCCTGATTATCCCGCTGATTTGAAACATCTTTTCCCCGAGACCAGCCGCAACAACCGGCGACGCAGGGGATTCGACACCGGGCGCCAAGGCGACCGGGGCCATGGCGCGCGCCCCCGGGAACGGGCTTGCCAGCGCTTGATTGACGCTTGGGAGCGCGGCGACTACCCTTCCACTCCATCTCTCGATCAAGATGAAAGGATAGATAGTGGATCTGGCCGCCACCTCGGCACTCTTGCGCCTGCTTTCGGATCCGACGCGGGTTCGCCTGCTGGCCCTGCTCGAGCGCGAAGAACTCACCGTGGCGGAACTGTCTGCCGTGCTGCGCCTGGCGCAGCCGCGCGTATCCACGCATCTGGCCAAGCTCAAGGAAGCCGATCTCGTGCGCGACCGTCGCGCCGGGGTTTCCGCCTATTACCGCTTCAACGCCGAGCTGCCTGGCCGCGAAGAAGCCCTGCTGCGCGCGCTCAAGGAAAGCGTCGACGACGCCCTCCTGCGCGAGGACGACGAACGCCTGCCGGGCGTGCTGGCCCAGCGTGCGCATGCCGAAGGCTGGGCCGACACGGTGGCCGGCGACATGGAACGCCACTATTCGCCGGGACGCACCTGGGAAGCGATGGCACGCGCCATGACCCAGCTGGTGGACACCGGCGATGTGCTCGACATTGCCTCCGGGGACGGAGTCCTTGCCGAACTCCTGGCGCCCAGCGCGCGCTCCATCGTGTGCCTGGATGCCAGCGAGCGCGTGGTGAGCGCCGCACGTACGCGCCTGAAACCGCTGCGCAACGTGGAGGTCCGCCTGGGCGACATGCACGCGCTCGACCTGGGCGAACGCCAGTTCGACCTGGTCCTGCTGATGCACGCGCTGACCTACACCGACCGGCCCGCCACCGTCGTCGCCGAGGCGGCGCGGGTGTTGCGTCCCGGCGGAAGGCTCCTGGCCGCAACACTCGGCAAGCACGCGCACCGCAATGCGGTCGAACCGTTCGACCACCGCAATCTGGGCTTCAAACCCGAGGAACTGCGCGAATTTGCGCACGCCGCCGGCCTGGACGTCCTGGCCTGCGAACGCGCGACGCGCGAACGAAGACCACCGCATTTCGAGGTGCTGACGCTACTGGCGAGAAAGCGCTGAGCGTCCGCCCACCACCGTTTGCCCGCCGCCCCGACGCGGCCCCCATTGCCAAAGAATCCGCATGACCATGAAAACCCTGCCCTGGATCAACCCCACCCGCGCGCAGAGCCTGCAGCAGGCGCTGGCAAACCGAATCCTGATCATCGATGGCGCCATGGGTACGATGATCCAGGGCTACAAACTCGACGAAGCCGGCTACCGCGGTGATCGTTTCGCGCAGGGCTATGATGCGCGGCACGCCCACGTGCACGACAACTGCCACCACGTCGGCGACCTGAAGGGCAACAACGATCTGCTCCTGCTGACCCAGCCGCACATCATCGCGGCGGTACACACGGACTATCTCGAAGCCGGCGCGGACCTGGTCGAAACCAACACCTTCAACGCCACCTCAATCAGCCAGGCGGATTACCACCTCGAACACATCGTGTACGAACTCAACCGCGAAGGCGCCCGCATCGCCCGCGAATGCTGCGATGCGATCGAGGCGAAAACGCCCGACAAACCCCGCTTCGTGATCGGCGTGCTCGGTCCGACCAGCCGCACGGCATCGATCAGCCCCGACGTGAACGACCCGGGCTTCCGCAATGTCACCTTCGACGAGCTGGCGGCAACCTACCGTGAAGCGGTCAAGGGACTGATCGACGGCGGCGCGGACATCATCATGGTCGAGACCATCTTCGACACGCTCAACGCCAAGGCAGCGCTGTTCGCCGTCGAGCAGGTCTTCGACGAGCGCGGCGCGCGCCTGCCCGTGATGATCTCGGGCACCATCACGGACCGCTCCGGACGCACGCTCTCGGGCCAGACCGCCGAAGCTTTCTTCTATTCCATGCGCCACACGCAACCGCTCTCGATCGGGCTCAACTGCGCGCTGGGCGCCAAAGATCTGCGCCCGCATGTGGAGACGCTGGCCACCATCGCCGACTGCTACGTGAGCACACACCCCAACGCCGGCCTTCCCAACGCCTTCGGCGAATACGACGAGTCGCCCGAGGAGATGGCCGCGACGGTGCAGGAGTTTGCCCAGGCAGGCTTGCTGAACCTGGTCGGCGGCTGCTGCGGAACCACCCCGGCGCACATCAAAGCGATTGCCGAGGCGGTGCGCGGCATCACGCCACGCCAGCCGGTGGTCTACCCGGTCGACAAAGTCGCCTGACAAGGCAACACGCCCGGCACGAACGACATCCCGCCTTCGCGCGGAACGCATCCTGAATTCACCCGCCCCGGCGGGACACGGCAATGACTAACAACGACACTTCCACGCTTCCCCGCTACACGCGACTGTCCGGCCTCGAACCGCTGGTGCTGACGCCGGAACTCAACTTCGTCAACGTGGGCGAGCGCACCAACGTCACCGGTTCGGCCCAGTTCAAGAAGCTCATCAAGGAAGGCCGCTTCGACGAGGCGGTCGAGGTCGCGCGCCAGCAGGTTGCCAATGGCGCGCAGATCATCGACGTCAACATGGACGAAGGCCTGATCGACTCGGAACAGGCCATGGTGCGTTTTCTGAACCTGATCGCCTCCGAGCCGGATATCGCCCGCGTGCCGGTCATGGTCGATTCCTCCAAGTGGTCCGTGATCGAAGCCGGCCTGCAGTGCCTGCAGGGCAAGGGCGTGGTCAATTCGATCTCGATGAAGGAAGGCGTCGAAACCTTCATCGAACACGCGCGCAAGGTGCGACGCTACGGCGCCGCCGTCGTGGTGATGGCATTTGACGAAGTCGGACAGGCCGACACCTGCGCCCGCAAGGTGGAGATCTGTACGCGCGCCTATCGCATCCTGGTCGACGAGCTCGATTTCCCGCCGGAAGACATCATCTTCGACCCGAACATCTTCGCCGTCGCCACCGGCATCGAAGAGCACAACAACTACGCGGTCGACTTCATCGAGGCCACGCGCATCATCAAGGCGACCTTGCCGCATTGCCATGTCTCCGGCGGTGTCTCCAATGTCTCGTTCTCGTTCCGCGGTAACGAAACCGTCCGCCAGGCGATCCATGCCGTGTTCCTGTTCCACGCCATCGCGGCAGGCATGGACATGGGCATCGTCAACGCCGGCGGCCTGCCTATCGTCGACGATATCGACCCGCTGCTGCGCGAGCGCGTCGAGGACGTGGTGCTCAACCGCCGCCCGGATGCCACCGAACGGCTGCTGGAGATCGCCGACCGCTACAAGGCGAAGAAGGGCGAAGTGGTCACCGAGTCGCTGGCGTGGCGTGACGCGCCCGTGCGCGAACGCCTCAAGCACGCGCTGGTCCACGGCATTGACCAATACATCGAAGGTGATACGGAAGAGGTGCGTGCGCAATCGCGCCGACCGCTCGACGTGATCGAAGGCCCCCTGATGGACGGCATGAACGTCGTCGGCGACCTGTTCGGCGCCGGCAAGATGTTCCTGCCGCAGGTGGTGAAGTCCGCGCGCGTGATGAAGCGCGCCGTGGCGTATCTGCTGCCATACATCGAGGAAGAAAAGCTGCGCAGCGGTGATGCGGGCAAGTCCAACGGCAAGATCGTGCTGGCGACCGTCAAGGGCGACGTGCACGACATCGGCAAGAACATCGTCGCCGTGGTGCTGCGCTGTAACAACTTCGACGTGGTGGATCTGGGCGTGATGGTGCCCACGCAGAAGATTCTCGACACGGCACGCGAAGAGCGCGCCGACATGATCGGTCTTTCCGGTCTCATCACGCCGTCGCTGGAAGAAATGAGCCACGTCGCCAAGGAAATGCAGCGCCAGGGCCTGGAAATGCCGCTGCTGATCGGCGGTGCGACGACGTCCCGCGCGCACACGGCACTGAAGATCGAACCGCACTACAAGGCGCCCACGGTATGGGTCAAGGACGCCTCCCGCGCTGTCGGCGTGGCGCAATCGCTCATCTCCCGGGAACTGGTCGACGAGTTCATGGCGAAGATCCGCCGCGAGTACGCCGACATCCGCGAACGCCACAAGGACCGCGGCCCTGGCAAGAAGCTGGTGCCACTGGCCGCCGCCCGCGCGCAGCGCTTCCAGGGCGACTGGGCGAACTACACACCGCCGGCGCCGAAACAGCCCGGCATCACTGTGTTCGCCGATTACCCGCTGGCCGAACTGGTCGACTACATCGACTGGACGCCGTTTTTCTCCACCTGGGAACTGGCCGGGCACTATCCAGCCATCCTCGACGACGAGATCGTCGGTGCGCAGGCGCGCGAACTGTTCCGCGACGCGCAGGCGATGCTCAAGAAGATTCTCGCCGAGAAGTGGATCAGCGCGCGTGCGGTCATCGGCCTGTGGCGCGCCAACGCCACCGACGATGACGTGCTCGTCTACGGCGGCGACGACACCAGCAAGCCGATCGCCACGCTGCGTTTCCTGCGCCAGCAGGTCGACAAGCCGGTGGATCGCCCGGATTTCTGCCTGGCCGATTTCATCGCGCCCAAGGCCAGCGGGGTTGCTGACTGGATCGGCGGATTCGCCGTGACGGCGGGCATCGGCATCGAACCGCACCTGGCGCGTTTCGAAGCCGACCACGATGACTATTCGTCGATCCTGCTAAAAGCGCTGGCCGATCGCTTCGCGGAAGCCTTTGCCGAGCGCATGCACGAGCGAGTCCGCCGCGAATTCTGGGGCTACGCCGCCGACGAGGCACTGCCCAACGACGCGCTGATCGCCGAGAAGTACCGCGGTATCCGTCCTGCGCCGGGCTATCCCGCCTGTCCGGAACACAGCGAGAAAGCCACGCTGTTCGACCTGCTCGACGCACCGGCGAACGCGGGCATCGAACTGACGGACAGCTTCGCGATGTATCCGGCGGCGGCGGTGTCCGGCTGGTATTTCTCGCACCCGCAGAGCCAGTATTTCGTCGTCGGCCGCGTCAGCAAGGAACAGGTGGAAGACTACGCGCGTCGCAAAGGCTGGACGCTGGAAGTCGCCGAACGCTGGCTGGCGCCCATCCTCGATTACGATCCGGAATGACAACAACGGTCGCCGGACGGGCCTTGCAGTCCGTCCGGCAACATTTCCGTCACACCTGTTGACACACCTGAATCGCCGGCAAATCCAGCATACGCCGGCTGATGGTTTGCTCTAGATCCCGTTCGGACACTGCGCGCCCCTTAGGGTTTATCTGCGGCCACGTCCTCGCCCGGCCGCGCATCTGGAGTCACTTCATGTTCGCTACCGGCTGGCGGCGCCTGCCGCTCGTTTGCGTCTGCGTGGGCCTTTCCCTCGCCGCTTCTGCTGCCGCCCCCGCAGGACGCCGCTCGACTCGACAAGGACCTCACCCCGCTCGGCGCCGAACGCGCCGCGAACGCCGCGGGCACGATTCCCGCCTGGGAAGGCGGCCTGACCTCGCCGCCCGCGGACTACAAGCTGAGCGGCTATCACACCGACCCCTACGGCAAGGACCCGGTGTCGTTCAGCATCGACGCCAACAACGTGGCGCGCTTTGCCGACAGCCTCTCGCCCGGCCAGGTCGCGCTGCTCAAGAAGCATCCGACACTCAAGCTCAACGTTTATCCGACGCGCCGCAGCGCGGCCTTCCCGGCGCGGACGTACGAGATGACCAAGAAGAACGCCATGTCGGCCAATCTCGCCGACGGCAGCGACATTCTCACCGATGCCGCTGAAGGCTTCCCCTTCCCGCTGCCCAAGACGGGCCAGGAAGTGATGTGGAACCACAAGCTCAAGTACCGCGGCATCGCGGTGTCGCGCTGGTGGAACCAGGCGGCGCCGACGCCGAGCGGCCAGTTCGTGCTGGCCCGCGTGCGCGAGGAGTTCCTGTTCCCGTATTTCCGCCAGGGCGCCACGCTGGCCTCCATCGGCAACGTGTTCTCGTACTACTTCCAGAGCGTCGAGAGCCCTGCCCGCCTGGCCGGCAACATGCAGGTCATTCACGAAACGCTGAATCCGACGGTCGCCCCACGTGACGTGTGGCTGTACAACGCCGGCCAGCGCCGCGTGCGCCGCGCGCCGAACGTGGCCTACGACAACCCGGGCACCGCCTCCGAAGGCCTGCGCACCAACGACATGCTCGACATGTTCAACGGCGCGCTGGACCTGTACGACTGGAAGCTGGTCGGCAAGAAGGAAATGTACGTTCCCTACAACGCCTACCGCCTGGATTCGGGCGACCTCAAGCCGGAAGACCTGGTCCGCCCGGGCCACCTCGAGACCAAGCAGCTGCGCTACGAATTGCACCGCGTGTGGGTGGTGGAAGCGACGATCAAGGCGGGCAAGCGCCATATCCACCCGCGCCGGACGTTCTACCTGGACGAGGACAGCTGGCAGATCCTCCTGACCGACCACTACGACACCAAGGGCAAGCTCTGGCGCCTGTCGGAAGCCCACACCATCAATTACTACGAAGTGCCGATGGTATCGCCGACGCTGGAAGTGCACTACGACCTGCTGAGCGGCCGTTACCTGGTCAGCGGCCTGGACAACCAGGAAGAGCAGATGAACTTCGCGCTGCAGCGCACGCCGACTGACTTCGCACCGAATGCGTTGCGGACGCGCGGCATTCAGTAAGCGGGGCAATTCGCGATGAACAAAAAAGCGGCCGCAGGGCCGCTTTTTTTGTGGTCAAGCACAACGAACAGGTAGTCACGCATGGCGCCCCGTCGTTACCCGCTTGCGGCCTTCTCAAGCGTTGACACAGGTTCACCCCGGGTGAACCCTGCGGGTTGACCATCGCTACTGATAGCGTAGCTTTTGCTTCTGCGCGCAGGATGCGCGCCGCTCTTACCGGGGCCCCATGCGGGTCGGCAATCCATTCTTTATACAAGTAAGAAAAGCAAGTCGGATACCCGGAGAGCAGACGAAATGCTCTGGCTCTTAAGAGTGCCTAACAAAACCGTTCAATCGCACGCCAGCAGATCAATGAGCAAGCGAGCAATCCGAAGGCCAGATAGATTTCAGGGCGGCGCTCATACCGGATGCGAAGGCGTTTGAATCGGTTGAGCCAAGCAAACGTTCTTTCGACGACCCAACGATGCTTGCCCAGTCGCTGGCTAGATTCGACGCCTCGCCGAGCGATACGCTGGACGATTCCACGGTGCCGTAACGCGTGTCGGCAATGTTCGTAGTCGTATCCCTTGTCAGCATGAACCTTGTCTGGCCATCGCCGAGGACGCCCTCGAAGACCACCAACCGCAGGTAACGCATTGACTACGGCTTCGAAGCACTTGCTGTCGTGCGTGTTCGCGCCGCTGATGAGGAACGAGAGCGGCGTGCCCCTGGCATCGACCGCAACGTGCCTTTTGCACCCCAACTTTCCTCGATCGGTAGGATTTGGACCGGTTTCCTCCCCGCCCGGGGGAAGGAACACTCGCTGCATCCACACTCACTCGCGACATGTCGATCTGATCGTAGCTACGCAACCGCCGCAACAGTTCCTTGTGCAATCGATCCCAAACACCGCTCTGCTGCCAGTCTCGCAGCCGTCGCCAGCAGGTCATGCCGGATCCATAGCCTAGCCGGAGCGGCAAATGCTCCCATGGAATCCCCGTCCTCAGGACAAACACGATGCCGTTGATGGCAGCACGATCCGGCACTCTTGGCCGACCACCTTTCGGGCGATCTGGCTCCGGCGGAAGTAGCCGCCGAATCACGTCCCACAGATCGTCCTTGATCTCAAGCTTACTCATCCGTCAGCACTCAACTCTTTGTGGCTGACGCATTGTAGACTACGCGGCGTTTTGTTAGGAACTCTAAGCCTCCTAACACACCAATGAGCCCACCAATGTTGGGCTTCGCTTCGCTCAGCACCAACCTACAAAAGCCGAAGGCGCACACTCGCGCCAGCGAAACAGGAACCCGCCGAAGCGGCAAAAGCCCCCCAGTCAGCATGGCCTGGCAGAATGCCCGGGGAGGGGCGGCGAACGCATTCGGGGGAAGGCGGTCGCAACGTGCAGTGGCCATGCTGCGGGTGAAGCTTGTCGCGACACGCTAGTGGGGAGCGTGCCTGACTCCGCTTCGGCGGGTAATCGACAGACACGCAGTCTCGCAAGGAGACATCCATGTCCAGGAAAACCGCCGTTCTTACCTGCGGGAAACGGGTGGCGCGTCTCGCGCCGGCATCGCCGTTTCTCTGCCGCGCGATCCTGACGCGACATTGCTGAAAGGCCTCGTTCCAGAACCGTGTTCGAAACGCGGCCCGCCAGCGGGGGCGCACTTTAGCGACAACGCGCACTACAGTCAAAATATATTTTTATGCGCGACCAGACGGCGCCGACTGGTCGCGGAAGGATGACTATCCTGCCAGCAGGACCCAAAGCCCGCGCTTCCTTCGCGGAACACCCCTCGCCGTCGGAATACCGGGTCTGGACCAGGCAAACCGCCCTTCCCGGCGGTCTGCCACCCTTCCGGACGCACCCGCCGGTTCCCTCCGGGCCCGGCGGAGCGGATAATTCGCGCCCCCCTTCCGAAGGACGCTGCAGCTGATGGTTTTCGCTCCCGGACAACGCTGGATTTCCAACGCCGAACCCGAGCTGGGTCTTGGCACGGTACTACGGCTGGAGGGCCGCAGCGTCCAGGTATTGTTCGCCAAGTCCGGCGTCCTGCGGCATTACGCCGCACATGCCGCGCCCCTGGTGCGCGCAGAGTTCCGGGTCGGCCAGAAGATCAGCGGTAACGGTCATAGTTTCACGATCGAGCGGATCGAGACGCACCAGGGCCTGCTGCACTACTACAGCGGCAGCCATACCCTCACCGAAGGTGAGCTCGACGACGTCCAGAGCCTTTCCCAAGCCGACGAGCGCCTGCTCTCGGGCCGCCTGGACCGCGCTGATCGCTTCGATTTCCGCATGGAAGCCCTGCTGCGCCGGGCCGCCGCGCGTCGGTCGCCCGACTACGGCCTGGCCGCCGCCCGCATCGACCTCATCCCCCACCAGCTGCGCGTGGCGGAAATCGCCGCGTCCCGGCGCCCGCCCCGGGTGCTGCTGGCGGACGAAGTCGGCCTGGGCAAGACGATCGAGGCCGGCATGGTGCTGGCGCGCCTGCTGGCCGCCGGCCGGGTCGAGCGCGTGCTGGTGCTGTTGCCGGAGCCCCTGGTCTACCAGTGGTTCGTCGAACTGCTGCGGCGCTTCAACCTGCAGTTCTCGATTTTCGACGAAGAACGCTGCGAGTCGATCGAGCTGGGCGGCGACGGCCGCAATCCGTTCGAGGATGAACAGCTGGTCATCACCGACATCGGCTTCCTGGCCGGCAACGCCAAGCGTGCCGACCAGGTGAGCGCCGCCGGCTGGGACCTCATCATCGTCGACGAGGCCCACCACCTGGCCTGGACGCCCGAGGGCGCCAGCCGCGAGTACGCACTGGTCGAGCGCCTGGCCGAGGTGACGCCGGGTGTCATCCTGCTGACCGCCACGCCGGAGCAGCTGGGCCGTACCGGCCACTTCGCGCGCCTTCGACTGCTCGATCCGGCGCGCTACCACGATCTGGCCCGCTATGTGGCGGAAGCCGATGGCTACCTGGCGCTGTCGGCCATTGCCGCCAAGCTGGGCGACGGTATCGCGCTGGACGCGGCGGAGAAAGACGCGCTGCGCGAGCGCCTGGGCGATGACGCCAGCAGTCGCGTGCTCCTCGACCGGCTCGACGGCAATCCCGAGATTGCCTCGGCCCTGCTGGACGCACTGATCGACCGTCACGGCACCGGCCGCGTGATGTTCCGCAACCGGCGCGCGGTCGTGGGCGGATTCCCGCAGCGCGTGGCCGATATCCGCACGCTGGATGCCGCCGACCTGAGTGAAGACGAACGCCAGCGCCTGCTCACCGAATTCCTGTCGGATATCCAGCAGCCGCCGACCCTGCACGAATACGACTACACCACTGATCCGCGCCTTCCCTGGCTGACGGGACTGCTGGAGCAATACCCCCGCGACAAGTTCCTGCTGATCTGCCGCAGCCAGGCCAAGGTGCTGGCGCTGGAAGAGGCGGTGCGGACGAAGACGGGCATCAACCTCGCTCGCTTCCACGAGGGGCTGTCCATCGTCCATCGCGATCGCAATGCCGCGTATTTTGCTGATCCGGAAGGCGCACGCCTGCTCATATGCTCCGAGATCGGATCGGAAGGCCGCAACTTCCAGTTCGCGCACCACCTGATTCTCTGGGACATCCCGCTCGATCCGGACCTGCTCGAACAGCGCATCGGCCGCCTCGACCGTATCGGCCAGAAGCACGACATCCAGCTGCACGCCGCCGCGTTTGCCGGTTCGGCGCAGCAGGTGCTGTTGCGCTGGTACCAGGAAGGGCTCGATGCCCTGCACGTGAGCCCGGCCGACGGCCGCGAACTGTACAAGCGCTTCGGGCCTGACCTCGCCGAGCGCGCTGCCACCCACGCGATCGAAGGCACCGATCCGGATCAGGAAATCGATTCGCTGATCGCCGAGACGCGCGCCGCGCACGAGGAACTCTCGCGCCTGGTCCACTCCGGCCGCGACCGCCTGCTGGAACTGGCCAGCGCCCGCGAAGCCCGTGACGAACACCTGCGCCATGCACTGGCCGCCGGCGACGCGGACCTGGAATGGGAAGACTTCATCCTCCGCCTGTTCGAGCAGTTCGGCGTCGAACACGAGGAAACCGGGCCGCGCACCTGCGTGCTCAATCCGGAGTACCTGAGCACCGAAGGTTTTCCCGGCCTCAAGGACGGCCCGCAGCAGGTCACCTTTGACCGCGCCACCGCGCTGGCCCGGGAAGACCTGCCGCTGCTGCGCGCGGATCACCCCATGGTGGTCGGTGCACTGGACCTCCTGCTCGAAGGCGAGCAGGGCAACGCCGCCTTCCTGGTCGACGATTTCTTGCCGCCGCGGACCGTGCTGCTCGAAGCCGTCTATGTGCTCGAATGCATCGCCCAGCGGAGCCTGGGTGTCGAGCGCTTCCTGCCGGCACTGCCGCTGCGTACAGTGGTCGACACCAAGCTGCAGTCACGAGACGCCTTCCGTGCCAACCCGGTATCGGTGCAGAAGGCCGCCGATCGCGCCGTTGATTTCAACCGCTATCGCAAGTTCCTCGCGCAGCTGGTGCCGCCCATGCTGGAACGCAGCGAAACGGTGGCGCAGGCGCTCGCCGACCGGGAGATTGCCGCGGCCATGGCGCAGGTGTCGACGGTCCTCGGTAACGAGATTGCGCGCCTGACCGCCCTGCGTGCCGTCAATCCCGGTGTGCGCGAGGATGAGATCACCGCACTGGAAACCGAACTGGCGGCGCTGCGCGACGCCATCCCGCGGGCCCGCCCGCGCCTGGATGCCGTGCGTTTTGTCTGCAGCCAGGACTTCCTCAGCATGCGCTGACGCTATGCCCCGACGAAGGCGGCGCCGCCTTCGTCGGGGCAAACAGGCAAAGGTTTAAGGCTCGCGCGCGATCACCGCGTAGATACCCCATTCACGAATGTCGGCGTACAGACTGTAGTGCGCGGCATCCGCCGTCGTGGACAGCGCCTGCCATTCCTGGCCGTCGAAGCGCACCAGCCGCAATCCGTCGGCACTGATGGGCTGTGCCGGGTCGATCGGGCAAACATCAGGGGGGCAGACCTTGGTCGGTTCATACCGTAGACGCAGCAGGGCGATGTCGTGCAAAGGCTGGTCTGCCGCAATCGAAACGATAGCACTGACGGCATGCCAGCCTCCGGGGAAAGCGACGGGCGCCACGGTCGTTGCCGTCGTTACCACCGCGCCTTGCTCCAGCGAATGGCGATCAACCTGCAGCCCGACCTCACCGCCCGGCGCGAACAGATTGAACAATCCGTCCACCGCGTCCACCGGCGGCGTCATGCCGCCAACGCCGGTTCCGGGCCCTTGCGGGTGGAACATGGCCGCCTGGATCCGGCTGGAACGCACTTGCGGCGGGCTGTCCGGCTGCTCGACCCGAACCGTCATCTCTAGCAGGTCGCCCCGCGCCATGTCGATGGCAGCCCGCCCGACAAAACGCCTGTTCTGCTCATCCGCCAGCATCTCGACGCGGTGTTTTTCGATACCCGGCTGGCCGACCAGCACCTCCAGCTGCGTGCGATCGATCGGGCTCTCCCCAAGCGGGAATTCGAGCCGGATAAGCTTGTCGACAAGGTCCAGCTTCGGAATCCAGTAGGGAACGTGCCAGCGGTACGGTTTCAGCGCGACAACCTCGCCTTCGCAGGCCTCCACGATGGTGCTGCCGACCAGGTTCTCAAAGTGGCTCGGCCCGCCCGCCAGCGTCTTGGTGAAGTCGATCTGGTCGCCCGGCGAGACGTCGAACGCCGCGGTCGACGGCAGGTTGCCATACTTGTTCGTTATTCCCAGGTGGTGACGCTCACCGCCCTTGATCAGCGCGGCTTCCACACCGGCTTCGCGGGCACCGTTGTAGGTGGTCGTGACGGTATAGCGCGGGCAGGAAACGGTCGATGATTCTTCGATGCGGAACTGCGTGCGGAACATGCACGGGATGGTCGTCGGTCCCGGATTGACCGTGCCGCGGCTCATCGGCGTGCGCAGGTCGAGAGTGTGGTCATCCCAGTTGGCAACCAGCGTGCCCCACACCGAGGTGTGGAAACGGCCGCCATGCGTCGTATCCATGCTGTGGTTGCCGTCGTGGCAGAACTCCGTACCGTCGCCGTCCATGATGCTGGCGCGCGACTGCAGCGGGAATTTCTCGCGATCGACTGTACATTTCGCCGCGCGCCCACTCGGGCCGACGCCATACTCGTCTTCCGCGCCGATGGCGTAGTGCCCCAGCTCGTGCACGAGCGCGAGGTTGGTGGTGTAGGAATTCCAGGGCTGACCAACGAAATGTGGCCCCGGCATGAATATGTGTGACGCGGGATCCTGCAGGCCGGCCTTGCCTCCCACGTGCGCCCGCGGCCACTGCTCCGCAAAGATCTGCACGTCAGCACTGGCCAGGCCGAAGCCCTCTTCGTGAATCGAGACGCGTTCCAGCACCATCTGTCCGTCCGTCACGTCAAACAGCAACCGCGACGAACCATCGAAACCGTCACGGATCTGCCGGACATTCCGCGGGCTGGCGTTATAGGCAATGCTGGCCATCAGATTGAGGCCAATGATGCCGTTGTGGCGGCTGATCACGATCTGCTGCTGGGCGGCCGGATCAGTCACGGTCCAGTCGGTCCACGTACCATCGTTGTTCTGAACCACGTTGGTGTGCCAGACGTTCCAGGCCCAGCCGTAGTCGTGCAACCCTTTGGTGCTCGGCACCGAGATGACGCGCTTGCGCACCACGATGCGGTCCCCGGCGGCCAGCGCGACCTCCGCTTTGCCAGCGCGATCGGTTGTCGCCCGGAGCTCGCAATTGACCCACACTTCCGCCTCATGCACCGCGTTGGCGGTTCCATCCAGGACCCATACCGACGCGGCTGCCGCGTCGAGCGAAACCCATCCCCCGATCATCGCGAGGCACCCTGCTCCCTTTTTCAGCCAAGCATTTCCCATACCGCATCTCTCCGTGCAGTGATCATCGTCTGGACTGCTTTCAACGAAGCGGGAACAGCCCGGCTCCCGCCACCGCGGCGCGCTCCACGACACGCGTCGTACTGGAGAGACGTACAAAGCAACTTGTTACCCTACTTTCCGGCAAGAGAAGCGCGCGCGGCGCAACGGCCGGGCCTGCCAGCGTTCTACACCTTGATATTTGGGGAACATGCGGCATCTGGCCACGCCCGTGGGCGCGGCGGCGGCGCTACTCGTTTTCCACGAAGCGCGATTCATAGAGCACCGAGGCGACGCGCGCCTCCTGCCCCGGCATGAACTCAAGGCCCAGGTCATCGCCGCCCACGCGCACCACGCGGATGCGCAGGCCGATCACCGTTTCCTGGTCGAAGATGAGAAACAGCTGGCACTCGGTACCGACGGGCAGGCCCCAGTTGCACGGCAGCGCCACGCGGGCGCCGCCCTGGGAGAGATCCTTCACCTCGCTCAGATAACCGTCGTCACCGAAGACGAGCATCGCCGCCGAGAAGACGGACAGACGCGGATGACGGCGTTTTTCGGCGTAGTTCATGGGGCCTCCGTGGCAACGCAGCCGCACGAAACAGCGCCGCGGGCCACGGTAGGCACCATAGGCACGGCGCTGCCCATTGGCAAGGCTTTGGCGGCGGGATGTGCGCCGTGTCCCATTACTCCCGGCGCAGCACCAGCAGCGGCGACGCCTGCGCGATGCGGCGCGTGCCCAGCCAGCCGGCCAGGGTCACCAGTGCGACGGCGGCGGCCAGTCCGCCGAGGAAGGGCCAGGCCGGTGGCGTCCAGGCGATGCGGAACACACCGCGACTGAGCGACAGGCCCGCTGCGATCGCACCACCGGCCCCCATCAGCCCCGCAATACAGCCCAACAGGGCGAATTCGCCCAGTACGGCCGACGCCAGCTGGGCTCGCCGCGCGCCGAGCGTGCGCAGCAAGGCGGTCTCGAAACGCCGTTCCTCGGCGCTGACGTTGAGCGCCGCCACCAGCACCAGCAGTCCGGCGGCCAGGCTGAAACCCAGTACCGCGGTTACCGCCTGGCTGACCCGGTCGATCAGGTCGCGCACCCGGTCAAGGATGGCGTTGATATCGATGACGGAGAGATTCGGGAAAGCGCGGGTGAGATCGCGCATCGCCAGGCGGGATTCCGGCGGCAGCCAGAAGCTCGCCAGCAGGCTGTGTGGAACATCCTGCACCGCCGCCGGATTGAGCAGCACGAAGAAGTTCACCCGGAACGACGTCCAGTCGACGTCACGGACGTTGACGACGCGCGCGGTGATGGTGCGCTCGCCGATCGACAGCGTGATGCTGTCGCCCAGGCGCAGCTTGAACATGTCCACCCACATGCGGTCGATCGATGCTTCCGGTTCGGTAGCACCGGCTTCGAACCAGCGCCCCTCGACGACGCTGTTGGATGGCGGCAACTCCGCGCTCCAGGACAATCGCGTTTCCCCGTTGATCCAGCCAGCGGCGCGGCGGTCCTCGTAGTCTTCGGCGCGCGGCGTCTTGCCGTTGATCGCCACGAGCTTGCCCACGGCCAGCGGCATGAGGTTGAGGTTCTCGACCTTCGCTGCCGTCAGGCGCTCGGCGATCGCCGGCCGCTGTGCCGGCTGAAGATTGAGCAGGAAATGATCCGGCGTTTTTGCCGGAAGGTCCGCACGCCAGGCCGCCAGGAGGCCCGGGCCGACCACCGCGAGCAGCAGCAACGCCGAGAAGCTCAGCGCGAGCGCGCTCGCCTGGATCAGGCTCAGACCACGCCGCCGCGAGAGGTTTGCCAGCCCGAATCGCAGGGCACCTGGCGCGCGCGCCGCCAGGCGCCGCAGCAGGGCCAGCAGCGCAGTGCCCAGCACCAGGGTCAGCAGCACCACGGCGGCCAGGCAGATGGCCATGGTCGTGGCGATACGGGCATTGCCGCTCTGACTGGCGATCAATCCGAGTGCGACCGCTATTGGCAACGCATACAGCACATCCACCCGGCGCGGCCGTAGCCCGACGGCGCGCTGAAAAACGCGAATGGGCGGCACATCGCGCAAACGCGCCAACGGCGGCAAGGCGAATCCGACCAGCACGGCAAGACCCACCGACACCGCCCCCAGCGCCGGCAACAGGCTGAGCGGCGGCGCGGCTCCCGGCAGCACGTCACCGGCGTAGCGCAGCACCCCTTCCTGAAGAACCAGCCCGGCCGCGGCGCCTCCCACGCAGGCGGGCACGCCCAGCATCAGGAGCGTGAGGATGAGGATCGCCAGCACGCGTCGCTTGCCCACGCCCAGTGCGCGCAGCAGTGCCACCTCGTCCGTCTTGCGCCGGGCGTAGCGCTGCGCGGCCAATGCCACGGCAATGCCCGCCAGCAGCGCCGAGAGCAATGCCGCCAGGCGCAGGAACGCCTCGGCGCGCTCGAAGGCGGTGCGCAGGCTCTGCTGCGCCTCGCCCACGGTCACCAGCTGCGCGCCGCCGTCGGCCAGCTGCGGCTTCACCCAGGACTGGAAACCCTGCAGCGCAGCCGCCTCGCCGGAGAGCATCAGCTTGTGTCTCACGCGACTGCCCGGACCGAGCAGGCCCGATGACTCCGCATCGGCCATCGCCACCACCAGGCGCGGAGCCAGCGCGAACAGCTGGCCCCCATCGGGCTGGCGCAGGATTTCACCGCCAATACGCAGCGCCCTGCCCGCCAGCTCCAGCGAACCGCCCACGTCCACGTCGAGCGCCGCCAGCACCAGGCGGTCGGCATAGACCTCGCCGGACGGCGGACTCCCCACCGTGTGCTCCAGGCCGTCCGCGCCCCGTACGACCAGCGTCCCGCGCAGGGGATACGTCGCATCCACCGCCAGGATCTGCGCCAGCTGGCTCTTGCCGGCCGCGAAGACGACGCTGGGGAATTCCGCGCTGCGTTGCGTGCGCAATCCCCGGCGTAGCGCCTCGTCGCGCCATGCGGGCGGCAGTGCGCGGCGCGCCGCAACGCCCAGGTCGCCGCCGATCAGCTCGGCCGCACTCGAAAGAATGGCGCGTTCGACGCGCACGCCCAGCGTGGATACCGCCGCCAGCGCGGCGACAGCCAGCACCAGTGCCGCGGCCAGGGTGCGCAGCTCGCCGTGGCGGAATTCCCGCACCAGCGCACGCCAGGAATAGGCCAGGAGCTTCATGCCGCATCCACGCGGCGACCGCCCGCCAGGCGCAGCACCGTGCCACACCGCTCGGCAAGCACCAGGTCATGCGTCACCAGCACGAGCGTGGTGGCCTTGGCGGCATTGAGTTCGAACAGCAGGTCACTCACGGCCTGGCCGGTGCGCTGGTCGAGGTTGCCGGTGGGTTCGTCGGCAAACAGCAGGCTGGGGCCGTGCACGAACGCACGCGCGATGGCCACGCGCTGTTGCTCACCGCCCGACAGCTGGTGCGGAAAATGGTGCGTGCGCTGTGCCAGTCCGACTGCCTCAAGCGCCCGCAGCGCCTGGCTGCGTGCATCGGCCACGCCGTCCAGCTCGAGCGGCAGCATCACGTTCTCCTCGGCTGACAGCGCCGGCAGGAGATGAAAGCTCTGGAACACGAAGCCCACCTGGCGCCGCCGCAGGCTGGCGCGGCCTTCTTCGTCGAGGCCGCCCAGGTGCTGGCCGGCCAGGTGGATCTCGCCGCGGGTGGGCAGGTCCAGCCCCGCCAGCAAGCCGAGCAAGGTGGTCTTGCCCGATCCGGATGCGCCGACGATGGCCAGGCTCTCGCCGCGGCGCACGCTCACGTCGACGCGGTCGAGGATCTGCAGCGAGCCGTCGGGCCCATCCACCACTTTGCTAACATCCCTGGCACTGAGAATGATGTCACCGAGTTCCCGCATGCGTCGCTTCCTGGCTGCCCTGTTATTTATTGTTTCATTTATTGCTTTTGCCGCACCGCAACCCGCTCCGGCGGATAACGGGCCGGTACTGGTTCTTGGCGATTCCCTGTCCGCCGCCTACAACATTCCGCGTGAAGCCGGCTGGGTGAGCCTGCTGGAAACCCGCCTGCGCGGCCACACGCCACCGCGCCAGGTGGTCAACGCCGCCATCAGCGGAGAAACCACTGCCGGCGGACTGGCCCGATTGCCGGAGCTGATCGCCACCCATAAACCCGCCGTGGTCGTGCTCGAGCTGGGCGCCAACGACGGCCTGCGCGGACTGCCGCTGGCGGAAGTCCGCGCCAATCTCGCGCAGATGCTCGAAACGGTCCGCCAGGCCAAGGCCCGGGCGGTACTGGTGGGAATCGAACTGCCGGTCAACTACGGGCCGCAATACCGCGACGGCCTGCGCGCGATGTATCGGGACTTGGCGCGCGAATTCAATGTGCCACTGGTCCCGTTTCTGCTCGAAGGCATCGCCACCGAACCGGACCTGATGCAGGACGACGGTCTCCACCCCGTTGCGAAGGCGCAGGAGCGGATCCTCCAGACCGTATGGCCGACCCTCGCCGGCGCGCTGGGCGCACCCGGCAGCGCAGCGCCACGCCGCTGAGGGAAATCCCCCAGACGAACGGCGGTAGATCCCCCAAACGGGCGTTCCGCAGCGATCGTCACATTTCACCGCTAGGCCGCGGACGCCAGCGCGGGTAGATTGGCTCCAGCGGCCGGATACGCCGGGTCCGCATCAGGGTTCCGCATGATGGTCCAGCTCCGTCGACACCTGTTCCGGATCGCCTTCGCGCTGATCCTGGCCAGCGGCTGCGCCTGGGGCCAGGTGGTGGTGGTGATCAACGGCAATGTGGCGAACGCGACCGTGCACGTTCCCGATGGCGGCGCCGGATTCGATGCGGACGTCACCATCACCTTTGATACGCCGCAAAACCTGACACCCCAGAGCCTCAATCTCACGGCACAGCTGGTCAACCCGACAGATCCGGCACTGCAGTCGCGCCTGCCGCTGGGCACGTTCGTCGAATCGGCGTTTCCCGTGATGATCACGGTGGAGCCGGTCAATCTGCCGCGCCTGTTCGCCAGCAGCTTCGATGGCGCTGAAAGCGGCAGCGGCAATCTCGCATTTCGCAACGCCTATACGCTGGAGATCCATACCCATCACCTGACCTACGCCGCCGGCACGCCATACCGCCTGTACAAGGCCCCCTCGCTGGCGCGTTCGCGGACGTCAGCTCCGAGATCCTCAATGGCAGCGTCCGCTCCCGCGGGCGCAGCGGTGGCTTCTCGCAGTTCCTCGTGGTCAATGATCCGCGGCCCGAGTACGTGGGCCTTCCCGGCCTGGGCGTCGCGGTGATCGCCACCGCCAAGCTGGCCGCGCTGGAAACCCGCATCCTGGCTGCCTCACTTGACGACGTGCTGCGGCTGGAGCTCCTGGCCATCATCGACGACATCGGCCTGCAACTGGCCCTGCTCAACTACACCGCGGCCATCGCCGGCGTCGACGACCTGCTCGATACCGTACACGCCGAGGCAGGCCTGGGCATGGACAACCTCTGGCGCGCCGAACGCGACCTGGTCAATGACGCCGGCGATATCGACGGGCAGGCCAATTCGCTGCGTTTCAGCCTGCTGCGCCTGCAATAGCCGCAAGGTGGCGATGGTCGCGATCGCCAGCGGCGGTTCGCGACAAATGTCCATGTCCGGGCGCCTCCCAAGGGGCCATTCCACCAGTACACTCCGGCACAGGGAATGCCCAGGGCGGCCCGGTGGGTTGCGCGTTCCACGCCATTGACGGGAGCTTCGATGCAGGCGCAATTCAGTGCCTATCCCCCCGACCATGCGGTCATCATCCGGCTGCTGGATGCCGGACGGATCTACCGCGTAGGCCGCGCCACCGAGTGCGAACTGTGCATTGACCATTTTTCCGTTTCGCGCTTTCACGCCGAAATCCAGTTCACCGAGAATCAGTGGCGGATCGCCGATACCGGCAGCCGCAACGGCCTGCGCGCCGGCGGACACCTGGTGCTGCAGGCGGGGCTGGACGGACCAACCTGGTTTGCGATCGGCGATGTCTACTGCTGGTTCGAGCCGCTGAGCCAGAACGAAGCGGCGTCGTTCCAGGCGCACCTGCAGGGCCGGCGTGTCACATCGCAGTCGCTGGTGCAGCAATTGCGCCGCGCCAGCGATATCGAGACCCTGCTGCGCCAGACCCTCCAGGCGGCACTGGAACTGTCGGGCATGGAACGCGGTTTCGTCGTGTATCGGGGCGATGACGCCGTGCTTCGCGTCCGGGTGTGCCAGGGCATCGGTCCGACTGAACTGGCACGCCCGAATTTCGGCGGCAGCGCCGGCGCCGTGGAGCGCTGCCTGGAAAGCCGGCGCAGCGTGATCTGCTGCGACACGAGCGACTCGCCCTGGCTGGGCGCACGACCCAGCGTGCAGTTCGGCGGGATCCGCGCGATCGCCTGCGTGCCGCTGACCATCAATACCGAATGCCTGGGTGCGATCTACGTCGACAGCCGCCGCGCCGGCCCCCTCCTGACGGAACTGGACCTGGAACTGTTCGAGAACCTGGCGCAACAGGCGGCGGCGACCCTGGCTGCCGCCCGCTTGCGCGGCGCGGTGGACGCGGTGCTGCAGGCCGCCGGTGACGCCGGCGTGCCGGCGCCCCGGTGGGATGACGTGCGCAGCGCGCGCTGAGGCCTCCTGATGCACAGCAGCCGGTTTCCGCCATGAACGACGCCGCATCCGGCGTCCAGCGTCCTTCCGCGCAGGCGGCCACCATCACCGGCGTGCTCGCGGCCTACGACGTGCGTATCGGCGAAGTGCTGGCCGGCCGGTTCCGCATCGACGCCCTGCTGGGCGTGGGCGGCATGGGCATGGTCTATCGCGCCCGTGATCTCTCGCTGGATATCGATGTCGCCGTGAAACTGCTGCGCCCGGAACTGGTGCGCCGCGGCGACGCCTTCGAACGCTTCCGCCAGGAGTTGCTGCTCGCGCGCCAGGTATCCAGTCCGCATGTGGTACGCATCCACGACATCACCCAGCACGGCGACCGCTGGCTGATCACCATGGACTTCATCGAGGGCGAGTCGCTGGAAGACCGTCTGGTGCGCCAGGGGCGGCTCGAACCCGAGACCGCACTGGCGATCGCCCAGGGCCTGCTCGAAGGCCTGGCCGCAGCGCACGAGCGCCAGGTCGTCCATCGGGATCTGAAACCCGCCAACATCCTGCTCGACGCAGCCGGCAAACCTTTCATCACCGATTTCGGCGTGGCGCGCAGCCTGGGCACCAGCGGCATGACCGGCAGCGGCCTGATCATGGGCACGCCCGGCTACCTGTCTCCCGAGCAGGCGCGCGGCGACACCATCGACACGCGCAGCGACCTCTACACCACAGGCCTGATCCTCTACGAAATGCTCTGCGGCCAACCGCCCTTCTGCGAAGGAACGCCGGCAGAGAGCATGGTCCAGCGGCTGGTGCGTCCACCGCCATCGCTGGCGCGGCAGCGGCCCGACCTGCCCGCCTGGGTTCATCGGTTCGTGGACCGCCTGCTGCGGCTCAACCCCGCGCATCGGTTCAGCAGCGCCCGCGAAGCGCTGGCGGCCTTGCAGACGCGCCACGTTCCACGCCCGCGGCCTTCCCGACGTGTCTTGTTAAGCCTGCTGCTGGCAGTGGTCGCGCTGGGGGGCGCGGTCTTTTTCGTCGCGCGGCTGCGCGTATCTTCCACCGTCGTCGCGGCACCTGCGGTCGCGACACCGCCGCAGTGGGCAGTGGTTCCCTTCGACGCGCCGGCCGACGAGGATGACCTGCGCGCCACCGCGCGCTTTCTCGACGAACACCTGCGGCAGTGGCTGCGGCAGGACGCGGCCATCACGGTGGTGCCCCGCGCACGGGTGAAAGCGGCGATCGCGCGCGCCGCACCCGGTGCGACCGGCGAGCGTCTGGCGCGACGCTGGGACACGGTCGCGCGCGCGGCGAATGCCGACAACCTGGTCTACGCGGAACTCCGCCGCGGCGGTGAGGGCCTGCTGCTATCGCTGGAGCAGCGCCGTGCAGACGGGAGCATCGCCGCCACGCTCGCGATCACCGGCACGACACCCGCAGCCCTTTACACGCGGTACCTGGCGACGATCCCTCAGCTGCTGCCGACTATTGCCTCGCAGCCCCCCGCGGCGCCCGCCGAATCTGTCCGCGACCTGGGGCGCCTGCTCCAGGCAGTGGATGCCGGGCCTGCCGCGGGTGCGTCCCTGCCCGTCGTGTCCGGCGCCGCTCCCGGGGCTGCCGCGCTAGATACCTTCATCCGCCTCCAGGCGCTCGAGCGCGCTCGCGACGAACTGGGAATCCAGGAGCAGCGGCGCATCGCACTGGAACGCGGCGAGGATGCCTCGCTGCTGGGACTGCAGCTGCGCGCCACCGCATTGCGCGGCAATGGCGACGCCGAGGCCGCGATCGCCCTGATCGAGCCGGCGCTGGCGCGCTACGCCAACGATACCGAGTTGGCCCTGCTGGCGGCGGAGATCCTCGCCGAGAACGGCCAGGCCGGGCGGGCCAGTTCCCTGCTGCACCGGCTGACCGAACGCGATGAACATGACGCACGCAGCTGGTTTCTGCTGGGGCGCACGGCGATCCAGGCGGGCGATGCCCAGCGTGCCGTCGACGAATACCTGGTGCGCGCCCTGGTGCTGGCCACGCGCGCCGGCGATTCGCGCGCCGAAGCCGACGCGCGCAACGCCCTGGGCGTGGGCTACGAACGGCTCGGCCAGCTGGATGCGGCCGCGGACGAATACACGCGGGCCGCCCGCCTGCGCCAACAGGATCAGGACCTCCGCGGCGAGGCCACCAGCCTGCGCAACCTGGCCATCGTGCGCGCCGTGCAGGGCGACCGCGCGGCCGCGCAGGAAAGCGTGGACAAGGCCGCGCGTCTGCTCGAAGCGCTGGGTGACCGCGCCAGCCTGGCTGATCTCTACAACGATCGCGGCGTGATCGCCGAGGAGCGCGGCGACTACACCGCCGCCCTGTCCGACTACCGCCAGGCACTCGCCCTGCGGCAGGCGCTCACCCTCGCCGACGCGGTTGCGGAAAGTTTTACGAATGTCGGTTTTTGCTATTTCCAGCTGGGCCAGATGGACAATGCCCAGGTCTACTGGCGGCAAGCCCAGGCGCAGTACGAGGCGCTGGGCGACCGCACCGGCATGCTGCACGTCGCCCAGAGCCTGGGCATGCTGGAAATGGCCCAGGGCGAGTTCGCAGCCGCCGGCGCGCGACTGGCCGCATCGCTGCGCCAGGCCGAAGACCTGCAGCTGCCCGAGGAAACCGCCGTCGCGCACACCTACCTGGGCGAGCTGGCGCTGGCTGAAGGTCGCCTGGGCGACGCGCTCTCTGCGATGGCGCGGGCGCGCGACGATTTCCAGCGACGCGACGACCAGCGCGGCCTCGCGGAAACGGCGCTGCTGTCCGCCCGGGTGCAGCTGGCGTACGGCGACGCGGATGCGGCGCTGCAAACCCTGCAGGCCCTGTCGACAGCGGAACGGAGCCCGGAGCAATCGGCGCTGGCGACGCTGATCCAGGCGCGGGCGCAACAGGAAAAGGGGGCCGCAGAGGCAGGCGACACGCTGACGACGGCCGAGAAAGCGGCGACCCACCACCCGTCGCTGGCTGTCCAGGTCCGCATCGAACGGGTGCGCGCGGCGCTGCGCCAGGGCGACCGGTCGACGACAGCCAGAACGCTGAACGCCCTGCTCACTGATACCACCGCCATGGGTCAACCGCCCGTGCGGCTGGCCGTGCTGCAGCTGGCCCTGGCCGCAGCGGCCCGCGGTTGGCCGCCGCCGGCGCAGACGTCCTACCGGGAAGGTCTGGAGCTGCTGCGCAAGCTCGGCCGATGGAATGACGACACCGTGTTTCACGCCAGCGCCATGGGTGCGTTCCAACGTGCGGGCGCTACTGCCGAGGCAGCGCGCGCGCAGAAGAGCGCCCAGGATGCGCTTTCGCGCTGGCTGGCCGGCTTGCCGGCCGACCAGCGTGCCACCGCCGAGGCGGCGCTGCGCCGGCGCATCACTGCGGAGGCCGGCCATGACCTCTCCTTCTGACGCGCAGTCCCTCGCCCAGCTGCGCGAGCACATCACGGAACTGATGGGCCAGCACGAACGCCTGCTGGAACAGATCGCCGGCGGTGCGCAGGATTTCAAGCGCCTGGCCCGCTCGGTCTGGCGCGTGCAGGAAGAAGAACGCCGGCGTCTGGCGCGTGAGCTGCACGACGGCATCGGCCAGAACCTGGCCGTTCTGACCCATCAGATCGCCGCAGTGATCGGAAGCCTTCCGCCCGGCGCCAGCGACATCCGCGGGGCCCTGGAAGCCTCCGCACGCCTGGTGCGCAGCACGCTCGATGACACGCGCGCGCTGTCCCGCCTGCTGCGTCCGCAGGTGCTGGACGACCTGGGCCTTGCCGCCGCCCTGAAGTGGCTGGCGCGCACATTGGCGGTGGATGGCGAATTGACCATCGACATCGTCGCCGACACGCCCGAGCAACGGCTGGACCCGGACGTCGAGATCCTGGTGTTCCGCGTCGCTCAGGAGGCGCTGACCAACGTCACCCGGCACGCCCATGCCCGGCGTGCCCTGGTGGCGTTATCCACCGGGCCGCGCCAGCTGCAACTGGTGATCAGCGACGACGGCCGCGGCTGTGATCCGGATGCGGCGCAGCGTCTGGGGAGCAACGGCCTCGCTGCGGGCCTCGGGGGCATGCGCGACCGCGCGCGCGCAATGGACGGAAAATTCTATTTTGATGCCGCACCCGGTCGTGGCTGCCGGGTTACCCTTGTGCTGCCCTTGCCGGCCGAGCCCCGGGAATCCGCATGATCCGCGTCCTGATCGCCGATGACCACACGCTGGTGCGCGAAAGCCTGGCCTCGGCGATTGATGCCAGCCCCGGTTGCCACATCGTGGCGCAGTGCGCCGACGGCATCAGCGCGATCGAGCAGGCCCATGCGCTGCGCCCTGACCTGGCCATCGTCGACATTTCCATGCCACGACTCTCGGGCATGGAAGTGGTGCGCCGGCTGCATGCGGAGCTGCCGCGAACACGCGTGCTCGTGCTGACGATGCACGAGGAAGAGGAATACGTCGTGCCGATGGTGCGGGCAGGCGCATCCGGTTACCTGGTCAAGCACGCAGCTGTGGCGGAACTGCTGGAGGCCATCCGGGCGATCGCGGCCGGGGGCGTGTACTTCGGCAGCTATGCCAGCAAGGCCCTGGCCGAGCACGTGCGGCAGCCGGATGCGGACAGCGATCCCTACGGCACGCTGTCGCCGCGCGAGCGCGAGGTGTTCCATCTGATCGTCGATGGCCTCACCACCAAGGAAATCGCCCGACGGCTGGATATCAGCACGAAAACGGCGGAGAACCACCGGCTGCGCATCCTGGCCAAGCTCGATGTGCGCAACGCCGCCGAGCTGGTGCGCTACGCCGCGCGCAAGCGCCTGATCGACTGACGGAATCTGCCGCCGCGCCCGCCAGTTTTCACGGCCGTGACCGGCTTCACGTCGCTGTCACGGGCTTGTCCTGATCCTTCACAAATGTGAAAAATGACCGGCGTTCCCAGCGAATGCCGGGGGAGAGGATCATGAAGCAGCGCGACGAACAAACCGGCCTGATCCTGCTGATCGAGGACAACCGCGGCATTGCCGAGATGGTCGGCGAATACCTTGAGCGGCGCGGTTATGGCATCGACTACGCCACCGACGGGGTAACCGGCTTGCGGCTGGCGATCAACAACAGTTACGACGTGATTGTGCTCGACCTGATGTTGCCGGGCATGGATGGCATCGACCTGTGCCGCAAGTTGCGCGGCGAGGCGAAGAAGTCGACGCCGGTCCTCATGCTCACGGCCCGCGACACGCTCGATGACAAGCTCGTGGGACTGGAAGCCGGCGCAGACGATTACCTCGTCAAGCCCTTCGAGATCCGCGAGCTGGAAGCGCGCCTGCGTGCCCTGATCCGGCGCGACCGGCGACTGGTCAGCGCCGAGGTGCTCAAGGTGGCCGACCTGGTGCTCGATACGGCAACCCTGCGGCTCACCCGCGAAGGCAACGAACTGGTGGTATCGCCCATCGGGGTGAAGCTCCTGACTATCCTGATGCGCGAATCTCCGCGCGTCGTGAGCCGGCGCGATATCGAGCGCGAAATCTGGGGCGAAAGCCTGCCGGACTCCGATACGCTGCGCTCGCACTTGTACAACTTGCGCAAAATTATCGACAAACCGTTCCAGCGCCCGCTGTTGCACACCATCCACAGCGCCGGCTACCGCCTGGCCGATCTCGACGCGGAAATCGCCGCAACCAGCCGGGCCTGATCATGCGGCGGCCGGCCGGCATTCGCCGCAAGATCTGGGTTGTCTTCGTGCTCCAGCTGGCGGCGATCAGCTTTGCCACGGTAGTGAGCGTCTTTGGCGCCGCGACCATACTCGAAGACGTGCTGGTCAAGCGCACCCTGGCCAACGAAGCGGCGCACTTTTTCGAGCAACGCCACCGCCAGACGCTGCCGCCACCCAACACCTATACGCTGCGTGGCTACTTCGTGGATGGCTCGCGCAACACCGACAGCCTGCCGGCGTCGCTGCGCCAGCTGCAGGAGGGCTACCACCATGTCCGCGCCGACGGACTGGACGACCTGGTCCATGTCCAGCGCGGCGCGGGTGGCACCCTGTACCTGCTGTTCCAGCGCGGACCGGTGCATCGCCTGGCGCTGACCTTCGGCGTGATCCCGCTGGCTGTCGTTTTGGTGATCATCGCCATCAGCACCTGGGTCACCTACCGGGCTTCGCGTCGCGCGCTGTCGCCCATCGTGGCGCTCGCGGCGAATGTGCGGGAATGGGATCCGAAACGTCCCGAGCTCAACCGGCTGGAACCCGAGCAGCTTCCCGGCGAGGTGGATCACGATGTGGAGGTGCTGTCGCGCGCGCTGCACCGTTTCGCCACGCGCATCGAGGAATTCGTCGAACGCGAGCGCAATTTCACGCGCGACGCCAGCCACGAGCTGCGCAGTCCGCTGACCGTCATCAAAGTCGCCGCCGATGTGCTCGCGGATGATCCGCGCCTGGACGAGTTCGCGCGTCGCGTGGTGGCCCGCATCCAGACGGCCGGGCGTGACATGGAAGCGCTGATCGAAACCTTCCTGATCCTCGCCCGCGAGGCCGATACGGGGTTGCCGGAGGAGGACTTCGACGTCAATACCATCGCCCGCGAGGAAGTCGAGCGGGCGCGGCCCTACGTCGAGCAGAAACCCGTGACACTCACGCTCGTCGAGCACGGCCAGTTCGCCCTGCATGCCTCCTCGCGCGTGGTGTCGGTCATGCTGGGCAACCTCGTCCGCAACGCCTGTCTTTTCACCGACCACGGCAGTGTGACGGTCACCGTCGGCAGCGACTACGTCAAGGTGGAGGACACCGGCGGCGGCATGAGCCAGGCCGAGCTGGCCCAGGTGTTCAGGCCGGCCATGATCACTGGCCCCGCCCTGCGCGGCCGCCATGGCGTTGGTCTCACCATCGTCAAGCGCCTGTCGGACCGTTTTGGCTGGCCGATCACCATCGACAGCGAACTGGGGCGCGGCACGATCGCTATCATCGGATTTCCCCAGGCACGCCCGACCGCGGCAGCCGCCTGACACCTTCTTCGCCCCGCCTATGGAGCCCGAGCGCATGCCGCCGTACATTTGTCGCCTGATCACCGTGATTGCGGGAGCGTTCTGCATGGCCGCCGGTGCCGCCGAGGTGAAGCCCGTCCTCGTCATCCATGGCGGGGCCGGCGTGATGAAGAAGTCGCTCGCCCCCGAGCGGCGCAAGGCGATCGAAACGGCGCTGCACGAAGCACTGTCAGCCGGCTATGGCGTCCTCAAGGACGGCGGCAGCAGCCTGGAAGCGGCCACCGCCGCTGTCGTCGTGCTGGAAGATTCGCCCTACTTCAACGCCGGCAAGGGCGCAGTATTCAACCACGACGGCAAGAATGAGCTCGATGCCTCCGTCATGGACGGCGCGACGCGACGTGCCGGCAGCGTAGCGGGCCTGCACCGGGTGAAGAATCCCGTTCGTCTGGCCCGCGCCGTGATGGAGAAATCCGCTCACGTGATGCTGGTCGGCGACGGCGCGGAAGCCTTCGCCAAGGACGCCGGCATCGAGCTGGTGGATCCCTCGTATTTTCGAACCGAGGAACGCTGGAACCAGCTGCAGGAAGCCCTCAAGGCCGAAGCTGCGAACAAGATTGCCGAACTGCCGGCCGCGTTGCGGCACGGGACCGTCGGCGCCGTCGCGCTGGACAAGGACGGCCACCTCGCCGCTGCCACCTCGACCGGCGGCATGACCAACAAGCGCTGGGGGCGCATCGGCGATTCGCCGGTGATCGGCGCCGGCACTTATGCCAATGCCGATTGCGCCGCCTCCGGCACCGGCTGGGGCGAGTACTTCATCCGCACGGTCGCGACGCATTCGATCTGCTCGCGCGTTGCCGCAGGGAGCGACAGCGTCGGGAGCGCCGCAACTGCCGTACTCAAGGACATCGAAACCCTGGGCGGCGACGGCGGCGTGATCGTGCTCGACGCAAAGGGCAATTTCGCGACGCCGTTCAACACCGAAGGCATGTTCCGCGGCTGGGTGGACCGCGACGGGAAATTCCACGTCGCGATACTTCCCGGCGAATAGCCCGTCGCTCTATTTTTCGTAGCGGTAGTTGAGTCCCGCGCGGTTCTCCACGGTGGCGTTCTGCGCCTCCAGTTCCCAGCGCTTGCTGAGCTTGTAGCGCAAGGTGATCACCTCGCCCGGCTGGAAGATGCCGACGCCGTAGCCGATGTAGAGCTTCGGCGAGAGGTACTTGCCGACCGTGAAGGCAGTGCCGCCGACACCCGCGTTGTCGCGTACTTCAGCCTCGATGCCCAGCCGCGCGCCGATGCTCTTGGCCAAAAGGTCGCCCGTAGCCGAACCCAACGCCTGGGCGGCCGTGCGCACCAGATCCGTGTCGCCGCCCTTGAGCCCCGACAACGGTTTGCCGGTGATGAGGTAGGAGAGCGCCTCGGACTGTTCCATCGCCGGTTCGGCAAATACGGTGAGCACAGGTACCTGCGCGGTACCCTGGACCCGCAAGCCTGGCTTGACGTCCTTGAGGTCGCGCACCGCACGCAGATCAAGGCCAGGGTTGTCGATTGCCGTGCCGGCGAACAGCAGGCGGCCCGTCTCGATGCGCAGATCCTGCCCGTAGGCGCGGTAGGTACCGCCTACCCGCACTTCACCACGCCCCACGGTCTGGCGCCCGGGCCGCTCGACAATGGCCAGCTGGCCGTCCAGCTTGCCATCGAGGCCAAATCCCTTCAGCCGCACGTCATCGCCCAGGCGCAGCGTGACATCGGCCACCACGGGCAACGCCGCTTTCACCGCAGCCGCTTCTTCATCGGTCACCACGACGTCCGGAGACGTCTTGGCGACCCCACCGCCGGGCAATTTGGACAGATCCACATTGGCCGACGGCATGTCAACCTGCCCGCTGACACGGAACTCCGCCTGGCTGTATTCCAGTTTCAGGTGCGGACCGACGACCACGCGCGCACCGGGAATGTCGGCCGCGAGAAAGTCCTTGCCTTCGATCGACACCAGAATCGGCGTGGTCGCTCGCGTATCGCCGCTGCCCGTGAAGGTGATCTGTCCGGTGCCGGAACGGATGCCGCCTTCGATCCGCACCTGCTGCGACGGATCGACGGTGACGCTGGCCGTGCCGTCCTGGAGCGTGATGCCGGCGGCGGGCACTTCGGCCCCGAGTTCGAGCAGGCGCAGCGTACCGTCCACCTGCGGCTGGGCCAGCGTGCCGCCGACGTGAAGGCTGCCATTGGCGCGCCCCTTCACCGCGGCGAGGTCAGTAGTAAACAATTCCACCAGTGAAAGATTGGCAATTGCCAGGGTTATGGTTCCGTCCAGCACCTGCGATGCGCCACGTGCCTGCACCCGGCCCTCGACGCGGCCGCCATCAGCGAAGGCCGCCCGCAAGGTGAGGTCCTGCCCTTCCGGTGACAGTGCGGCTTCGATCGCGACATCGCGGTAGTCCAGCACCGGCTTGGCGGCATCCGGATACCCGATCTGCCCGCGCGCCGAACCGATACGCGCGCTGCCACGCCACTGGCCCTGCGCCGAACCGGCCACATCGCCACTGCCATCGATCTCGCCCTGCAGCGTGAACGGCGCGTCCGGTGCGGCCAGCACCATCACCATCGCCAGGGGCAATCGTTCGATGCGGTAGCGCGCCGTGGTGGCGCCATCGGCAGTGCGGTCGCCGGCCAGGCACAGGCGGGGCCCGGACGCGGTCAGGCACAGCTCGCCCAGGTGCAGCGCCTGCTCCCGCCAGCTCAGCGTCACCGGCTGCTGCAAGGTCCATTGCGGCTGGTCGCGCAGCGAGAGATTCAGCGTCTCCAGCATGCCGTTCCAGTTGGCGTCGGTGTTGGCGCCACGCACGGTCACCTGGCCTGACAGCGGGTCGCCGTTGAGCGCGAGCGTCAGGGTGTGCGCATTCCGGTCACCCTTGCCGTCGATACTGACCCGCTCGAAATGCAGATTGCCCTGCGCCACGCCGGTTGCCAGCACGCTGACGTTGCCGCGCGGTGCGCTGGCGTCGGCGATATCGGCCGTCAGTTCCACCGAGCCGGCTTTCGTTCCGTCATAGGACACGCTCTGGCCGTCCAGACGGCCGTTGAGCGCCAGGGCAGGCCACGCCCCCTTGACCTGCCACTCACCCTTGACGCGTCCCTGGGCACCCGGCAGCAGGTCGCCGAGCGACTGGATCGTGAATCCGACCGTGGCATCGGTCTGGTGACCACCGCGGCCGCGGATCGCGACGGTGCTCTCTCCCGATGCCAGCGCCAGCGTTCCATCGATGACCAGGCCCGGGGACACACGGATATCCGCTGTGCCGGTGACAGGCCGCTGCCGCAATGTACCGTCGAGCTTGTCGAGCTTCACGCTGGCAGTGACGCCGGCGTCGGCCAGGCTGCCCTCGCTGTGCAGAGTCAGGCCGAGCGAGCCCGGCCAGCCGGCGACCAGGGCGCCGGGGTCGAACCGTTCCGCCCGGACCTCGCCTTTCCACGCCACGGACGGTGCCAGGGTGACGGTGCCCTGCGCCTGGAGGTAACCCCGTGGTTGCTGCAGCGCCAGGCGGTTGACCAGCACCTGCTTCGCGGTACCGGCCACGTCCAGGCTGATCTCTGCAATCTTCCCCGGCGGGCCGAGCTTCACGGTGCCCTTCGCGCCGTATTCCTGCAGCGTGCCGGCAACATCCAGGCGCCCGTCGCTGTGCAATACCTGCCCGGCAAGATCCTCGGGCAGCACGACGCCGCTCCAGGTCAGGCCGAGAATGGTCGCGACGGACCCGCCCGTCAGATCCACCGATCCGGTTACGTCCAGGCGGCCGCTGGCCTCCGGCGAACGCAAGGTCAGTGCCTGGACGGAAAGGACCTGATTTTCCCAGCCGAACTGGAGCGGGTCGACCAGCACAGTGTGGCCGTTGACGCCGACCTGGCCACTGATCGATCCCCCCTTGCCCGATCCGTTGCCCTTGAGGGTCAATGCTACGGACTGCAGAGCTGTGTCTTTCACGATGACGGACGGCGAAAAGGCGGGCACGGCGAGATCAAAATCCCATGCCTGGCTGCCGGTGGTATCGACAGCAGCGCGCAGATCGGCAGCGGCCGGCTGCGTCAGCACCGCGTGCGCGGTCGCCTTTCCGGCGGTACTGGTCGCATCGAGTGTACCCGCGTAGCGAATATCGCCCAGGCGCCAGTCGAATTGCCCTTTTGCACCGCCCGCGTACGGGGCGAGCGAAAGGAGGTTGGCTTCCAGGTCCACGCTTCCTTCCGGCGCGCGCACGGCCAGCCGCTTCAGGCGCATGCCTTCCAGGGTCCAGCCGGCCTCGGCCTCGATGGAATCGACCGCCAGCGTGGGCTGGCCGTCGGTAGTAAGGGCCAGTCGCGTGACCATCAGACGGTCGAGCGTGATATCCAGCGGCGGCACCAGCGAAAACGGCTCGGACGGCGACGCGGCCGGCTCGGCGGGGAGCGTGGTCAGCTTGACCGTCAGCCCGTCGATTTCCACGTTCTCCACGTGCGCGTGGCGCTTGAGCACCGCCCACGGCGCCACGTCGAGCAGCACGCGCTCGGCGTGGACGATCACGGCCTTGTCGTGCCAGCGCACGTTGTGCAGGACCAGTGGTCCGGCGATGGCACCTTCGCTGCGCTCCACCGTCAGCAGGCCGCCGCTCCCGGCGACGATCCGCGCCAGCACCATGCGCGCACCGACGCCCGAATAGAGCAGGCCGAGCAGCGCCGCCGCCAGGATGACCAGGAGGGCGGCCAGCGCGCCAGCGATACGTCTGGTCCAGCGTTTCATAGGTCAGGCCCGATCACGAGGTGGATCTGGTACGCACTGCGGTCCTCGCGGTCGCGCAGCGGCACGCCGATGTCCAGACGCACCATGCCCACGGGCGAGCGCCAGCGCACGCCGGCGCCGGCGCCGACTTTCAGGCGGTAGTCCGTACCGGAGAAGGCATCGCCCGCGTCGACGAATGCCGCGACACCCCATTTGCGGTGGAAATAGAACTCGTATTCCGCGCTGCCGGCCAGGAGATGTTTGCCGCCGACCACGACCGGGTGCAGCTCCGGCGGCGCACCCGGAACCTGCGAGGTGACCTCCACGTTCTGCACCGGACCGATCGTCTGGTAGCCATAGCCGCGCACGGAACGGTCGCCGCCGGCGAAGAAGCGCAGGTCAGGCGGAAGGTCGTTGAATTCGCCCACCCGCATGGTGCCGGCACTGCCGCGGACAATCAGGCGGTTGCGCCAGTTGAAGGCGCGAATCCATTTCAGGTCGGCCCGCAACTGCAGGAAGCTGGTATCCGACAACGCCCCCTTCTGCGCGGCGCGCGCCAGCAGGTTGAGCGAGTAGCCGCGGCGCACGAAGAGCGGATCATCCGCACGCTTTCGCGTCAGCGCCAATTGCGGGTACAGCATGGTGGAGTTGCCGCGGACCGCGAAATCGTCGTTCGTGCGGTCGCGGATCTCGAAATCGCCGGTCTGCAGATGCAGGCCCATCGTGCGCGTGAAGCCCATCCACTGGCGCGTTTCGTTCGCCACCACCGACGTGACGCGCGAGCGCGTGGCGTCTGACGCTTCGTCCTTGTAATTGATACCGAAGTTGAAGCTGCGGCTGTCCGGACCGGGCAACGGAATCTGGTACTGGGCCGACGCCGTCTTGAGGCGCTGGGCGACAATGGCTTCGGTCTTGAGCTTGTGACCACGCTGGTTCATCCAGCGCCGCTCCAACCCGCCGCGAACGCCAAAGCCGGTGTCCGTCCCGACGAACAGTCCGCCGGTGTAGATGCTGCGCTTGGCCGGGGCCAGTGCGATGACGATCGGCACCACACCCCCCTTGGCATGCTCGATGTCGGGGTTCACGTCGACGACGCTGAAATAGTCCGCATCCACCAGGCGCTGCTGCAAAGACAGCAGCGACTCCTGGGTGTAGTAGTCACCTTCGCTCCACGGCACGTAGCGCTGCAGGAAGTCGGTCGGAAACTGCCCACCTTCGAAGCGGACTGCGCCCATGCGGAAGCGTTCGCCGGGTTCCCAGGTCAGGGTGATGCGCGCCTTGCGCGTGGCCCGGGTGACCTCGGCGCGGTGCGCCGACAGCCGGGCATCCAGGTAACCGTTGGCGAACAGCGCCGCCTGGATGGCGGCCTTGCCACGCTCGTAGGCGTCATGATTCATGGGCTGGCCGACCTGCGGCGCAAAGGCGCGCACGGCACGGCGCACGGCTTGCATTTTCCCGGCCTCGCCCGGCACGGAAAGCGCGAGGTCCTCGACCACCACCGGTTCACCGGGCTTGACCGTGAAGAGCGCCTCCCAGCCACCGGGCACCTCCTTGAGGCTGCCATCGACGGTCGCGTCGTAGTACCCGTAAGGTTCCAGCGCCTCCGCCACCTGGGCGGGGACCGCCTCGTACAGGCGGCGGACCTGCGCCGCGCTGACATCCCGGCCGACGTAGTGTTCGATCTCCATGGCCGCCAGCACGGCCAGTTTCAGGTCGCCGTCGACGCCACCCACGGTGGTGGTGACCTTGGCAGCGTGGACCGGCGTCACGATCAGTAGGCCCAGCCAGGCCACGGCCGACCATCGCGGGCCCCGCCGCGATACCGTCGGCGAGTGCGGCCTTGGCGGCCGTCGAGTGTTGCGGATCATTCCATCAATCCTTGGGCGCGAAGGCGCGTTATAGCAGGGGCCGCGTGGTTTGGGCATCAAATAGCCGCCCCGGGCGATTGCGCCGGCCGCCGGCGCAGACAAGACTGTGCGCTGTTCGACGGATCCGCGCCCATGTCCAGCTACCTCACCCCGATCCTGCTGCTGATCGCCTCCAACGTGTTCATGACCTTCGCCTGGTATGGGCACCTAAAGCACACCCACCGCCCCCTGCTGCTGGTGATCCTGGCGAGCTGGGGCATCGCCTTCTTCGAATACTGCCTGCAGGTACCCGCCAATCGGCTGGGGGCTGCCGTCTACCACCCGGCCCAGTTGAAGGTGATCCAGGAAGTGATCACCCTGGTGGTGTTCGCTGTGTTCTCGGTCACCTACCTCGATGTGCCGATCCGCTGGAATCATGCGGTGGCCTTCGCCCTGGTCGTCGTGGCGAGCTTCTTCGTCTTCATGGACTGAACGCGGTCACGGACCGGCGCGGCGGATCAGTCCATCCTGCCGTGCCGACCAGGAGTGAGTGCAATGCGTGTCCGACGCCTGCTGTGGCTTGCCATCCTTTTTGCCAGCCTCGATGCAGCGGCGCAGAGCACCTTCGACTGCGCAGCGCCCGCGGCACCGTCGACCGCTGGCGCCGTGGTGCTGGGCAATGGCAGCTCCGGCAGCGTCAGCGGTGCGCAACTCCAGGCGGCGCTCAACGCCGGCGGCGTGATCAGACTGAACATCGGCACCTCGACGCTGACCTTGACACAGGAGCTGTCGATCACCCGCGAGACCGTCCTTGACGCCGGCGGCGCTACGCTTTCCGGTGCAAACGCGGTGCGTGTGTTGCGCGTTTCCAATCCGGGCAATCTCACCTATACCTTCAGCCTGCTCAACGCGGTCGTGATCAATGGCAGCACGCCGACCGGTTCCGGCGCGGGCCTCTACAAAGCGACCGGAGGGCCATGGCAAGCCGTCACCATCCGCATCTTCCATTCGCGCTTTGCCGGCAACCAGGCCATCACCACGGCGCAGGACGACGGCGGCGGCGCCATCTACGTGGTCGGCGCCCAGGAGATCGCACTGGTCAACACGGTGCTGGAAAACAATCGCGGTGCGAATGGCGGCGGCCTCTACTCGCTGGGCTCCCGGCGCGTGAATCTCTTTGACAGCCGCCTGTCCGGCAACAGCGCCACCGGTACCGGCGGCAATCCCGGCAACGGGGGCAACGCCGGCGCCATCGGTGTGGATGGCGCCGACCGCTACGTCAACCTCTGCCGCGTCGCGCTGATCGACAACACTGCCAACGCCTACGGCGCCGGCCTCTTTACCACGGTGTACGACACCACGAGTTTCACGCGGATCGAGAACTCGACCCTGCAGGGCAACAACAGCACCGGCAGCAGCAATGCGCACACCGGCGGCGCCTATATCCAGGGCGGGCCAGTTGCGATCCGCGGCAGCACCTTCCGCGCCAACCAGGCGGCCGGCTACGGCGGTTTGTCGCTGTTTGACCACCAGACCGGCAACGGACTGGTCCGCACCTCGGGCGACATCACCAACTGCACCTTCCAGGGAAACATCGCGCGCACCGGCCTGGGCGGCGCGATGAACATCACGGCTACTGGCAATCTGCTGCTGCAGAACCTGACCATCGCCAACAACCGCGCCCTGTGCGACGTGTGTTTCGCCGGCGGCATCTCTAACGCGGCGGGTCTGCCGATCACCCTGCGAAACTCCGTATTCCTGGATAACACCGGCGGCAATGCCTTCAATCCCTGGGCCCTGCTCAATCCGGTCAGCGGCAGCAACAACCTGCAGTGGCCGCAGGTGCGGCCCAATTCCTTCGGCCAGACGGAGAATCCGGTCACGCCGGGCGCGATCTTCGCCGACGCGCTGTTGTCGCCACCGGCAATGAACGGCGGCCTGACCGAGACGATGGCGCTGCCTGCCGCCTCGCCCGCCATCAATGCGGGAACGGCAACGGGCGCACCCGCGACGGATCAGCGCGGGGTCGGTCGCGTCGGGGCCGTCGATGCGGGCGCTTACGAGTTCCAGGGGGACATCATCTTCCGCAACGGCTTCCAGTAGCTGGCCGCAGGGGACTACAGGGTTTCCGGAGCCGGAAAAGAAAACGCCGCCGCAGGTTCAGGGGTGGCCGGCGGCGGCGCGATGAGACAATTGCTTGCCTCGATGAAAGATACACGTAACGGGAACCGCAAAGGGATCAGCCAGTGCGAAAATATTTTGCGCCGAATGGAAAATCGGGCATCTGGTCACAAATTGCGCGTCCGGCATTTCCCTTTTCATCCACTGCCGAGTTCGCTCGCAGCCATCTCGCCGGGCGCCGTATGGCGCCCGGCGAGGGGTAGTGCACTTACGGCGTCGAGATCTGCACGTAGAACGACGCGGCGTCGTTGTAGGTCTTGTTGAAGACCGCCAGACCCAGATAGTCCGAGGTCGCACCGTCATAGGTGTAGGAGATCTGCTCCGATCCGCCCGCGCCCGTCGCGTCCGCCGACTTCACCGCCTGGCTGCGCCGCTGGGCCAGGCTGGCCGAATCGGCGGCGTTTGAACGATACAGCGCCACACCGAAGTCCGCAGCCTCGTTGCCGGCGGCCGGGATGATCTTGATCGTGCGGGTGCTGTTGGCGGCGAACTGGATGTCGAACACCTCCAGTGCGCGGATCGAATTGAGCGAGTACGGGCCGTAGGTGCCGTTGCCCAGCGCCGAGAACGTGACGCCCGGATGCGACGCGCCCAGCTGCACCGAACCGCTGCCGCTGAAGCGGGTCATGCGGTAATGCTCCGTCTCGCCGGCCGGCCAGTGATTGCCGTCCACGACGATGAAGTCGACCCCCGTGCCGCCGTAGGACGATGCCGCGATCTGCTGGCGGCCATTAGGATCGGCAAACCACGAGCTGGAGTACAGGCGCAGGTCGTAGTCGCCCGAGTTCGGGCGGATCGCCACGCCACGCCAGTTCGTGGAGACACCCATCTCGGCCGGATGCAAATCGAAGTGATCGCCCAGCGGCGTCGGCGTGGAGCGCGTGTACCAGGAGCCGTCCGTGATGCGGTTGACGCCGCTCCACCAGGCCGCCGCCATGTGCGTCGACACGCCCTCCCATTCACCGAACAGCGTGCCCTTGACGACGTAGATGTCCGTCTCCGGCGCGGTGAATTCCACAATCTCGAACGGGTTCGGCGTACTCGTCGAACTGGCGACCAGGGTGGTGCCGTCGCCGCGATAGGCGCGAAGGTCGAGGTCTCCCGGCAGCGAATCGGCAATGAAGGGCAGCAAGGGGCTCGACTGCCAGTGCATCACGAAGCGCACGCGCTCGCCCTTCTTGGCCAGGACGTACCAGGTACGCGGGAAGCTGTCGCCGTTGACGGTTTCGTGCGACCAATGGCCGCGTTCGACAATCGCCGCCGATGCAGTACCGGTGATGCCACCCGCACCATCCACGCCCGACAGGCGCGAACTGCCTTCGATGTTGTGCAGCGCGCCGGCCATCAGGATCGCCTTGAGCGCAGCGGGCTTGTCGTCCAGGTCCGGATCCGCCTCAATCAGTGCCGCAGCCAGGCCGCTGACCATGGGGGCGGCGAAACTCGTGCCGCTGCCGATGCCGCCAACCGCGCTCGCCGCATCGCTGCTGACCAGTGTGCTGGTGATGGTTGTGCCGACTGCGGCCACTTCGGGCTTCTCGTGATTGCCGGTCGCACCGTCGCCCCGTGGATTACCGAAACTGGAGCAGTTGCTCATCATGTCGCTGGTCCAGGTCAGGTTGTTGTTGTCGTCGTAGTTGCCGACGGTCAACGTGTTGTAGCCCTTGCCCGGCGAGGTGACGAAGTCGCTGGTGAATCCATTGTTGCTGCAGCCGTTGCCCACATTGCCGGCGGATTTGACGGCCAGGTCATTGAGGAAGCGCGAGATGTAGTCCAGGCGCCGGTCGCCGGAATTGAACGACTGGGTGGAATCATCGTCGGCGAAAAAGCTGTGGTTGAGCACGCGGGCGTTGTCCGAACCCCAGTCGAGGCGATCCGGATAGTCGCCATTGGCGCTCACGATGGCAGCGTCCGGCGCGATACCGCGGTGCGTGCCATGGCGCGAGGCGATGATGCCGGCGACGCCCGTCGCGTGGCCGCTGGCGGTCTCATCGTCATCCTGCGTCTGCGCGACGGTCAGGAAGGGGTTGTCATCGAACACGCGGCCGCCTTCGGTGACCGACACGGTCACACCATTGCCGGTGTAGCCGACATCAGCAATGGGCGTGATGTTCTGACTGGGGCGCGCGTTGCCCAGGTCGTCGCCGAAGCGCGTGGGCATGACGTCGATGGAATCAATTTCGGTCCAGCGCGACAAGCGCGCCAGGGCTGCCGCGTCAACTTCCACGACGACGGACGGCACCAGGTCGCTTGCGTGCTTGATCGTGAGCTTCTCGGCGCGCAGGCGGGCCAGCAGGCGTTCACGGGTCGGTGCGAGCAAGGCACGCAAGGTGGCGCGGTGATCGCGGTCAGCCTGGGCAGCGGCGGCCAGCGCCGTACGGCTGTAATCCTGTTGCGCTGCGTCGATGGCGAACTCGGCGACACTGCCCTTCTCTTTTTCCACAACCAGGTTGGCCGATGCCTTGCCGGTCATCAGGTCCGATGGCACGGTCGCCAGCGCAACCGCTTCGACCTTGCCACGACTGGCGGCCACCGCGGTGCGCACTTTCTCGCTCTCGCGCAGTTCCGAAAGACTGGCCAGCTGCTTCTCGCTGGGCGAGGTGGCCTGCGCAAGGACCGCCCATTCCTTCGGTACGTCGGCCAGGTACCACACATCCACCGCGATGCGTTCGCCCTTCTTCAGACTGGCGGCGCGCTTGACGGTGTTGGGGGTCTGCGCGCCATGCACCGAACGCCAGAACTGCGCCGCTTCGCGCTTGGCCTGGCGCGCATCAACCGGCATGCCGTTGCGGAACGCGGCGTAGACGGTGCTGCCGTCGCGCCGGTTCACGCCCTTTATTTCCTGCAGCTGGCTGCCGTCGAGAAGCCGCGCCTCGTTGGATTCGGCGTCGACGATATCGCTGGCGTCGATACCTGTCCGCTGCGCCAGGATACCGGCCGGGCCACCGGCGGCGACAGCCATCGAGGATGCTACGCAAAGCGTCGCAGACAGGGCGGCGCAGAGCGGGTTGATACGAAGGAACTTCTTGCCACGTGTATTCATGTCAGTCTCCCTTACGCTGCAGAAGGAAGGTGCAGCGCCTCGGACATGGAGAACGCCGCAGTTTCGACAAAGCGAACACACTTTCGGATAGCGCGGGGTTTCATGAAATGGCGCACAGACCAACTGCGCAGGCGCTCGCGGAAATCCCGCGACCGGGCTGCAAGGGCCAAGTCCGCACGCCCCGGGGCCACACCCGGATGCATCACGGCGGTGAGCGAAGAAGGCAGGAACGACGGGGAAGGGGCAAGCCGAACACGAGGCGGCCCACGCCCTTCCGGCGCAGGGCCGGTCAACCGCCCGCTATCGAATCAGCAGCTGGCTACGGGCCGCGGAAGACTCAGAAGCGAATGCGCCCGGTCAGCATGTCGCGCAACATGACCCAGTCGCCGATGAAACTGTAGAACGGATGCTTGAAGGTGGCCGGCCGGTTCTTCTCGAAAAAGAAGTGTCCGACCCAGGCGAAGGCGTAGCCGCTGAGCAACGCCCCCAGCAGCCACCAGCCCACGCCGGTGAACAGTGCCGTTGTGATGAAGCCCAGGGCGACGAAACTGCCGACGTAGTGCAGCCGGCGGCAGGTCGGGTTGGCATGCTCGCCGAGGTAATACGGGTAGAACTCGCGAAAACTGGCGAATGCCTTGGGCATGATGCACTCCGCGAATAGTCGGCAACGGCCCGGGAAATGTACCACCGCGCCGGCACGGACAAGTCAACCAGCGCTCCGCCGGGCCGTTCTTACGGGCAATACCAGCCGCGGAGTCCGCCATGAAAAACCAGCCCTTGTTCCTGCTGTTCGCTGCCACGCTGGGCGTTGCCGTCGCCGGCGCCCTGGTCGTCGACCGCCCGGCCACGGCCGCCGCCACCGTGCCGGTGGAAGCCGCCGCCGCTGACAGCCCGTCCGCCGGACGCGACCTGCGCCGAGGCGATCGGCCAGGCCGTTTCGCCGAGCGGGCTCGCAGCCGCGGCCGGCACTTGGCCGAACCCGTGCGGGCCGTGGTGCGCGATCTGCGCACCCTGGAGCATCTGTATCTCCTCGACGGCCGCGCCAAGGAGATACCGGATCTCTACCGCGACCTGCTCAAGCGCACTGAGCACCCGATGCTGCGCCAGTTCGCCTATCGTCGCCTGACCCGGCTGGAACTGCGCCCGACCAATACCGACGGCGCCATCGCCCTGGCCCGCCAGAGCCTGGAGGAGGATCTCAAGCGCATTCAGTGATCTCCGGGCGCAGCGAAAACCGGCGGCTGTCAGCTGGCACGATTGGCCATTCAGGCACGATTTACTCCCGGCGACGAAATCGCCATCAGTCGCACCGCCGCGTAATCTTTCGGCACTGCAACCGTTCGGGGTTCTGCTGCATCCTTGTTCCCGGACGCGGATCTCCTACCGCGTCCCACCCCACGGAGTCGCCGCCCCCATCGGCACTCCGTACCCCAAGCGGGCACCAAACCCCTGGTGCCCGCTTTCTTTTCCGGGCGCGTCAGATTTCCGTCGCGGCGGATTTCTCTTCGGCCTTTGCCCGGTCCCACAGGGCATCCTGCTGGGCCAGGGTCATTCCCTTCAGACCCCCGGCATCCACCGCGAGCTGTTCCATGCGGCGGAAACGGCGCTCGAACTTGGCGTTAGCCGATCGCAGCGCGCGTGAAACGTCCACCTTGGCGTGCCGCGCAATATTCACGCTGACGAACAGCAGGTCGCCGATCTCGTCATTCAGGCGTTCGGCGTCACCGCCGGCGAATTCAGCGCGCACTTCGTCGATTTCCTCGTGCAACTTGTCGAAAACCGGTGCCACGTCCGGCCAGTCGAACCCGACTGTCGCCGCACGCGCCTGCAGCTTCCGCGCACGCTGCCACTCGGGCATGCCGCGGGAAATCCCGGCGAGCAGGCTGTTGTCGCTCTCGCCCCGGGCCTCGCGCTCGGCGCGCTTGTGCGATTCCCAGGCCCGCGTCTGGGCCTGGGCGTCGGCCACTTCCGCGCCGGCGAACACATGCGGGTGGCGCCGCACCATCTTCGTACAGATTGCCTCGACGACATCGGCGAAACGGAAGTGTCCGGCCTCTTCAGCCATGCGCGCGTGGAACACCACCTGGAACAACAGGTCGCCCAGTTCATCGCAGAGCTGGCTGTAGTCACGGCGATCGATCGCGTCGGCGACTTCATACGCCTCTTCGATCGTGTAGGGAGCGATGGTGTCGAAATCCTGCTGCACATCCCAGGGGCAGCCGCCATCGGGATTGCGCAGCGTCGCCATGATGCGCAGGAGGTCGTCGATCGTATGCATGTGTCGCCCTTGCGGTGATGCCAACGCACCAGTGCCGGCGCGGCCGGCTAGCCCGTACCCAGGCGTTCCGGCCAGGCGACGGAGCGGTCGCCATAGGCCACGAAGTCGCCGTTGAGCAATGTGCTACGCGCGTTGTAGCGGAATGATTCGCCGGCCAGGGTCGTTACGGCACCGCCGGCCTGCTCCAGAACGCATTGGGCGGCGGCCGTATCCCACTCGGACGTCGGCCCCAGACGCAGGTACAGGTCGGCCGCGCCTTCCGCGATACGGCAGAACTTGAGCGAAGAGCCCAGGGCGAACTTCTCGATATCGCCCAGGCGCGCGAGCAATTCCGCCTCACGCTCGCCGCCGTGCGAGCGGCTGCCGGCTACCCGCAGCGGCTGCGCACAGGCACGCGTGCGCAACGGGACCGTTTTTCCACCCGGCGTGGCCTGCCCGAAGGCACCACCGCTGTCCCATGCGAACCACAGTTCACCGGTGACGGGCGCCTGCACGATGCCGATGACCGGGCGATGTGCTTCGATCAGCGCGATATTGACGGTGAACTCCCCGTTGCGCTTGATGAATTCGCGGGTTCCGTCCAGCGGATCGACCAGCCAGTAACGCGACCAGCGGGCGCGCTCTTCGAACGCGATCTCGGCCGATTCTTCCGAGAGCACCGGCAAATCGGGTGTCAGCGCCGACAAGCCGTCCACGATCACGCGGTGCGAGGCGAGGTCGGCCGCTGTCAGCGGGGAGCGGTCATCCTTGTGCGTGACCGCGAACTCGCTATGGTAGACCTCCAGGATGGCCGCACCGGCCGTTCGCGCCAGATCACAGGCGGCGCGACAGAGTGACTCACGATCCGCCGCACTCATGCGCCGGGCCTGTAGCGGCCACTGAGGTATTCCCGCGCGATAAAGAGTGCAGCGATGGAGCGCCCCTCACTCACTTCTTCATGTTGCAGCAAAGTGTGCAATTCCGACAATTTCCACGGCACGACTTCGAGCTCCTCCGGCTCATCCCCCTGCAGCCGTTCCGGATATAGTTCCTGCGCCAGCACCACGTGGGTCATGCTGGTCATGTAGGCCGGCGAGAGGGAGAGCGTCGTCAGGATGCGCAGGTGGCGCGCGCCGAAGCCGATCTCTTCCTTCAGCTCGCGGTTGGCGCCCTGCTCCACGGTTTCATCCTGGTCGAGGCGCCCTTTCGGCAGGCCCAGCTCATAGCGGTCGACGCCGACGCCGTATTCGCGCACCAGCAGGACGGTATCGTCATCGCGCATGGGCACGATGATCACCGCGCCCAGGCCGGAACCCTTGAGGCGTTCGTAGGTGCGGCGCTGACCGTTGGAGAACTCCAGGTCAACCTGTTCGACGCGGAGGAATCCGCTGGACTGGGCAAGGCGGGTGGCGTGGATCTTCGGGCGTTCGCGCATAGCCCCGATTGTACGCAGGCACGGGGCCAATCGCGTAGCCGCGCTTATGCCGATCCGTCCGCACGACCGGCGTTCAGGCCGGCGACTTGCCCAGCGCCGCGGTGAACTCGGCCAGTGCGCGCGCGTGCAGGCCCGGCGGGCCGGCAAGAATGCCGGTGGTTGCCAGGGAGGGCTCGCCGCCCTCCAGGTCGGTGAACACGGCGCCGGCTTCGCGCAGGATCACCACCAACGGCGCGAAGTCCAGGATGTTGACGTCGGATTCGACCACCAGGTCGATACAGCCGCGCGCCAGCAGGTGGTAATGAACGAAGTCGCCATAGCCGCGGGTGCGGCCGCTGCGCTGGATCATGCTCGCAAACGCCTGCCAGCGCGGGTCGCGTGACAGCGTCTTGATATTGCCGAAGGAAATGGCGGTCTGGGCGGTGAAATCCGTGGCCGCCGAAACCTGCACGCGCTCGCCGTTGAGATAAGCGCCGCCACCGCGGCGCGCCCACGCCAGCTCGCCGTACTCGCTCGCCGAGGATACGCCGGCCACCAGCTCGCCACGGTACATCAGGGCGATCTGCGTGGAGAAAAACGGATAGCGCCGGACGAAGCTCTTGGTACCGTCGATCGGATCGATCAGCCAGAGCCAGTCGCTGTCGCCCTCGCGTCCCTCTTCCTCGCCGTAGTAAGCGTGGTCGGGAAAGGCCGCGCGCAGCACGCGCTTGATCGCCGCTTCTGCCTCCCGGTCAGCGACCGTGACCGGCGTTTCGTCGGCCTTGATTTCCACGTCGAATCCGGCGCGGTAGTAGTGGCGGATCACCTCGGCCGCGGCGGCGGCGGCCTGGCGCGCCACGTCCAGCGCGTGATCGAGGAAGGCGTCGTCGGGTGCGATGGTCATGGCGCTCACAGCAGCTTGAACAGCTGGCCATGGATCTTGAGCAGCGACGAGCCGTCCGGCTGCAGCTGCCCGATATAACGCAATGCTTCCTGCACCTGCGGATCGCCATTGCGCGCCGACAGGCGGGCCGTCACATCGAACTGGCCACCCTGCACGACAAACTGGCCGTCCACGATCAACCCACTGGTGCCGTCGTCCTTCACGGTGCCGGCAATGCTGTGATCACCCTTCGAGGCGAATTCGACGGTCAGGTCACCAAAGCGGGCCTCGGCCTCGCCGGTGACACCGGCATCACGCCAACGCGCCTTGCCACGCGCGCCATGGACCCAGCCACCGGCCAGGCGCGCCTCGTCGATGTGTCCGTCCACGCGGCCGAGCAGCTTGAGCGAGGGGATATCCAGCGCGGGCGCGGCCAGTTCGGCCGGGAAGGCGAAATCGACGTTGTCGGCGGCAATGCTGCCATCCGGGTCGCGCATCACTTCGCCCTTGGCGGTGATCGACCCGCCGCTCAGATTCAGCCGGGCCACGATCTGGCGCAGCAGGACGGGGGCTTTGTCCACCTGCCAGTCCAATGCCCCTACCGGGGTGCCGAACACCGTGACGCTGGCGGCACGGCCGTGCCAGAGCGTGCCGGAAACACCGGCAACCTGCACCGGCCCGAGGTTGGGCTTGAACCAGCGAAGGGCGAGATCGGCCGGCAGCGTGAAGGCCACGATCAGCCCGGCAACGCCCAGGAAAAGAATGAGCAGGATCAGTCGACGCAGGAATCGCATGCGTTCATTTCCACAAAGAAAGAAAAATCAGGGTTCTTCGAGCGTGACGCGCGCATTGACGCGTCCGGCGCCCTCGCCGCGGTCGGCCGAAAAGCCGGTCACCACGACGCCGAAATCCCGCGAGAGGCCTTCCATCCAGTCGGCGATGGCATCGAAGGACGCGCCCTCGAAGCTGACGCGGACGGTACGCGGTCCGACCGGCTCGACGCGTTTCATCTCGTTGGCCAGCTGCGCGCCGCGCGCCGTGGCGTCGGCCAGCGCCAGGAGCGACTTGCCCTGGCGATCGACCTTGGCCCGTGCACCCTGCCCGCGCAGCTGCGCCACACGGGCCGCCTGGCTGCGCATCTGTTCGAAATCGGCTTCCTGCGCAGCCACCCGCACTTTCAATTCGCCCACTGAGCGGGAAAGCGGGTGCCAGATCATCGCCCAGCCCAGGAGCACTGCGGTGGCGACACCGCCAACCAGGAGAACACGCTGCTCGCGCAGATCACGCTGGGACCACCACTGGCGGATCATTTCGTTCCCCCGGTCAGGCGCAGTCGGCCGTCGACACCGCCCTGGCTCTGATTCACCGCCGTCAGTTCCACCTGGACGCCAGGCACGGTGGCCAGGCGTTCGCGGATGGAGTCGAGAGTGGGAACATCGGGTGCGGAAATCGCCAGCTCCAGCGTGCCGTTGCGGAACTCCACGCTGCGCGTGGTCAGGCGCGTGGTCGATCCGATGATCGGTGCGATCTGCCCCAGGATATGCAAAAGGCCACCCGTGCCGGCGCCATCTCCGAGGCGCTGCATCGCGCTTTTCATCAGTGCCGCCGGATCACCGGCGACTTTTTCCATTTCAGGAAAACTCTGCAGCAGCACGGCGCGCATCGCGTCGTCCAGTCGCTGCGACTGGCGCGACAGGCTGTAGCGCTCCACCGCCATCTGGGCGAATGTGAGCAGGATGGCCGCACCGGCGAGCACGGCCGCCAGGCGCCACCAGCGCGCGACGGGGGCGGTGCGATGGCGCGGGGCGTACTCGCCCTGCAACAGGTTCAATACGGGCTCGGCACCGATGCGCTCAGCCAACAGGCCCAGCACGTCGCGCTGGCGCTCGTGGTACGCCGTCACCGGCACCGGCAGGTGCAGGCGGGCAGCCAGCCGGGAATCAAACACTTCCAGAGGCGGAAGACTGCCGTCGTTGGCCATCTCCAGCCATTCGAGCAGGAAATCCGGTTCCAGTGCCGCGGCACGCCAGCTTGCCAGGCGAAGCAAGGCGCCGTCGCCCTCGACCAGGAGGCCGCCGACCGGCAGCGCGAGGGATTCGGGAATCAGCACGTCGGGCCGGATACCCGCCTCGGACAGCTGTGTCAGCCAGGCCTTGAGCGTCGCGTGCGCCACCGCGCCTACGCCGACCCGGCCCTGCTCCACTTTACCGGCCAGGGCAAAGTGCAATTCTTCCACCGGCTGCGCGAGCTGATCTTCCAGCGCATAAGGCACGGCCTTGATCAGCTGCGCGCGCTGCCTGGTGACCGCCGCCGCCTCCAGCAGCAGCACCTGCGCCGCCGGCACCAGCACGACGATCTCGCGGGCCTGGGCGATGGTGTGCTCGGGCGGCGCGCCGTAGACCGTCGCGCCCAGCGCTTTGCCGTCAGCGCCCTGGGCCAGCCAGGACCAGCGGTCCTCGGCCTGCCAACGGACCAGCAGTCGATGCGACATGGGCCCGCCCGTCAGCGACCGCGGCCTGGGGTCTTCCACGCCACCGGGCAGGCGGCGGGCGTCCGGACAGGCGACGCATTTACTCCAAGACTCATGGCAGGGGCTCTGGGGCGGCAGGGAGACCGGCGGATTGTAGCAGCAGGCCGGCCGGGCTCCGCGGCAGGCGCCCACAGACGTGACGCAGGTGGCAATCCCGCCGGGGGCTATTGCGAACCGCGCGAACGCTGCAGCACGCGCACGCCGTTGAAGCGCGTCAGCACGCTGACGGGATGAAACTCCAGGCCATCGAGCACGACATCACCCCTCACCTGGAAGTAGTCGCTGTAGGTGACCAGCCCCAGGTGGAACTCCGGTCCCAGGCCCACGTTGGCGCGCTGCAGTTCCTGCTGCAGTTCCAGCACGTCCTTGAACGTCGCTTTCCCGTCGTTCCACAAGCGCCGCGCCAGCTCCTCGGTGATATCCGGATCGAGCGACTGCAGCACGGGAATCGTGGCGGTATTGATGTTCAACGTACTGTTGCGCGGCAACGCGCACACGTGCGGCGCCAGGGCCGCGTACACGCGGGCATCCACGCCCTGCAGCAGGCGCAGCTCCGAGACGTGTTCGAAGAGACGGTTGGCCGTCTTGTAGGCCGGCGTGACGCCGGCGTAGTAGGCGTCCTCGGCACCCACGCCGCGGCTGATGCCGCCGGGCTCCAGGTCACCATCGAGCCAGTCGACCACCACGTCCAGCAAGGTGGGATCCAGGCGCAGCGCCTTGAGCAGGGCGGCGAAACGCTGCTGCCAGACGGCGGCGTGCCGCGAGCCCCACACATTGTTCACATTGAAACAGCCGTCCAGGTCGCGCACGGTAGCGCTGATGGTTCCGCCCGGCACATCCTGGGGAGGCATCGGGACCGACCAGATATCGTCGCGGAAGTCGCTGCGGCCTTCATCCAGGTCCTTGAGCAGGAGACGCGCGGCATACTGCTCCAGTCCACGTGCGTAGGCGTCGGCTTGCGAGGTACGCAGCGCATTGCGCGTACGCGCCGCCACCAGCTCGCCGCGATCGGTGAGACCGGCGATCAGCACCGTGGCCAGCGCCACGACCAGCAAGGCAATGATCAGCGCGACGCCGCGCTGCGGCGCGATACGTCTCACGGCGACACCCGCGGCGGCACATCCGGCCCGAGCAGTTCGATCAGCCGCGTGACCTCGCCCAGGCCATCGATATCCAGGCGAAATTCGATGGCGCGGGGCAGATCCGTATCCTTCGCGTCGCGTGGTGGCCACGCATCGACCCACTGGTTGCTGCCGCCGTTGAGATACCGGAGCTGGAATCGCGTCACGCCGTCGCGCAACGTCTGCATGACCGGGGTGGTGCTGGCCGCGCGATCGAGCACGACATAGCGGGCGCGGCGGAGGGTCTTGCCGTCCAGCAGATACCCCACCCGCTCGATGCTCGAACGCGCTTCCGAATCGGGGCTGCCCCAGCCCAGGTGGCTGAACTCGATGCGGTCACCGTCGCCCTTTAGGGCAGGCAGTGCAGCGCCGTAATTGTCACGCACCGGCCGCCGTACCACCGAAAGCAGGTCGCGCTCCAGGACACTGACCGAACGCAGTGTCCGGGTGAAGTCCTGCTGCTCGGCCGCCAGGGCCTCGCGCGAGCGGATGACGGCGCTCAGGCCGCCCCAGGCGAGGGCCGACATGATCGCGAAAACGGCCGTGGCGACCAGCGCCTCGACCAGGGTGAAGCCGTGCGCACGAAACGCCTTCATGGGCCCAGGCTCTCCCCGGTGAACCCCGTCATCTGCACGACGGGATCGGTGCGTGCCTCGTCGGTGAAGACCTGCAGCTCCAGGCGACGGATGGTCGGGTCCGGCGTTGCGGCCACGGTCATGTCCCAGTACCAGTCGCGGCCGGCGTAGCTTACCTGCCCGTCACGCCGCCCTTCCGCCGGCGTGGTTTCGGTCAGGCGCACGCGGGTCAGCACATTGGCGGCCACCCACCCGGCCAGGGTGCGTTCGCGCATCGCGCCGAAGTCGCGCGTCGACACACCTGCCGCGTGGACCAGCGCGGTGAGCGCCACGCCCAGCACGACCAGGGCGATGAGCACCTCCAGCAAGGTGAACCCCTGCATTTGTTGCCAACGCAGCAAAGGCAAGCGCGCGATCCGGTCAGCGTGACGCATCGACGCGCTCCCGCTTCAGGTCACCGGCGATATCGCCCTCCAGGCGCCAGCGCTGGGACAGGTCTGCGATGCCCAGCTCAAGGCGGAATGGGGTGAGTTCGCCACTGGCGTGGCAGGCCACGGCGGGGCTGGCCGGCGGTTCGGTCGTGACTTCCACGAGGATTCCGTCACGGCTCAGTTCCGCACGAATCGGCCCCGGCCAACTGCGTTGCCGAAGCTCCCCCTCGCTGAACGGCTTCCAGCCGCCTTCCTTGAATTCGCTGAAGCCGTAACCGCCCGGCAACACGAAGAAGGCCACCGCGTGCCCGCCGATCTCCGCGCGTTCGCAGGCATAGCCCAGCAGCGCCTGCAGACGCTCGGACTCCCGCTCGAGCTGACGCTCGCCCCCTCCGCCGGAAAGACTCATGCTGACAGCAGCCGCCAGCACCGCCAGGATGACCACGATGACGAGAATTTCGATCAGCGTGAAGCCTGCGGCGCGCGTGGCGACACCGGCAGCGGCCGTTTGAGCGATGGACGTGCGCGTGCTCACGCCGCGGAATCATTCCACCCAGTTGCCGATATCGGCGTTCTCGCCCTCGCCGCCCGGACGGCCATCCGCGCCGAGCGTGTAGACATCGATATCGCCGTGCGAACCGGGCGAGAGGTAGAGGTAGTCGCGACCCCATGGGTCTTTCGGGCGCTGGTCCAGGTAGCCGTCCTTGCGCCAGTTCGGCGCCTCGGGCGCGCCGGTGGGACGGGCGATCAGCGCCTGCAGGCCCTGCTCGGTGCTGGGGTAATTGAAATTGTCGAGCTTGTAGGTGCGCAGCGCCGTGACCAGCGCCTGGATATCGGCCTTGGCGCGCGCCGCGCGCGCTTCGCCGGGATGTTCCATCACCTTGGGCACCACCACCGCCGCGAGGATGGCCAGGATGACCACCACGACGAGCACTTCGATCAGGGTGAAGCCAGAGGAGACAGACGGGTGGAGAGCGCGTGGCGACACGGGAGTGCGGTTCATTCCAGACCTTGGCTTGCGGCAACGGGAAACCGTCGCCGATCATAGCAAAGCCATGTCGAACTCCCTTGCCTCCTCCAACGCGGCCCTGGCCGCGCGTGATCTCGCCGTGGTCTGGCATCCCTGCACGCAGATGCACGACCACGAATCCCTGCCCATGCTGCCGATCGTGCACGCCGAGGGCGTCTGGCTGCAGGATGCGGACGGGCGTCGCTACCTGGACGCCGTCAGCTCCTGGTGGACGAATGTCTTCGGCCACCGCCATCCCCATATCGTCGCCGCGCTCAAGGACCAGCTCGACCGCCTCGACCACGTGATGCTGGCCGGTTTCACCCACCAACCGGCGCTGCACCTGGCCGAGGAGCTGGTACGCATCGCGCCGCCGGGCCTGAGCCGGGTCTTCTATGCGGACAACGGATCCAGCGCGGTTGAAGTGGCGCTGAAGATGAGCTTTCACTACTGGCGCAATAGCGGCCGCAGCGACAAGACCCGCTTCATTGCCCTGACCGGCAGTTATCACGGCGAAACGCTGGGCGCGCTTTCCGTGACGGACGTCGCACTGTATCGCAACACCTATGCACCGCTGCTGCTCGAACCGATACTGACCCCCTCACCCGACGCCTATGAGGGCGAGCCCGGCGCAACGCCCGCCGAAACGGCAACGCGGCGCCTGTCAGACCTTCGCCGCATCCTCGAACGCCACGCCGACGAAACTTGCGCCGTCATCATCGAGCCGCTGGTGCAGTGCGCCGCCGGCATGCGGATGTACGACGCCAGCTACCTGACCGGCCTGCGCGCACTGTGCGATGAGTTCGGCGTCCACCTGATCGCCGACGAGATCGCCGTCGGCTTCGGACGCACCGGCACCTTGTTCGCTTGTGAACAAGGCGGCATCACACCGGATTTCCTCTGCCTGTCAAAGGGACTGACCGGCGGCACCCTGCCCCTGTCCGCCGTCGTGACGAACGAAACGATCTACCACGCCTTCTACGCCGAATACCGCGCGGGCAAGGCATTCCTGCATTCGCACAGCTACACCGGCAATCCGCTGGCCTGCCGCGCGGCACTGGCAACCCTTGAGCTGTTTCGCGACGGCACCACGCTGGAGCGCAACCGCGGGCTCTCGGCCCACCTGGCTCGGGCGCTGGAGGTATTCCGGGATCACCCCAACGTGGCGGACGTGCGCCAGACCGGCCTGATTGCCGCCGTCGAGCTGGTGCGCGACCGCCGCACGCGCGAGCCGTTCCCAGCTGCAGAACGCCGCGGGCTGCGCGTGTACCGCGCCGGCCTCGAGCGAGGCATGGTGCTGCGTCCGCTAGGAAACATCGTGTATTTCATGCCACCGTATGTGATTACGCCCGCGGAAATCTCGCAGATGGTGGACGCCGCCGTCGCCGGGATCGCCTCCGCAGTGCGCGAGTGACCGGTGCCGGTCGCGCCCCACCACTCGGGTGATCAGGTTCGCTGCGTCTATCCGATAGGAATAGATGGCCTCTGTCGGCCCGTAGACTCCCACGACGAATCACCATGAAACGAACGTTACAGCACCCCCTGCAGCGACGCGCGCTGGGCACAGCCTTCGCCGCATCCCAGCTGCTGGCCGGTGTCGCCCTGGCACAGGACTGCACCCGACCCGAAGGATTGGGTCCCGCCGTGTCATTCGGCGGTGGGTCCGCCGCCTGGATCGGGCCGGCCGGATCACCCTGCGACCTCAGCGCCGTGCTCGATGGCGCCTACAACTATCGCATGGGCGGGTTTGCGGCTGGCCAACTCCCGTCGGCGCAATCGCATTTCCGGGCGCGATTCCGCGTGGACACCAGTGGCTTGACCCAGCTGACCCAGGTGACCGACTCCACTGCACTGTTCACCCTGGTCGGCGCGGAAAACCAGCCGGCCGAGTGGAATGCGCGCTCCAGGCACCTGGCCTGGATCGGACTGGTGGGTCGTTTCTCGGCGACTGACCTCACCGTGTTCCTCGGTGATTCCAGCGGTTTGGCGAAACAGGTGCCTGTCAGCGGGCCTTTCGATCTCGCCGTCGAAGTCGCGGCCATTGAATCGGGCTATCTGAAGTTCTGGGTAAATGGCACCTATTCGGATCCACCGACCGCCCGGCTGCCCGAGCAGGGCTTTGTCGACCTGAGCGCATATGAGGGCATTGCCGGCTATGCGATCGGCAACATGGCGCCGGGAACGGGTTTCCTGCCGTCCCACGCGGGACAGCCGATCGTCATGCGCAACATCGACTTCAGCGAGCACCTGTTTGGAGACGGCTTCGAATGAGCACCTACGCAACGTTCGCGGCAGCCATCGCACTGCTGGCAGCGTCTATGACCGCCACCACCGCGGCCAACGCGGAAACAATCTCCGGCGACCTGTGCGTGAACGCCGACTCTGTCCACCATCTGGAGGGGGGCGCCATTCCGCTGCCGGGCAAAGACGTCGTCGTGGCCATCGACCTCGTCCCGGGCGAACCGGTGTCCATCACGTTCTCCGCCCCCACGGGGCCCGACCCCATTCTTGCGGTCTGCCCGACGACATCGCCCGCGGTGGGGTGCATCGCCATCCAGGACGCCGTCCATGACACGGGAGCGGAAACCATCACCAATCTCGCTGGCAACGGCCATTATTTTATTATTGCAGAAAGCGGCTTTTGCGGCCCTTTCCAGCTGACGATCGACCGGCAGTGAGCCCGCACGCATCGGGCGCATCCGCTTGACTCACCAATAAGAACGATTATCATTACCACTTCGTGAAGACGGGCGCCCGGCGCCCGCTTCCAGCCAGCCGGTACCGCCTGCGGTCCTGCGCCAGCGAACGTCGTCCACTACGTCCCGCTGCCAGGATTCCATGCACTTTCGCCGTCTCGCTGTCGCCGTTGCCACGGCCTTGCCCTCACCCCTTGTCGTTGCGGTTACGGATGCGCCCACCGCGGCCGTGACGGAACTGGAGCGGATCGTCGTTTCCGCCACGCTGTACGGCCAGGCCGTGCGCGATATCGCGACGACCACCAGTGCGGTGTTGCGCGAGGAGATGGACCGGCGCCTGGTGCAGGATCTGCGTGATGCGCTGCGCTACGAAGCCGGCGTTTCGGTCATCGGCGGCGGTCGCTTCGGGATCGGTAGCGTTGCCGTGCGCGGACTGGACGGCAACCGCGTCCGCCTGGAAATTGACGGCGTGCGCCTGCCGGATGCGTTCGCCATTGGCAGCTTTTCCAGTGCCGGAAAGGATTTTGTCGACCCCGATACGCTCAAGCGTATCGAGGTTGTACGTGGCAGCGCCTCGGCACTGCACGGATCCGATGCCCTTGGCGGCATCGTCAGTTTTGTGACAAAGGATCCCGGTGACTATGTCGCCGGTGCCACGGACGGCACTCATTCTCACGTCAAGGCCAGCTACGACAGCGCCGACCGGCAAACCGTCGAAAGCGCGACCGTGGCACACCGCAGCGGCCGTCACGGATGGCTTGCGACAGTCAGTCATCGGCAGGGCCATGAACTGGACAATCGCGGCGAGACCGACACGGCAGGTACCTCGCGAACGCGGGCCAATCCGCAGGACACCGACGGCGCCAGCGTTCTGGGCAAGTACGTATACGAAGGCAACCGGCATCGCGATCGCATCACGTTCGAAGGCGTGCAGCACACCGCGCGCACCGCGCTGCTCAACCAGCTCGGCGAACGTAGCGTCGGCCCCTCGCGTGTCGACATTACCCGCCTGGATGGCGACGACCGGAAGCAGCGCGCACGCCTTTCCTGGCAGCAGGAGTGGCACTGGGACGCCACCTGGATCGACCGCCTCGACGCCCAGGTGTATTCGCAGATCAGTCGCACGCGCCAGGACACCTTTGAAGATCGCACCACCGTGGCAGGGCAGGACCGCGTGCGTCCGGTGCACCGTTTTCGCCGCTTTGATTTCGAGCAGCGCGAGCTGGGACTCACCCTCACGGCGTTCACGCAGATTCAGTCAGCGTCCGTGACGCACGCTCTGGCCTGGGGCGTGGACCTGGGCCAGGAGCGCATTCGCGAGCAGCGCGACGGGTTCCAGCTGGACCGCACCAGCGGCGTGGTCAGTCCCGTCGTGATGCCCGACATTTTTCCGGTACGCGATTTCCCGCTGAGTGATGTGCGACGGCGTGCGGCATTCGTGCAGGATGACATCGCCTTCGGCGATGGCCGCGTCCACCTGACGCCGGCGCTGCGCTATGACCACTACGCGATCTCGCCGCGGGCCGATGCGGTTTTCGCCCAGGACAACCCGGGCATCACGCCGGTCGGCCTCGACGCCGGCCGCGCCTCGCCGAAACTGGGCGCGCTGGTGTCACTGTCGCCGGCCTGGAAGATCTTCGGCCAGTATGCGGAAGGCTTCCGCGCACCGCCCTACAACGACATCAATATCGGGTTCACCAACCTGGCGATGGGCTACATCGCCCTGCCCAACCGCGCACTCAAGCCCGAGTCCAGCCGCGGCATGGAAGTGGGTATCCGCGGTGATTTCACCTACGGCTACGCGGACCTGGCCACCTATCGCAATCGTTACCGCGACTTCATCGAATCGTTGCGCTATGTCGGAAACGACCCGGCCACCGGCCTGATGCAGTTCCAGTCGCAGAACCGTGGCCGCGTCGACATCCACGGCACCGAACTGCGCGCCGGTCTTTCACTCGACGCGTTCACCCCGGCGCTACGAAACTGGGAGCTGCGCAGCGCGCTGGCCTGGTCGCGCGGCAAGGATCGCCTGACGCGCGAACCACTCCTCAGCATCGAACCCGCCAAGGCCGTGATCGGACTGGTCTACGGCGGCGATCGCTGGGAATGGGAAACCAGTGCGACCCTCGCCGCCGCCAAGCGGCGTGTCGCTCCCACCGCCGCGTCGCCGACGCCGTTCCGTACACCGGGATGGTCGACCATCGACAGTTACGTCCGATACACACCGGTTGAGCGTCTGAGCCTGCACGCGGGTATCACGAATCTGGCCGACCGGCGCTACTGGTCGTGGAACGACGTTCGCGGCCTGCCCGCACACGCCACGATCGACCGCCTGAGTGCGCCCGGCCGCGCCTTCGCCGTGGGCGCGATGCTCACGCTGGATTGATCACGACAACTCCGGAAACCGCCCATGCTGCCGACTGTCCGCCTCCTGACCCTCCTTGCCGCGCCGATGCTCGCCGTCGGCTGTGCCACGACGGGCCACCGCTCCACCGGCGCCGCAAAGCAGAATGTCGCTGCCGCGGCGCCGACGGACTACGTCCGCCCCTGCCCCGTTCCGCCAGTCGATGCCACATCGGCCTTCGAATGCGATCGGCGCAGCATCCTTGCCATGGCCGGCGAGTTTCGCGTCACCTTCGCCTTCGATGAATCACAGGCCCTGGCACCGGGCTACGTCCCGCACGCCGCGCAACGCTCAGGCGGCACCGAGTGGGTGTTTGTCGTCGAAGACCAGGGCACGTCGATCGCGCTGCAGCACATTCTCGTGGTCGGTCCGGAACACACCGTCGTGAAGCATTGGCGGCAGGACTGGCGTTACCAGCCGGCGGATATCCTGCTGTTCCGCGGGCATGATCGTTTCGAGCGCGTAGCGGTCGATCCGGATCGCGCCAACGGCGCCTGGTCCCAGACGGTGTTCGAAGTCGACGACGCGCCGCGCTACGCTGGCATCGGCCGCTGGAGCCACGCAAACGGCGTGGACGCCTGGACGTCCGATTTCACCTGGCGTCCGCTGCCGCGTCGCGAGTACACCAAGCGCTCGGACTATCACGTGCTGGGCGCCATCAACCGCCACACGCTGACGCCACAGGGCTGGATGCACGAGCAGGACAACCTCAAACTGGTGCTGGCGGACGATGGCAGCACGCACGCACTGGTGCGCGAGGTGGGCGTGAACACCTATTCGCGGGTGGACGACGTCGATTTCAGTGCCGGCAAAGCCTACTGGGAACGCACGGGTGAATTCTGGCGCACCGTGCGCCACTCCTGGCAGCGCGCTCTGGCGGCACCGGCCAGCGACATCGTCACCTCACTGGACGGCAAGCCACGATTCGAAGCACTGTTCGCGCTTGCGGAAAAGGTTGGTCCAGGCACGGCGGTATCCCAGGGCGACGTGGAACAGATCCTCGCACGCGCCATTCGTCCCTTGACTGCCGCTACCTCTGGTGCAGCAAGCGGTACGTCCGGCGGGAACTAGCCGCTGCGCCTTGCACAGGCCGATGCGGCGTCGCGACTACGACGCCGCCGAAATTCCCAGCTTCTCCAGACGCCGGTACAGCGCCTGTCGTGACAACCCCAGCTCCGCTGCTGCCTGGCTGATCACGCCGCGCGCGCGTCCAAGCGCCGCCTCGATGGCGGCGCGATCCGGTTCATCGACCGTGCGCTGCACAGGGCGCGCCGGACCGATACCCAGGTCAGCCGGTTGTACAATCCCCTCGCGGCACAGAATGCGGGCGCGCTGGATCGCATTCTTCAACTCGCGGACGTTGCCGGGCCAGCTGTGCGCCATCAGCGCATGACGGGACTCCTCCGACAGCCGCGCCTGCCCTTCCAGGAAATGCAGGGCCAGCGGGACGATGTCGTCCGGTCGTTCCTTGAGCGGCGGCAAGGACAGCTCGATGACATTGAGGCGATAGTAGAGGTCTTCCCGGAATCGCCCTTCGCGGATCATTGTGGACAGATCTGCATTTGTTGCACTGAGCACACGCACCTTCACGGTGCGCGTGCGCCCGGAGCCCAGTCGCTCGAACTGGCCTGTTTCCAGTACGCGCAGCAACTTGATCTGGCCCGACAACGGCAGATTGCCGATCTCGTCCAGGAACAGCGTGCCACCGTCGGCCATCTCGAACCGTCCTTCGCGCGCCTTGGTAGCACCGGTGTAGGCGCCCGCGTCGGCGCCGAAGAGCTCGGCTTCGATCAGCTCGTTGGGCAGCGCGCCGCAGTTCACCGCCACGAAAGGCCCACCCTTGACGCTGGAATTGGCGTGCACGATTTCCGCGATGCGTTCCTTGCCGGCGCCGTTGGGGCCGGTGATGAGTACGGGAAGATCGGCGCGGGCCACCTGGCAGGCGAGCTCGACGACACGCTCGGTGGCGCTGTCGGCGAAAACCAGATGACGCAGATCGAAACGCTGGCGCAGCGCCTCCTGGCTCTTGCTCCGGGCCCGCTTCAACCGCGTCACTTCACGCGTGGATTCGGCCAGCTCCAGAAGGTTTTCCACCGTGGCGACGAGCTTCTGGTCATCCCAGGGTTTGGCGAGGTAGTCAGCCGCGCCCGCCTTGACCAGCTCGACGGCGGTTTCCAGCCGCGTCCACGCGGTGAGCAGGATGACAGGCAGATCCGGGAAACGGGCGCGTATCGCACGGAACAGCACCACGCCCTCCTCGCCGGAGGTGGTGTCCTGGTGGAAGTTCATGTCGGCGATGACCAGATCCACGCTTTCGTGCTCAAGCAGTGCCAGGCCTTCGTCGGGTGACACGGCCGAAACGGTCCGGATTTCGTTCAAGGACAGCAGGATTTCCAGGGCCGTAGCCACGGACGGATTGTCGTCAATCACCAGGACGGTGCGCATGGACTCGCGATCGGTCAGAGGAGGTGGCTGGCGCATAGGCTGCATTGGATGCAGCGATGCGCAGTTTGGTTGCGCGGGAGAGTAGCGGTTATTGCCGATGACGGAAACCTGTGCCGGCAACCGTTGCAGCCCGGACACGCGCAGGGTCCGGGCCGCGGAAGTGGCGCTCCGGCGGATGCCGGAGCGCGGTCAATCACACGCTGCGGGTAGCTACCGCCGGCGGCACGCGGGACGCGCGCGTGGCCGGACCGAGCACGGCCAGCTGCCCCAGCACCCACATCGACAACACGCCGACCAGCAAATACGCCATCGGCAGCACCTGGCCTTCGTTGGTGGTCATCAACCAGTAGTTGAAGCCGTAGGTCAGCAGGGATCCCAGGATCAGGCCCAGGGTGGTGATGATGAAGTTCTCGGTCAGGAAGTAGCGCAGGATGGCGCCGCGGGTTGCGCCCAGGGCGCGGCGCGTGCCGATCTGCTTGGTGCGCTGCGTGACCCAGAAGCTCGCCATGCCGACGATGCCCAGCGCGGTGATGGTCAGCAGCGAGGTGATGACGCCCAGCAGGATGATGGTCATGGAGCGATCTTCCCGGTAGCCGTCACCGCGGATCTCTTCCATTGTCTTGGCATCGCGCACGATACGGCTCTTGTTGCTCTCGATCATCTTGGCCTCGACCAGCTTCAGCACTTCGTTGCGGCGGCCCGGCTCGGCGCGGATCATGTAGCGCGACATGTTGCCGAAGGGCGCCAGCTGCGGAACGATCAGCGAGTACTCCACGCGATTGGAATCGTTCAGGCGTCCCGGGCCGATGTTCGGCCACGGCACCTGCAGCCGTTCGACGATGCCGATCACCGTCATCGGCGGCTGGTTTTCATCCAGCCACAACTGCTTGCCGACCGGGTCCTGCCCCGGCCACAGCTTCTCGGCCTGCGCCTTGGTCATGAGAACACTGGACGGCCAGGTCACTGAACGCTCGCCGCGGAAGGTGATTTCCTCCGGGCGGAAGTTACGGCCGGCGACCAGTTTCGTACCAAACGCGGATACTGCGTGCTCGTCACCGAAGTAGATCGCGGTGAAACCCACGGACTGCTTCTGCTCCGGCGACGTGCGCACGCCCTCGGACCAGCCACTGTTGGACAACGGTGCGGTATTCGTCGGCGCCGCGGCGGCGACGCCCGGCAGGTTGCGAAGCATGGCCACGTCGTCCTTGATGGCAGTTTCCACATTGTAGGCTGTGCCGAAGCCCATGCTGGTGATCATGAACGTGTCGGTTTCGTTCATGCCGGAGGGACGGCCCATCTTCTCCAGGCGCTGGTTGATGATGAACAGCGAGTTGCAGACGATCGCCAGGGTCAGCGCGATCTGCACGCCGATCAGGATCAAAGCGACCTTGCTGCGCATCAGGGCGGAAAGAATCGGACGGATTTCCATGACGTTCCTCACTGCGTTTTCAGCTGGGCGGCCGGCGCTATCTGGCACGCCCGCCATGTCGGATACAGTCCGGCGACAATTGCCGCGGCAACGGACAGGAGGATCGTGGTGATCACCATGACCCAGTCCAGCCGCGCAACCTGCTCGAAACCTTCGTTGAGCGCGCGCACGGCGGTCAGACCCAGGAAGGTCAGCAACAGGCCGAGCAACCCGCCGCTGACGCCAATCACACCCGACTCCACGATGTACTGGGTAAACAGTTGCGACTTCTTCGCACCCAGCGCACGCCGCAGCCCGATCTCGCCGGACTTGCGCAGGAACTTCGCCAGCAGCAGGCCAATGGTGTTCACCAGGCACACCGCGAGGAAGGCGAAGGACAGGCCGACCTGGATACGCACGTCCTGCGGCACCACTTTCTGTACTTCCATCCACTCCGTCACGTTGTGCAGGCGATTGTTGAGCGGACGCGGGAACCGGCCCAGCTTCTTCTGCTCGTTGACGTAGTTGTCGAGATAGCTCCTGTACTCGGCCACGCGCGATGCGCTGGACAATTCGACCCAATACTGGATCCAGATGCACTCGGACTGCAGGTAACCTTCCCAGCCTTCCGCCGTATTGTTGTTCCAGCAATTGTTGTTGCCGGCCGAATTCGTCTTCAGCTCGATCGAGGTGGTGAACGGCACGTAGAAGTCTTCGGAATCGTTGAGCGTGCCATTGGTGAGGTCGTAGTACTTGACGCGCGGCTCCCAGGTATCGAGCACGCCGGCGACGGTGAACTCGACATCGTTGAGCTTGACGCGCTTGCCGACGCTGTTCTGGCCGCCGAACAACTTCTCGTTGGTTTCACGGCTGAGCACCACGACGCGCGCATGCTCCTTGTCACCGCCCCGATCCCAGCCGTTGCCGTAGAGGAAAGGCGTATCGAACATCGGGAAGAAGTCGCCATAGGTCGCGCGGCCCAACCCCATGAACGGCTTGATCTCGGGATTTTCCGGCTGCACCGGCCAGGCGATCTTGTACATCGCGGTCTGGCGATCGGCCTTGCCGTCTTCCACCAGGGTGGATGCATCGCGGTATGTCATCTGGTCGGGCGGCAGATTGGGTTCGTCAAACGCCTGGAGCGGATCCCAACTGTCGACCTGGGCGATGAACAGCTTGTCACTCTTCCAGGGAATCGGATCGCTGCCCATGAGGTAGAACACGGTGAGGCTGGTCATGCTGGTGCCGATACCCAGCGCGATGCCGAACACCATCAGCAGCGTGAGAATCGGATTGCGCTTCAAGCTGCGCAGTCCCAGTTGCAGGTAGTAGGCAAACATGGTCGCTCCTTACGCCGCCACCGGGGAGCCGGAAGCAGACGGCACGCGCAGGCGCGGCTCGTCGTCGAAATCCGTCACCTGGCCGTCGATCACATGGACGTTGCGCTGCGCGCGGGCGGCCAGTTCCGGATCGTGGGTGACCATGATGATGGTCGTGCCCTGCCGGTTGATGTCTTCCAGCAGCTCCATCACGCCCCGCGCCATCAGCGAATCGAGGTTGCCGGTCGGTTCATCGGCGAGCAGCAGGCGCGGCGAGCCGGCAAGCGCGCGGGCGATCGCAACGCGTTGCTGCTGGCCGCCCGACAGTTCCGCCGGATAGTGCTTCATGCGCGAAGCGAGGCCGACGCGACCCAGGTTTTCCTCGATGCGGCGCTTGCGCTCGGCAGCGTTGTAGCCGCGGTAGCGCAGCGGCACATCGACGTTGTCGTACAGGTTCAGGTCCGGAATCAGATTGAAACCCTGGAAAATGAAGCCGATCTTTTCATTGCGCAGGCGCGAGCGCTGGTCGTCGTTCATGCCGCGCACGTCGACACCGTCGATCCAGAACTCGCCGCCGCTGAATTCTTCGAGCAGGCCGGCGATGTTGAGGAAGGTCGTCTTGCCCGAACCAGACGGACCGGTCACCGCCACGAACTCGCCTTCGCGCACATGGATGGAGAAGTCGCGCAGGGCGTGAGTTTCGATCAGGTGGGTGCGGTACACCTTCGAAAGATGGTTCATTTTCAGCATGTCGTACTCCAGTTCGGGACCACGTCAAAGAGGTGCTGCGATCGTCGGGATCGCGCGGATGAAGAATCAGCGGGACAGGGCGACGCGTTCGGCGCCCTTGAAATCGTCAGTGCCGGAGATGATCAGGCGATCGCCTTCCTTCACGCCGGACACCAGTTCGACGGCGTTGAGGCTGGTGGCGCCCACCTCGATCGCCAGGCGCTCGGCCATGCCGTCGCGCACCACGTAGGCCACGCGGCCGGCGCCCGAATCGACGAAGGGCCCGCGCTCCACCATCAGCACGTTCGGGTGTTCGTCGATCAGGATGCGGGTGGACAGGCGCTGGTTCTGGCGCAGGCCGTCCGGCTTCTTGTCGGTGAAACGCACGCGGGCATTCACCTGGCCGTTCACCACTTCCGGGCTCACCGCAGAGAGCTCGCCCACGTAGCGGTCGGCGCCATTGACGATCTCGGCCGGCATGCCGATGGCCAGGTCGCGTGCAAAGGTCTCGGACACCGGCACTTCCACTTCCAGCGCCGTCAGGTCGATCACGGTCATCAGCGGGGCGTTCGCCGCGACGTTGGCCTTCTGCTGCACCAGCAGTTGACCAATCTGGCCGGACACTGGCGCGCGCAGCTTCAGCTCGTCGACCTGGCGCTGCAGGTCGGCCACCAGCAGGCGCTGGCGATCGCGTGTCAGGCGCTTGCTCTTGAGTTCGAAATCCAGGCTTTCGCGTTCCAGCTGCGCGTCCTTGTTGGCGTGTGCCAGCGTGACTTCGGCCTTCTGCAGGGCATCGGTGGCGCGCATGACGTCCAGCTTGGGAAGCGCACCCAGCGTGAAGGCCTTCTCCGTGCGCTCGACTTCACGTGCCGCGGTCTGCCGGTCGATCTGGGCCTGGTCGACCGCCTTCTGGGTCGCCAGCTGCTGCTTGCGATTGGTGATGCTGGCGCGCTCGGTTTCCAGTTCGAGGCTCTGCAGCGACGCCTGTTCCTGCGCCAGGCGGTTGGTCAGTTCGGGGCTCACGACCTCGGCGATGATTTGCCCTTTTTCCACTTTGTCGCCAGCCTGGACTGCCAGGGTCACCGTGCCTGCCGCCTGGGCGTACAGCGTCGGGCTGACCGCCGCGACCACGCGCCCCTGCGCCGAGATATCGCGCACCAGGTTGCCGCGCTTGACCTCGGCCACGCGCAGACGCTCCAGGCTGAAGGAGGCACCCGAACCCAGGGTCCGCAGCATGCCTGGTGCCACCCAGCCGCCCAGCAGCAGCACGCCTGCCGCAATGGCGATGAACTTCCAGTGGCGGCGCGCCGGCGCGGTGGCCGGCTGGGTCATCGGTCTGTCCTGGGCCGAGGTATCGCGGATCATGGTCGAGCTCCGTTCGGGTGTCCGCCTCCAACCAGTCGGGGCGGGTTCGGACGGTATTTAGCAATCGGCGTGCCAATCAATAAAGCCATGATTGTAAAGAAATTTACTGGAATCTCTCGCCCGTATGCCCGTCCGCGGACACGGGTGCGGACAGGCGACCGCGACTGCTGTCCGGTGTCCGGACGCTCCGCCGCGACGTCCTTGCGCGCCCCCTTGCGACCGATCCGGTATCCGGCGCATCTATGTCGCCGTGGAACGATCATCCTTCGCCATTGATGTCCCCCAATCCCTGCTCGAACGCGCGCAGCGTGGCGAGTTGCGGGCCTTCGAGCAGATCTACCGGCTGTTCGAGCGGCCGGTCTATTCGATGGCCTTTCGCCTGCTCAACGACGCGGACGTGGCCAGGGAGATCCTTCACGATGCCATGCTCAAGCTGTTCCAGCGCCTGAGCCAGTTCCGCGGCGACGCGCCCTTCTGGGGCTGGTTGCGGCAGATCGCGCTCAACGAGGCACTGATGCGGCTGCGCAAGGACAAGCGGCTGGAATTCGACGCGGTCTATGACGAGGTCGAATCGGAAACCGCCGCGCCCTGGGTGCATGCCGATGCGATCGTGCTCGAACAGGCGATGGCGAAGCTGCCGGCAGTCACACGCAGTGTGTTGTGGCTGTTCCATGTCGAGGGTTACTCCCATCCGGAGATCGCCGAAGCCCTCAGCAAGACCACCAGTTTTTCAAAGTCGCAAGTAGCGCGCGGCACTGCCCGTCTGCGCACGCTGCTTGCCGACGTAACGGAGTCCGCACCATGTCTGATCGCAGCGACACAACCGGGTTGACCGACGAGGCCGTCGGCGCGGCGCTGCGCGAGCTGCCGCTGGTCGCCCCTGCCTCCCCTGTCTGGACCCAACTGGAGCAATCCCTGCGCGCACAGGGCCTGGTCCGCGAGGCGCAGCCGCGTCGCCGGGACTGGCGCATTGCCGCCATTGCCGCGGGGCTTGCGGCCGTCGCGGTGACATTCCTCGTCCTGCGCCCTACCCCGCCGGCGACGCCCGTCGTCGCCACCGCCGCACCGGTTGCCGGGGCTACCGAAATCGACCAGTTGCGGCGTGACTCGCAGCGTCTGGAAACGTGGCTGCGTGATGTGGCCAGCCAGGGCGCGCCGCTCGACGGCGCCGACCTGATGGCCGCCACCGAGATTGAAGACCTGATCGCACTGGTCGACCTGCAACTGGCCGGCGGCAATGAAAGCAGCACGGAGACCGCGGCGCTGTGGCGCCAGCGGGTGGAACTGCTGCGGGATCTGGCCGTCGTGCGTACGTCCTACAGCCTGGCTGACAACCGCGTTGCCGCGAACGGAGCTGCTGCAACGCCCTCCTCCTGGAATACCGAAAGAGGTCTGCAATGAAACTCACGCGACTGTGGGCCGGTATCACGCTGGCCATCGCCAGCGTCGCCGCCGGCGCCGCTGAACCTTCGACCGCTCCGAAAGCCACTGCGTCCCCTGCGCCCTCGGCGCCGGTGGCGACGACGGATAAGGCAGCTGTTTCTTCCTCCGCAACACCGGCGGCGGTGGCCGCCGCCCGCGCCGGCGCAACCGAAGCACGTGCGTCGGCGCAGGTCGCCGCGGACGCAGCCGCCCAGGCCCAGGCCGACGCGCGTGCCGAACTGGCCGAACTGCGCGCGCAAATGCGCCAGATCAGCCGCAAGATGGCCGATCTGTCGGGGCAACTGGGCGACGCCGGACCGCGCGGCTACGCCCTGCGCTACCTCGGTGATAGCGAACGCGCCATCCTCGGCATCGTCTTGCGCGAACACAAGAAGGGCGTGGCGATCGCCGCGGTCACTCCGGGCGGCCCCGCCGACAAGGCTGGCATCAAGAATGGCGATGTACTGGTGTCCGTCGACGGAAAGAACCTGGACGGCGGCGATGCATCCGTCAGTGCAGCCAGCAAGGCACTGTCGGACCTGAAGATCGATCAGGAGCTAAAGCTGGGTCTGCTGCGCGATGGCAAGAACTCCACTGTCACGGTCAAGGCCGCTCGCCGGGAAGCCTGGAGCTGGCCGCGCATGATCGCGCACGACCACATGCTGTCCGAGGACGACACGATCAAGATCGTCCACCACCCGGACATTCAACGTATCCACGAGATGGTGAAGCATCGCAGCCCGGAAGTCGTGGTCGATCGCGAGACGACGCGGCGCATCGCCGGCCACGCCCTGCGCTCGGTGCAGATGCGCATGCCCTGGTGGGGTATGCACCTGGTATCGCTGAACAAGGATCTGTCGCCGTATTTCGGCACGGATGACGGCGTGCTGGTACTGGCAGTCGATCCGGAAACGGCGCCGACGCTCAAGAGTGGCGACATCGTGCAGGCTATCGACGGCAAGTCCGTGTCGTCCCCCGAGGACGCCATGCGGCAGCTGCGCGATGCGCCCTCGGGCAGCGAGCTCAGACTGAAGGTACTGCGTCAGCGCAAGAGCCTGGACCTGGCGATGAAGGCACCGACGTTCAAGAATCTCTTCCCCGCCCTGCCGCCGCCACCGCCGGAGGCGCCCGAGCCGCCTGAAGCACCGGAACCTCCGGAGGCGCCCGAGCCACCGGAACCGCCGGAGATCGGGCGCATGGCCAGGCCGGCAACGCCGCCCGCACCACCGTCGGTACCCACACCGCCGACACCGCCACGCGCGGATGGCGTCGAGGTTTGACGGGTTCCGCGACGCGGCAGGACACGTCCGGCCGCGTCGGTCAGCTCAGGCAATGCGACCGTACGACGGGCGCCGCCGCGTCCAGCGTGCGGCAAATCGCGACAACGCGGCGCCAGCCGGATTCGGAAAGGGTTTTGACCGGCGCGACCAGCAGGTAATCGTCCTGTTCGTCCATCGCCAACGGCTGGAATCGTACCGGCGCTGCCTGCCAGCGGCGGCCGCTGCGAATCCAGGCCAGTTCGCGCAGGCAGCGGTGGATATCCGCCGCACGGGTCGAATCCGGCGCGGACGCCGATTCGAGCAGCCGCTCCCAGCCGAGATAGTCGCTGTCGGGAAGCAGGCAGAGACGGGCGACCTCGCGCCCGTCGTGCGCGACGAGGCTCACGCCCTCGTGGACACCGTCCGGACCGACGTGATGCAAGGCGTGCCAGGCATGGACCTTTGCGAAGTCGAACGCCTTGGCGTCGCCGCCGCGCCATAGCCACAGCACCGGTCCCAACGCTGGCAGGCGACGCAGAAATTCAGCCAGGCGCGAACCCGCCAGAAGGGGCACCGCCTGCGAAACAGGTGTTGCGGACACGCCCTTGCCCGACCGGGGTATGAAACGTTCGACACGGCGTCGCAGAAAGAGAGGAGCAGGCATGGTCACCTCCGTCGGGCACAGGAAGTGGCTGGCTTAGGAACCGGGATGGCAGTCGGTTCCAGGCTGGCTTGCGCGCTGTGGCGGCCGCCGTCACCCGGGAGTGATCGCCGCCAGATGTACTATTTTGTAAGAATCAACTTATCATTGCGCGTGCGGCGCAGGCGGTATTCCTGGCCCATGTGTTCGATGACCAGCTCTTTGGATTCGCGCAGCAGCAGCCGGCTGTCGATCCGGCGCTGCGCCGGCGGTGCCGGAGCACGGGCAGCCGCGCTGACAGGGGCGGTGTGAAGCGCAAGGGTGGACGTGGTCGCCGGCATGGTCTACTCCCGATCCCAGATTGAATGTGAATGATAACCATTCTCATCCGAGAGTCAATGCTCGGACGGCTATTCGTTAGCGCGGACCACATACGGACCACGCGCGCGGCTGGCGCGCTCCGCCTTGGTTCCGCATGTCATCCGTCCGCTCTCGCACGTTGAACGCGACCGCGCAGTCCGACCGCGCCGCTTGTGTAGACTGCGCTGCTTTGCTGCAGGACGGGCGCCAGCATTGCTAGCAGATCCGTCCAGCGCGAGGCGCCCCGTCGTCCTTCTTCCGGGAGAACTCCGATGTCGTTGTTCCAGCGCGCCGCGCGCCTGCTTTTCGCAGGACTCGCCCTGACCCTCAGCACCGCGGGCATTGCCGGGGAAGCGCTCCCGCCGGCAACGCAGCTGCAGCAGTTCACCGTCGAATCCAGGGCGGTGGCAGAGACGCGCCGCATCAATGTATACATTCCCGACACCTATGCCGCCGACACCACGCTGCGCCTGCCGGTGCTCTACATGCCGGACGGCGGTTTGCAGGAGGATTTCCCGCACGTCGCCAGCACACTTCACACGGCGATCGGTTCCGGCGCGATGCGTCCGTTCCTTCTGGTGGGTATCGAAAACACCCAGCGCCGCCGCGACCTGACACCGCCGACGCAGGTCGAAGCCGACCGGAAGATCGCCCCGCAGGTCGGAGGATCCGCGGCCTTCCGCCAGTTCATCCGTGACGAGCTGATGCCCCAGGTATCCACCCGATACCGGACGACGCCGGAAACCGCCATCATCGGTGAATCGCTCGCGGGCCTTTTCATCGTCGAGACTCTGCTGCACGAACCCCGCCTGTTCGACACCTACATCGCGCTCGACCCCAGCCTCTGGTGGAATGCCAAAGCCTTGCCGCTGCAAGCCAAGGAGGCGCTGGCCCGGCATGCACTCACCGGCCGGACGGTCTATCTCACCACGTCGCAGGAGCCGGGTATCGTCGAGGGAACAGCGATGCTGGCAGAGGTACTGGGGCACCTGGACACCGCGGGATTGCGCAGCACCTACCGGCCGCGAACCGATCTGCGCCATGACAACATCTATCGCACCATGGCCCCGGTCATCCTGCGCGCCGTGTTTCCGCCCATGAGCACGCCGGCGCCAACCCAGGCACCCGAACTGGCGCGGCCCATGCACGCGCCCTGATCAGGACATCGTGTCCGGCCACCCCCGGATCACTGTCGCATGCCCCGGCCGTGCATCGTGACGGACACGGCCGGTGTTCCCGCGTGAAATGCAAGATCCTTCCCGGCGGATTGCCGCCGGCGTGTGTCTGTGCGGGCTGGCCCTTCCCTTGCGTCACACAGGCTGGCGGTCAATCCGCCATCCTCTGACTCGCAAGGAGTTCGACAATGGCACACATCCACAAACTCGCCGCTGTGATCGCCGGTGTCCTCGCCCTGGCAGGCACGTCCGGATACCTCAGCGCTGCCGGCAACACGGACGAAAAGGCCGGCAAGGAAATGAGCTATCCCGGTGACCAGGCATTCGTGGACAAGGCAGCCAAGAGCGGCCTGAAAGAAGTACGTATTTCCACAATGGCAGAACAGAAGACCGAAGCCGGCGACGTTCGCGACATTGCCAAGACCATGGTGACGGATCACACAGCCGTGAACGAGAAGCTCAAGTCCATCGCCTCGGCCAAGGGACTGCAGGTGCCCGAGAAGATGTCCGACGACGCGGAGAAGGTGAAACAGGAACTGGATCAGAAGAAGGGCGCCGACTTTGACGCGGCCTACGCCAAAGACCTGGTGCACAGCCACGAAAAGTCCGTCGCATTGTTCCGCGCGGCCTCCGAAAAGGCCGATGCGCCCGAGCTGCGCAACTTCGCCAAGGAAACCTTGCCGAAGATCGAGCATCACCTCCAGATGGCCAAGAATCTCGACGCCAAGAAGCGCTGACCGCCATCGCCCGTTTCAAGCTGCTGCCCCGTCTTCCCGGACCCATCGCGTCCCCGCTATTTCATTGCAAGGAGCACCCTCATGCGCAAGTCCATCGCTCTCATCATGGCTGGCCTGTGCATTGCCGGCGCCAGCACGCTGTCCGCGCAGACCTCGCCACCCGAACAGCTCAATCAGACCGATCCGTCCGAACAGCGTCCCAACCGGCCGCGCGGCTCCGACCAGAACCCCGTCGGTAGTAATGTCGGCGCGGAATTCAGCGTGCTGGACCAGAACAACGACGGATTCATCACCCGCGACGAACTCAATCGCGATTCGCTGCGCGCGCGCCAGTTCGCCAGCCTCGACCGCGACCGCAACGGCAAGATCACCCGTGACGAATTTCCGAAAGCACCGATCGAGCAACGGCACGACGAAGATCGCGCCAAGGATTTCTGATCCTGCCCAGGCGAGCCACGCCCGGCGTCGATCTCGACGCCGGGCGCTAGCTAGCGCGCGGCGTAGACAAAGCTGCCGACCAGCGTGATTTCGCCTTCGCGCCGCATCGGCACGACAAACGACTGGCGCTTCTCGTGAATCGTGTTCTCGTCGGTGATCATGGTCACCGTGGCCACCGTGATGGTCGCCGGCGAACCGGGTGAATCCGTCCCGGAGCCACCGTAGTAGTTGACGTAAACGTAGTACATGCCCGGTGTGATGGCGGGCGTGGCGAAGATTTCCGGGCCATAGCCGTCGGTGACATCCACATCCAGCGCACCGCCGTTGGGAATCACGCGCTCGCCGTACCAGCAGTGCTGTCCGTCCGGGGTGAGGACGTGCAGGTCCAGGTCACTGTTGTCGCTATCCCAGGACAGAACAACGCGCACTTTGGCGGGAATCTTGTTGTCCTGCGCCTCGTAGAACTGCACGCGGCTACGTTCAGCGCCGTCGGGACTGGCTATTTCCACATTGTTGGAGCCGGGACCGAACGAATACGGCCGCGAGAAATTGCCCGCGTCGTCGATCCGGATCGGCATCGGCACGCCATTGACCACCAGGGTGTACGGGCCGGAAGCAGGTCCGCCCCCGGCATCCTTCGCGTTCGCCTTTACGGAGCCTGCGATCAGAGCGAAGCGGCTCTGCCCTTCCGGTGTGTTCACATCGGAAGCCGGGTAGTGCACCGATTGCTGGAAGGTTTGCGTGGCGTTATCCAGCGTGGAATTGCGCCAGCCGGCCTGTGGCGCGTCGAAGCGAATCGACGCGTCGTCCGCTGCGCCCGCGGCGGACGACGCCAGGACGCCCGCCAGGCCGATCAGCACGCCTCTACTGCGCCCCATGGGCCAACTCCCGCGCCAGCGTTTCAATGTAGTTTTCGTCGCCGCTGCGCGGATGATCGCGCAGCGCCAGATGCAGGTATTCATGGATGAAAGCCACCTCGTCATTCTCGGTGCGCAGCGCATTGGCAAAGATCCGGCCACGCGCGATATCGGTATAGGGACGGCGGGCCCGCAGCCGGCATACGCTGACCTGTGCGGGGTGTGCATAGCCCGGTTCGCGCGCGAGCCGCGACACCCAGCGCGATTGCTGGTGCGCCAGCCACTGCTCCAGCTGAGGCTCGCGAACACACGGCGCATCGGCCGGCACACCGTGGCCGCCGGCCATTCCCAGGAACGCCACCCAGGCTGACAGCCATGCGCTCATCGGATCACCCACGGGCCAGGACTTTCCGACTCGACGGCGCGGGTGGCCGGCGTGTACATCGGCACAAACCTGACCTTTGGCACTGCGTACTGCCCTTTCCCGCCCAGGCGCAGAAGATGCCGTACGACGTGCTTGCCGGACAGCTGCTCGACCGGCACCGCGTAGTAGGTGTCGAACACCTGAGCGCGGTTCGGGCTGAGCACTGCCGCGGCGTTGAGCACCGGTTCGCCGTTCACATCCAGTGGTTCCTCGCCCTCGCCCGGCTCGACCAGGTCGCTCAAACCACCAATCGCAAAGCCGAACCGCTGGGGCTCCAGCTGCGTACCCGGCGGGATAGGCACTTCGATCAGACCATAGGGCACTGCGGCACCGTCGCGTTTGAGCACGATTTCATCCACGTACAGGGCGTTGGCCTCGAGCTCGCCCATGACCGGTTCAATCTCGAATTCACCGGACGTGCCGGTTCCGCCCACCTTGTAAAGGTGACGCTCGATGCTCACCGACAGCGGCATTCCGGCGGGCTCCGCGGCGTCGTAGCTCACCCGCAGCGATACCGACTGTGCCGGCGCCTGGGTGAATTGCAGCGCCTGAGGCACATCCGGTCCACGGTAAATCCACACTGGCCCGGTCGCGCTGTCTTCCCGTTGCCAGTTCTCGCCGAGTGTCCAGGTGGGCTGCTCGCTGGAGGCGGCGCGCTGCACCGCCCGGTGCAACCACGCCAAGACCAGCGCGCGCTCCATGGTCGGCGCATCGGGGCCGAGCTGCTGCAGGGTATCGCGCACGCGCTCGACGCTGGGCGTCGCCGCCAATGCCCCCGCGATGGCCTGCGACAGGGCGCTGCCGCCGGAGAGATCCGCCTCGGCCTGCTTTGCCTGCGCAATCAGCACCGCATCGACCGAGTTCGCGGCAACGGCACGCCAGAGCAACACAGCCACGCGTGCAGACCATGGCTGGCGGTCCGCGGCAGGATCGACCAGCATGAACCGCTCCGGCGCGCCGGCGGCGGCACTCCAGGCCGGCAGCTCGGTGTTCTTGCGTAGCGCGGATTCAAGGCCTTCCAGCAGTGTGGCCGTCGGCAGGCCCATCTCGCGCATCATCCAGATCGCCAGTGCGCGATGCAGAACCGGCGCATCCGCCGCCGATGCCTGGTAGACCTCAACCAGGCGTTTCCAATGCGCGTCCGGCAGTGCCAGCGACAAGCTGCGGCTGGCGTGCCAGTCGGCAAAGTAGGCGTAGCTGTTGAGCAGCAGATCCGGCTTGCCGTCCGGCCCGGCGGTCTGGTCGCCCCACCAGGTAAATCGCGCGTCGGGACCCGCCATCGCCGCCAGGCGACCGCGCGAGGTCTGGATTCGCTGCGCAAGACGTAGCGCCATGGCGCTGCCGGCCGCTTCCCGGGGTACCATCTGAAGGCTCATCGCCAGTGGAATCAACCGGCTGGCGGTCTGTTCCACACAGCCGTAGGGGTAGCTGACCAGTTCGTCGGCGACCGCGCCGAATACGTCCTGCACGGTGGACGCACTTCGTATCTGTATCTGCCGTGCGTCGGCGGGCAGCGAAAGTGCTTCGTCTGACTTCACCACCAGTGCCTGCGTTGACGACCAGGTTGCCGTGTCGACGCGGATCGGCACTTCCAGCCGGTCGGCTACCGCATCCCCCTGTTTCAGGGTCAATGTGGCGGTCGTCGATTGCGCCGGCGACAGCGACAGCGTCTGGACATTCGCGCCTGGCGCCAGCGTGATCGTTCGCAGGGGATCAACCGAGTCGATTCCGTCGACGGCGAGCTGCGCCGTCACCGGTTCTGCGGTTTCATTGAACACCGCGACGCCAACCACGGGTTTGTCGCCGCCGCGGAAGCGCGTCGGACCGGTCCAGCGTAGCGAGACGGGCTTGCTGGAGCGCAGGTGCGCCGTTCCCTGCCCGGCGACGGCATCGCTGCTGAGCGCCCGCGCCGTGATGCGCCAGCGCGACAGGGAATCGGGCATCACGAAGCGGAAGCTCACCTTGCCCTGGTCGTTCGTGCGCAGCGTCGGCTCCCAGGCGGCCGTGTCGATGTTTTCGCGGCGCGAGCGCAGCGGCATCTTGGTGTCGCGCTGGCGATAGGCAAATCCACCGAGCTGGCTGCCTTCCGGCGTCCAGGCCAGATCGTAGCCATAGAAATTGAGGCTGGAGGTGGTGCGCACGCTGTTGCGACGCGGGTGATAGAAGAAGTCGAAGATGCCCGGCGCCACTTCCGGCTGCAGGACGTACACCATCTCGTCCACCACGGAAGCGGTCAGCACCGTTGACACCGGCTTGCCAGAAACGCTCGCGGCGATGGTTACTTCGACCGTTTCGCCGGGACGGTAGACCGGTTTGTCCGATGTAATCGCCAGGTCAATGGACGGCTGCGCGACGAGCAGGCCCAGGTTCTGGAATTCGTAGGTTCCCGCACCAACGGCCAGCACCGAGAAACTCATGTTCGGGCTGTAGTCTGACTTCACCGGTACGCTGACCTTCCACTGGCGTGCACTGTCGCGCTTTACTGACAGCCAGCCCTCGGCCGCCGTCCCCAGTGCGAACAGATCGATCTGGTCGCGCTCGAGGGTCAGCAGGGCGTCTTTGACATCCTGCGGGAATGTGATCTCGATCTGCGCCGTGTCACCGATCTGGTAGCGGGCCTTGTCGCTGCGCAGGCGGATACCCTGGAGGGTTGCCGCTGCCGCTCCCGTACGCGTGTAAGCCGTCTGCGCGATGACTTTTCCGTCGTTGTCGCGGACGAACACGCTGTAGCCGCCGGGTTTGTCGAAGGCGACGGTGAACTCGCCCTTCACAGCGTCCACCTTGCCGCTCAGCGTGCTGCGGTCCTCCAGGCGGATCGCCTCCCAGGTCTTCGCCGCGCCGGCACCTTTGCCATCCGAGATCCGGAACGTCACCGGGGCGTCCGGATCTGCAGACGCTGATGGCGTGATGGTGTGGCTGGCGGCACCCGCCTGCAACACGATCTCCGCCTCGGCCACGACGGGAAAAGTACCGCGCTCCGCCGCATGTGCCTGCAGCACGTAGCGGCTTGGCACGCTGGCCGCCGGCAGGCTGAACGTGGCAGTGCCGTCCTTGCCGACACTGATTTCCTGGTCGTCCAGCTTGATCGGGAAACGCCCGGAACCTGCCGCCTCGCCGGCCACCATCGACAGCGCCTGGGACTTCAGGCCGAGGGTCACGGTGGCCTCGCGCACGGGTGTGCCGTCGGCATAGCGCAGCGCGACGCGACCGGTGACCGCTTCACCCGGACGGAAATCCGGGCGATCGAACAAAATATCTGCCTGGAAATGCGGCCTGGCGTAGTTGGCAACACGGAACGCGCCGCCGTACACGGAACGCCCGTGGCGCAGGCGCAATTCGTATCCGCCGAGCACGGCATTGTCCGGCAAAGGCATGGCGAGGTCGCCACCATCACCGGGCGCGACCCGCAGTGGCCGGCTCATCACCACCTGGCCCATCGCATCGACCATCTCCAGCTGCCCGTCGATGGGTTCGATCGGCCGTGACTCGCGCGCGCCCGTGAAATGCCGCGCATACGCCTTGATGCGCACCGTATCGCCCGGCTTGTACAGTGGACGATCGGTAAAAAGATACACTTTCGTATCGTATATTTCGCTGTCGTAGTAGAAATTCTCCGACACGAAGACGCCGCCGGCACGGTCACGCCCGATGACATAACTCTTCTGGGGGGCATCGTGCTCCAAGTGCAGCAGTCCCCGGCGATCCGTGACACCGCTCTTGAGCACACCGCTGCCGTCAGTCCAGACGACATCCGCATTACCGACGGCTTCGCCGGAGGTCTTGTCGGCCGTCCATACCAGGAGCGAACGGCTGGCAGTCTTGGTCACCGCAATGGTGTCGGAAACGAACACCAGCGTCGTGGCCCGGTGATCTGCCAGATAGGCCTCGACGAAATACAGGCCCGGCGTGAGCTTGCCCAGCGGCACGTACACATTGCCGGCGCTGGCTTCGACGAAGTTCGAGCTGCTGCCTTCCAGCTTTGTGTCGTCGGGCGGCTTGATCGGACGGGCCTGCTGTACCGGATAGCGGAAGCGCGAGACAAACTCGAACTGCTTGAGCGGGCGATAGCGCGGCAAGGACTGGTACTGCGGCCCGAAGGTGCGGTAGTCATCCTGCTTGAGCGTGGGCACTGTCTCCACCACCGCCCGCCGCGACTGCACGGTGAACAGCTGCTGCCAGCTCATCCGCGACTGCTTGAACCAGCGGTCCCACAGATAGGCCAGCACATTGGCAAGGCCCTCCCCGGTGTACTCCCCGGCGACGCTGACCCGGTGCAGGTCTTTCTGCGCCTTGAGGAAGGTCATCGGATTGGGCACGCGGTAGAGGACGATGTCGATGCCGGCGTAGTCTTCCATCGACCACGGGTCGCCTTCCAGGCGGACGCGCGCCTCGTCCCGGGTCGTGAACCCACTGTCGGCGAGCACGAAGAACGGCGCGCCGGCCACGGACCGGTAGCCGCTCGACAGGTTGGCCGGCACGTGCGCGACGGCCTCCGCGGCTCGCGAGGGCGCGCCAAGGACCAGGCTCAGCGCGACAAGAAACGCAGCCGGAATATGCCGACGAAATTGGGATTGTCGCTTCGCGGTTGCCAACGCACATCTCTCCAGGTGAATAGCTGGTGCGCGCTCACGGCGCGCAATCCGGAATCGTGTTTGGTGTTCTTGCCGGTGTGGTAGGCGATGTAGTCGCCCATCCAGATCATCAGGTGCTGGTCATCACCCTGGTCGAAATAGAGCAGGTCGCCGGGCTGTGCCTGGTGGAGGTCCCGGGACACGAAGGTGCTGTTTTCCTGCACCAGCGCGAACGCCGCCGCGTACGCGCCCCGCGACCCGTCGGCGCGCCGCCAGTTCTGACGCCAGGCGCGCTGCTCGGGCGATAGCACCAGCTCAGGCGGCAGGCGTCGCTGCAAAAGACCGTTCTGCTGCCGCCACTGGGTATCGTGCGTCCGCAGCGCTTCGTCCACTGCAAAACGCACAAGACCCGCGCAGTCACGGTGCGACCAGCGTGGGTTGGGCCCCTGGCGCAGTTGCTCGGCGACCAGCACCGTGAACCAGGCGCGGAAGCGTTGCGACTGCTCGGTATCGAACGGCGCTGCCTCGCGTGGCGCTGCCGGGACGGCCAGGGCTATCCCGAGCAACAAGGCCAGCATCAGCGCGCGGCGGGCAAGCTTTGCCATAGCAGCGGCTGCCACGAACGGGTCTCGGTCGCCAATGGATCCGGCAGGGAAACCGCCACGGGTGCGAACTGACCGACCGCTTCCAGGCGCGGCAACAGCAGGCGTTGTGCAGCGTTCTGGAACAGCGGTTCCGATTCGGCCGGCAGGTCACCCTGCACCTGCTCGCCCAGCAGGGCGGTCAAGGTCTGGGGGGTGATGACCGCGGCGGTGTAGCGGTGATCCTTGGGCAAGGTATCGGCGATGGCCGGACGGCGCTTTTCCTGCACGGCGAGCGCGTTCTGCACCAGCGCCTGGTCGGGAGAGAACAGCAGCCAGTCGCCGTGCAGAGAGAGCTGCGGCGTCAGTGCCGCGAAGTCGTTCTCGATGCTGCGGGACCAGGAATACGTTTTTTCTTCCTCGCTCGATTCCACCGCGCCCCCGCCGTCATCCTGGTAAACATTCCCGATGCTGGCGCGGAACAGTGCGGCCCACTGTTCCTTCCGGGCCATCGCGCCCGAGGTCGGCACGAGAACCAGCGGGCTGTAGAGCCCCCCTCGGGATACCAGCAAATGGCGGCGGGCGACCGCAGGGTATCGAGCAATGCCGGATCGACACGGCTGTCGCTGGCGTGCAGCGCCTCGAAGGTGGGCTTGAGCGTCGTCCAGTCCACCGGAGCAGCGGCACACAGGCTGGCATCCGCCGGCGCGCTGGCCCACAGTGCGCGGGTGTCGAACTGGCGCGGAAGGTCCGGCTTGCCGGCCAGGCGCACGTAGCTGCCCCAGTTCGTGCCGTCGAAATCGAAACGCAGCGCCTCGAGCGCGGGAAACACGTGCTGGTAGTTGAAGGTCATGGCCGCCGCGTTGATGACCAGTGCGTGCTTTCCGGCAAACGCATCGAGGCCGAAGTGGCGGCGCAGGGGATTGGCTTTCCAGCGGCCATCAAGAAGTGCCTTCCAGACCGGAGCCTTCTCGGCGGCCGTGCCGAAGCCATCCTCGAGAAAGGCCGCGTCGGAGAACACCAGCACCTTGTCGCGGAATCCCGCGAAGTACAGTTCCCGGTGCGCGTACTCGAAGCGGAACAGCGGCGTCTGGCCACCTTCGGCAGTTGGCAAGCTCCCCGCCTGGGATACGCCGCTGTCGCCGCCGGACATTCGCGCGGCCGTCTCCATCACGGCGATCCAGTCCGAACGTGTGGCGTTGATCATCCAGTGGCGCAGCCGGCCATCAGGGCCGCGCCAGAGGGCCACGTCACCGGGCTGGTCAAGAATCAGTCCGATCACCTCGTCCCGCGTGGTCAGCTGGTTCTCATAGGCCAGTCGGCGCAGGCTGCCTTTGAGTCCGAGCAGCGCCTCGTTTTCTTCGTAGTAGAAGACGAGATCCTCGGTGAGGGCTGTCTTGAGCAGGGGAACGGCGAGCAGGTCGCGGGGGAGATCGCGCAGCCTGGTCGATACGACCAGCGCATCCGGCCGGGCCAGCTTTACCGGCGCGATATCCAGCAATTCGGCCGGAATCGGTTGCGCAAGCCGGTTTTCACGCGCCCAGTGCCGTACCCCGTAGGCCGCCGCCAGCAGGGCGGCCATTCCACCCAGGACGGCCACTACGCGGACCAGGCGGGAACGGGTGGTACCCATGGACACCTTGCAGATGAGGAGTGAGGGGGGAACGGGCCGCGGGGCACGTCACGCGTGCGGCGGACCCGGCGCAAGTGTTCCAGAGATTCAGGCAGTTGATAAGGCGGGCTGGCAAAAGTCATTGTCCCGCCAGAAAACCTGCCGGTTTCGGCCCGGATCCGAGGGAACCCGTGCGACAGCTTGTCCGGACCTGCGGTGTTTCCCGTTGCGCCGGCGTCACCTAGAATCCGCGCACTCCATCGGGGAGTAGCCGGCCGCGGCTTCGTCGCGGAATCTGCGTCAACACACTTGATCGGAACGGATCATGGCGCAGGGCACGCTCAGCGTGCGGCGAGACCTTTGGCATGCGGGCGCACCCGGTCGGGGCGACGCCGGCGTGTCATTGCGTCCCTTCGCCCCGCCCCCAAAGGTTCAACATGCCGGCACTGCTGGTCGCCCTGTTCGCCGTCGCCATCGCCGAGATCGGTGATAAGACCCAACTGCTCTCGCTGATTCTCGCCGCCCGCTACCGGAAGCCGTGGGCGATCTGCGGAGGCATCCTCATTGCCACCCTCGCCAACCATGCGCTGGCGGGCTGGGCCGGCGCGATCGTGGCCCAGTGGTTCACGCCACCGGTGCTGCGCTGGCTGGTGGCCCTCAGTTTTCTCGGCGTGGCGGCCTGGGCGCTCGTGCCGGACAAAGCGGACGACCAGGCCGATTCCAGCAGCCGCCACGGCGTGCTGGTGGCGACCACCATCGCGTTCTTCCTCGCCGAGATGGGTGACAAGACGCAGGTCGCCACGGTCGTGCTGGCGGCACAGTACCCGCCACTCTGGCAGGTGATCGTGGGAACAACATTCGGCATGCTCGCGGCCAATGTGCCGGTGGTGTTCCTGGGCGCCCGTCTGGCCGAGCGGCTGCCGCTGCGCGCCGCACGCATCGCGACGGCAGCAATTTTTTGCGTTCTTGCCTTGTGGATAATTGCGCGCGGCTGATCAGGACATCGTCGCAAAGAGATTGCCGCGCGCCGCCACGACCGTGTTGCGCCCGGCGTCCTTGGCCCGGTAGAGCGCCTGGTCGCAGCGACGCAGGCAATCTTCCAGCGGTTCGCCCGACTGCAGCTCGGCGACGCCGACACTGATGGTGACGCGCAGGCCAGGCGCCGCGGGCACGGTCATCTTCTCCACCCTGCTGCGCAACTCCTCCGCGCGGCGGCAGGCGTCGGTCAATGCTGTTCCGGGCAGGACCAGGAAGAACTCCTCGCCGCCCCAGCGCGCCGCATGACGACTGTCGCCCTGCAACGCGTCGAGCTGCTGCGCGACGGCGACGAGCGCCTTGTCGCCAACATTGTGCCCATAGTTGTCATTGATACGTTTGAAATGATCGATATCGGCCAGCAGCATGCAGAAACCGCCCTGGCCCCGGCTGTCGCTGCTGGCCTGCGCCAGCATTTCGATCATGGCGCGACGATTGAGCAGGCTGGTCAAGGGATCGGTCAACGCCGCTTCGGCCAGGAGCGCCTCGACCTGGAGGCGATTTTCGATTTCCGCCTTGAGCTGCCCGCTGGCAGCTTCGATCTCACGCGTGCGCTCGGCAACACGTGACTCCAGCCGCGCGTTGGACTCGGTCAGCGCATGCAAGGCGCTTTCACGCTCGGCAGCGGTCTGGCGCAGCCGCTGCGCGACCAGGTCGAATTCCTCGATGACCCGGTCAAACTCGTCGCCGATCGCCGGGAGCCCACGCGGCATTTCCTGTCCGCTGGCCAGCGCATGGCAGCGCTGGCCCAGCGCTTCAATGCGTCGCTG